>NZ_JAWZSR010000009.1:0-151434 GCF_033949965.1 Gracilibacillus pellucidus | reverse complement strand
CAGAATCTGCGTCCGCATCTGCATCAGAATCTGCGTCCGCATCTGCATCAGAATCTGCGTCCGCATCTGCATCAGAATCTGCGTCCGCATCTGCATCAGAATCTGCGTCCGCATCTGCATCAGAATCTGCGTCCGAATCTGCATCAGAATCTGCGTCCGCATCTGCATCCGAATCTGCGTCCGCATCTGCATCAGAATCTGCGTCCGCATCTGCATCAGAATCTGCGTCCGAATCTGCATCAGAATCTGCGTCCGAATCTGCATCAGAATCTGCGTCCGAATCTGCATCCGAATCCGCGTCCGCATCTGCGTCCGCGTCTGCATCTGCGTCCGAATCTGCGTCCGCATCTGCATCCGAATCTGCGTCCGCATCTGCATCCGAATCAGAGTCTGCATCTGCATCCGAATCAGAGTCTGCATCTGCATCCGAATCAGAGTCTGCATCTGCATCCGAATCAGAGTCTGCATCTGCATCCGAATCAGAGTCTGCATCTGCATCAGAGTCCGCGTCTGCGTCTGCATCCGAATCTGCGTCTGCATCTGCATCAGAGTCCGCGTCTGCATCTGCATCTGAGTCCGCGTCTGCATCTGCATCCGAATCAGAGTCTGCATCTGCATCTGAGTCTGCGTCTGCATCAGAATCTGCGTCCGCGTCTGCATCTGCATCTGAGTCCGCGTCTGCATCTGCATCAGAGTCCGCGTCTGCATCTGCATCAGAGTCCGCGTCTGCATCTGCATCTGAGTCCGCGTCTGCATCTGCATCAGAGTCCGCGTCTGCATCTGCATCAGAATCCGCGTCTGCATCTGCATCAGAATCCGCGTCTGCATCTGCATCAGAGTCCGCGTCTGCATCTGCATCAGAGTCCGCGTCTGCATCTGCATCAGAGTCCGCGTCTGCATCTGCATCAGAGTCCGCGTCTGCGTCCGCATCTGCGTCGCCGTCTTCCGATTCGTCCTCTGGCACTACTACTGTGACTGGGTCACTTTCATTCCCATCTTCATCACTGGACACAACTTGTAGCTCTTCTCCTACTTCTACCTCTTCAGCTGGAATTTCTACAACGAAACTTCCATCTTCTTCAATAGTTCCAGTTGCGATTTCCTCTCCATCTTCTCCAGATACTGTAACGGTATCTCCATCAGCTGAACCGGTTACTTCATAACCTTGTTCACTATTTCCACTGATGTCTACTTCGCCTACTTCTAAATCTACTGGGTCTGGATCTGGAATGACTTCTTCATCCGTTGGTACTGTTACTGTGACAGCTTCACTTTCATTTCCTTCTCCATCAGTTGCTACTACTTCCAGAACTTCTCCTTCTTCCACTGAATCTGCTGGTACTTCTACTGTATACGTTCCATCTTCTTCGATTAGACCTGTGCCTACTTCTTCTCCTGCCTCATTCGTAATTGCAATGGTCTCTCCACTTGCTTCTCCCGTTACTTCATAACCATCTGTACTATTTCCGCTAATATCTGCTGATCCCACTTCTAAAGCCACAACATCTTCATCAAACACGATAGTATCTGTAGATTCCAAACTAGATAATAAATCTAAATCAATATTAGTAGTGCTAACTCCCGCTCCTTGAATATCAACTTCTCCACTAAGTCCAGAAGGATTCGGCAATGTCGTGTTAAGCGTAACAGATGTTTCACCTAAAACTTGTGCAGATGCTAAATTACTCGCTAGATCAATTGATCCGCTTGTTAAATTATTAACTAAATCTTGTAATGGTGATAATAAATCTGTAACTGGCTCTAATGGTACTGAAATCGTTCCGCCTAGTACTTCCACTTGTAAAGCACTAATAGAATCAATCACATCATTAAGTAATTGTAAAACGACATCTTGTACCGCTGTTTCTAGGTACTCTCCTAAGCCATCACCAAAAGAAACAACAATCGTTCCATCAGGATTAACCTCAACAGGAACTTCTGTGTTATATTGCAATAGGTCTGCTAAAGCAGCATCAATATTTGTTAATGCAGCTAAAGCATCTTCTACCTCATCTAAACCAGAAACATTAAGCAAAGGGGATGTTACAGGATTACCAAGTATTGTATCAACAGTTGAAACTAATTCCCCTACCGTATCATTTAATGTACCAGTCAATCCACTTAACGTATCACCTAAAGCTGGAATATCATCCAAAGTTATTGGTAAAAGATCAACAGAAACAGTTGCATTTCCATCCGCTTCTAGAAGACCTGCTAATTCTGGTGCATGAAATACAATCGTTCTTTCAGGAGAAACCAACTCTGCATTTGCTAGTCCTCTCCCTGTTAACTCAAGACTTAAATCATAATAGTCATCAAATTCTGTTAAATCCGCATTAACATTAACGCTTTCTAACAGCTGTACCTCCGTTAAACTAGCTGCTTGAACCTCACCATGGGAACCTGAAGAATATTTTCCTAAGTATCCATCAATAGAAACTGGTGATGTGGAAACGATCAAAACCGCCGCCGCTGATGAAGCAAGCATCTTCTTCATAGTAAATGTTCTCTGACGGTGTCGTCTATTCATCTTTTTACGGTAATCTACGTTCTTTTTGCCTTTCGAACTCATACTATATCCTCCCTTAGTAAGCTAGAATATGGGTATACTGGTTTTACCTCCTGTTAATTTTTCACACGATTTTGCACCCATATCTACATACTAATAGGACAAGAAAAAGGAGAATTTCATTATTTTCATATATTTTTTAATATTCTAATATAGAATGAAATTTCTGATTTTTTATTATTTATTTCTACAAATTTCGAGGGTATATTAATTAATAAACAATCTTTCTATTTACTCGACTATTATCTATCAACATTTCACATACTTATTCAACAGGAGAATACAAAATGAAACTAAAAAAATTAAAAAATGAAAAATTATTAAAACTATATAATAACGCGAAGAAATATGACGTTTGCCAAGAATACCTAACCATACTAGAAAAAGAGTTACTACTAAGAGATTTACCAATCCAATTCAAGAAAAACACCAATTAAAAAACGCGACGCTGTAACACAGCGCCGCTTTCTTTCATTATTATTTTATTCTATATCTGTAAGCAGATAGTCACCATCATCTTCTACTACTGTATAAGTCCAGTTATAATCCTTTTCTTCTCTTTCTCCGTCTTCGTATATAATCTGAATCGTTTCCTTGGTACTCACTTTCCATTTGTCACCTGATTTGTTCACATCAGTAACTTTTCGCTCGATAACTTCCTCCATAGTACCATTGTCATACAGTCGCTTCACTAATCCTTGTTGCGCCTCGTCAAGGGCGCTACCTGCTTGAATATATTCACTCACAACACTATAGTCTCCAGCATTGATTGCAGCAACTAACATATCAATATAAGATAATGTAGCATCTGTTATTTGTTCTTCAGCCTCTCCATCCGTTTTTTCTTTGTCAGCACTACTGTCATCTTTCTTTTCACCGTCGTCTTCTATAACAACTGCATCACCTTTATACTCATACTTCGTATATTCGTGCTCACTTGTCGAATAATCATCTCTTACATCATAAACTTCCCAGTTATCTTCATTAAAACGCAATACTAACTCTCCATACTCTTCTCTATAGTTAGGATTATCAATCGTATCGTTGTACCTAGTGTTTTCAACCGCTACTTCTTGTTTCGTAAATACTTGTAATACATATTCTTCAAGTTCTTCATCATAAAAAGCTTTCATTGCGTCATTCGCGATACTAAACTCTTTTAAATCGATATAATATAGATAACCCCAATTTTCCACAGTATTATTTATATCCTCAATTAGTTCAACTATCTCACTTTCTGTTGCATCACTCAAAAAGCTGAATCCTTCAGTATTATTAGAGCCTATACCTTCAAATAATTTATCGAGAAATGAGCTATAATCATCGGCTACTTGATCTAACAATTCTTCTGTTGGTTGATAATTGACTTGGTCAACATAATAATCAGATACTTCTTGTTCTCCAGTTGATAACGTTCCCCATGGAAATTCGGTTTGTATTTCAATCGTATATTCTTCATCGTTTGCCAGCGGGCCGATCTGTGTTTCATCTAAATACATCGATTCATCTATTTCGTCACCGTTAAGCAATACCGTCGTATCACCATTCAAGACAAAATCCTCGATATAGATTGCGTCATAATCGAAATAAAAATCCAATGTATGTTGATAATCATATAAATCAATCGTTTCCTCTGTCTCTAAATGACGAATATTGCTATCATACTCGCCTTTTAATACATGCTCACCATATGTAAAAGGACCTAATTCGATTTCATCTTCTTTTTCTTCTATCGTTACCGTCTTATTATCATGATAGTGCACGACGGTGTCATTCAGATTAGAAGAGGTAGTAATATAAATTGGTTGTGCCGTTATCTTGTAACAATCGAGCAGTAAATAACATTTTCCTTCGGTTAGATTTAATATCGTGTCATGTTCTGCCATTTTATTTGCAGCTTGTTGAGCTAGATTTTGCAAAAGATAATTTTTTGTTGAACGTTCTTCCTCTAACTTTTGAACCATTGCTGTTGCATTTTCTGTTCCGATCTCTTCATCTGTATCTGCAAAGACAACCATTTTCCCAATCTTTTCATAATCCTGTTCTTCCATCGCTGTTGATAATGATTTCATCAATTGATTAGGTGATGATAAATAATTCAAAATGGAGAACGCGATAACAAGTAATAAAACTACACCTCCTATAATAGAAAATATTATCTTTTGTTTTTTCGACATTTTTTTCTTTGGAGACGAACTCTTATGACTTGTTGCACCGTTGCCTAATGTATGACCACAGTGCTTACAAAATTTCGCCCCTTCTGGCAATTCTTTTCCACAATTTTTACAATACGCCATTTTCCCCCACCTTTCTACATAAGTTACATTATAGTAAATTTTGTTGAACATTGGAATAGATTTAGTTATACTAAACTAGTGCTTTCGAACCCTTTCATTAGAATAAGGAATGAAATGAGTTGATAGGCTTGCAGATAATCGCAATTTTTCAGGTTCTATTGAACAAATTCAAATTGATAACGGAAGGTTTTTTGTTACAAATGAAGGAGAGCCATATCAAGCTTCTGTTATTACCGAATTAATATTTGATTCTGGATATGATGAAGATAGAGAATGTAACAAATTTAAAATAGAACACGACACTTATTATTATTTTACTAAAGGAGAGATACACTATGACTACCTGTCCCAAATGCGGAACAGAACAAGAAGAAGGAAACTTTTGTGAAGCATGTGGAGCACCATTACAAACTACAACAGAACATGCTGCAGCAGACGGACCAGCTCCCCAAGCAGAAGCCGCTTCAACAAAGGCTAGCGAAACATTTGAAAAAGTAAAAGCTGAATCTGAGCAATATTGGAATTATTTCCTCACAAGACTGAAAAAACCAAGCATTGCTTTACGTGATGGAGAGCATGCACTAAGCGGCGCTATTATTACTTCTATTTTATTGCCATTATTAGTAGCGATTTTCTTATATGTAGTAGCCAATAATATGTGGAAAGAACAGGACTTTGGGTTTATGGATATGGGTAGTTTACCATTCTTCTCTATCGTTAGCCGATTATTTTTCATTGCAGTACTATTTTTCTTTACTGGTTTATTAGCTAATTTCATTACGCTGAAAATTACTAAAAATACGATTTCAGTAAAAACACTATATATCAGATATGCTGGGTTACTTGTACCTTTTGTCGCTATATTCGCCGTGTTTACTTTACTAGCGTTAGTAGGTGTTATTTCAATCAATCTAAACTATCCTGAAGATACACTATTAATGTTTTCACTTTTCGTTATACTTTTAAGTACTGCTATTTATATTAACCCTATTATTCATGCGTTTTATCATCTGCAACAACATAAACAAAATTACTATTTTACCTTATTAACGCTATTATTTAATATTATTATTATCGTAATTCTAGTTAGAATGTTTGTTAGTGAAATGATAGATTCATTAGAAAATTTATTATAATATCAAGCCAAACACCTCTACAACATAGAGGTGTTTGGCTATTTTTCATTCCACTGTTTGTAGTTTTCTCGACTTTTGTTCTGTTCGTTTAAAGGCAACATACGTAAAACGCATAATCAATAAACTGCCAATACTACCAGAGAAAAACAAGAAAATAACGGGAAACGAAGCCGTTATATAATAAATAACAAACATCGTAAACAACATATAAATCGTCCTCAATGGATAGGCAGCACCTATAATAAACGCATATTTAAAGCATTCAATCAACTTAATATCGTAATGAACATAGACCGGAAATAGGAAAAACACAATCATTACATAATAAAAAGTAATTGTTAATAACAATAACCCTAACCCAACATATAGCATCATATCCATACGCTGAATCACGACATAGTCCAGATATAAAATCAGTCCACCAATCACACTAATATAACCTAAAACATTTGCTTTCCACAAGCTATGTTTGAATGTTTGGGTAAATGTGTGAAAGATTCGGACATCTGTCTCGCCTTTGATCCATTTCCGTACAATCGTATACATCGCTACGGTTGCAGGAAAAAAGCCAACAATACCTAATCCTAAGATTGAAAAAAAGATCCAAAGAAGATTCAATACACTTACACGCATAACCCATTCCGATATTTTGTACGTAAAAGTCTTCATCATATCCTCCCGTCCTTTTTAACTCTTAACCGCACCTGCTACACCTTCGATAAAATATCGTTGCATAATAATAAAGATAATCATCACTGGTAGTAACGAAATAGTTGCACCTGCCGCCATTCCAGAGAAATCAACTGCATATGTCTGCACAAAATTTTGCATCCCTACTGCTAATGTCCGTAATTCTGGTTTACTGATCGTTAAGACAAGCGGTACAAGGAAGGAACTCCATGTCCATATAAATTGCATGATAGCGGTTGTGGCGACAATGGGCATACTAAGCGGTAACATCACTTTTGTGAAAACCGTTAAAAATCCTGCCCCATCTATTTCCGCTGCTTCTTCAACCGATTTAGGTAAATTAGCAAAAAAGGAAGCAAACATTAAAATAAACAGAACATGTGCACCTGACGACTCTGCCACAATTATCCCTAACAATGAATTATCAAGCCCCATGGCACTAACTAACTTGAACAATGGAATAATCGTGTAACCTTTTGGGATGAACATAATCGCCACTACACAAACCATAATCACTTTCTTGCCTGGAAAATCAATTCTTCCTAGCGCATAACCTGTCAATGAAGAAAGGACAATCACGATAACCACAGTTGCAACAGTGAAAATAACGGTATTGATAAAATAACCAGAAAAATTAGCGGTAATCCAAGCATCAGAATAGTTTTCCCAATGCCATTGTTCCGGTATAAGTGTTGTTCCACTCGTTAAAAATTCTTGATTTGTTTTAAAGGAGGAAAAGACCATCCAAACAAAGGGATAGATCCAGACAATCCCGAACAAGAGTAACAGAACATGAATAATCATACGTGCACTTTTCGTTGCAATCATGCGCTCACACCACCTTTTTTCTTCTTGTTCATCCTAAACTTCGTTATTTGCTTCCCAAATGATGCCGCACCGAAAACCATACTAATAACAAACGTAAACATTCCTAGTAAAACACCTGCAGCAGATGCATAACCCATCCTCACTTGTCCGCCACCAAGCTGGCTGGAAAAGGCAAAATTATAAATAAACAAGTCCATCGTTTCCGTCGCAAAATTCGGTCCACCATCTGTCAATGTTTTGACTAAATCAAAGGCATTAATACCACTTACTAATGAAAGCAAGATAATTACTGCTGCAATTGGCTTCAATAATGGTAATGTAATATGCCTTAATGTAGACCAAAAGCCTGCTCCATCTAATTGAGCAGATTCATACAATTCATTGGGAATCGATTGTAAACCTGCTAACCAATACACCATATTAATCCCCAAGCCTTTCCATGAGCCAATGACAATCAGGACAATCACCGCTAGAACCGGATCTGTTAACCATGGTATTGGTTTATCTATGATATTAACGTTCAACAACAATTGATTGGCAAAGCCGTTAATCCCAAAAATGTTTCCCATGATAATCCCAACAATGGCCGTTGTCGTAACAACTGGTAAAAAGTAAATCGCCCGGTAAAAACCTTTTCCCTGCAATTTTTGATCATTTAAGATAATGGCTAAAACGAGTGCTCCTCCAACCCCTAAAATCGTTGTCCCAATAATGTAATAGATCGAAACAACCGCCGAATTCCAAAATCGATCAGATGTTAATAATTGATAGTAATTATCTAGTCCAACGAAATTAGATAAAGGACCAATTCCTGTCCATTCATAAAAGGAATACACATAACTCATAACGATTGGATAAGCAGAAAATATAAAAAAAACGATAATTTGTGGCGCTAGAAAGATATACGCCCACATCGTCTTTCTCTTTTTTAACGTCTGTAAATTTGATTTCCTTTTTTGCTCCATCTGATTGTTCACCCTTTCCAAGGTATATGGAAAGAAAAACTTGGCAATATGCCAAGCTTTTCTTTATTTCAACTCATCATATTTATCGACTGTATATGGCTCAAATGGTTGCCAATTCGGATAGATATAATCTTCTTGAGAAACTTCCGGAAATTCTTCTAACGTCTCAAAGAAAGCATCTTTCATATCTTGGTCGAGCTTACCTATTTCTGCTTCTAAATCATCAATATTTCCTGTGATATAACCAACTACTGCATCACCAATTCCTCCAACTTCCAGCTTATTACGATATGCTCGATTAAATTCAATAATGTCAGGATTTAATTCCGCTGGCTTTGGAACAGGAATAGCCAGTTCATTCTCTAATTCAAGAATGTCATGATATTGTTCAAAAGGAGGATCGCCACCTACATCTGCTTTTGCAGGTAAACCCGCTCCTGTATTTACATAAACCGTTTCATAAAGATGGTCCAAAGCATACTCTAAGAAAGTGCGTACTTCTTCCCAATGTTCTGTTTCATTGCTTACACGAATACTAGTAGCCTCCGATCCTGCATGATAGTAATAAGGCTGACCATCTTTTGTTGGTAATGGCGCTACACCCCAATTTTCAAATTCATTTTCACCATATAATTGTCGTCCGACCCAATCACCACTCCAAAGAAACGCACTCTGTCCTACGGCAAACAGTGCCTCTGCTTCCCCTAATCCGACTTCCACACTTTGTGGAGCCATAATTCCTTCATCTAATAGCTCTTTAATAAACGTTGCACTTTCGATTTTCCCGTCGGTTAGTAGTTGTGGTTCTCCTTCGCGATAATTTTCTTGCCATGGAACCTCTGGTGTAATAGCTGTTCCCATCATGGAAACGAGCTGCTCATTTGCCCAGCCAGGATTATTCCAAACGATCGGATAAATAGCACCCCCAGATTCATCAAGTATCCTTTGGCCGATTGTTTTAAATTCCTCCCATGTTGCCGGAATATCTGCTTCTGTCAGGCCTAACATATCAAATACATCTTTGTTATAGTACATAATCATTGCCTTACTTCTCGGTGATGCTAGCGGAAATCCATATACGGAACCATCTGAGGTTGTTCCGTTTTCATACCAAGTTCCATCTTGAAACTGTGCCTTCACTTCATCGGTAAAAATCTCATCCAAATTTTTCACCGCATCTACTTCTACTAATTCTGATAAGTCCACAATATTCGTCCATAGATCAGGAACATTTCCTTCCGATAATGCTGTTCGAAGTTGCGTTTCTGGCTCCGGTGTTTCTTGTTTATCTATTTTGATATGTGGATGTTCCGCTTCAAAACCTGCAATTAATTGTTCTAATCCACCTCGTAATTCAGGATATCTATTCCAAAAGCTTAATGTCACCACATCCTCGTCTTCGTTTGCAGCATCATCGTTTTCCTCACCACTACATGCACTGAGGACTAACATAACCGCAACAGCTAACACACCAATAGCGTAAAAACTTCGCCTCTTCATCCCTTTATCCCCCCGTTGTTACTAGAGTCTGTTAACCAGTGAACTTCCACACCACTTAAAGTAAGCGTTATCATTTCAGGATAATCATATATCAAAATGAATTGCCACTCTTTCAATGTGCATACAGTCATCCAAAAATTCTTATACTATTACACTATGATCGTAATCGGCTAATATGCATCTTTTTTTCAAAAGTTATTTATTCATACAATGACCTATTGAAGATTTCATTCTAAGGTCATATAGAACAAACTGCTGTGATTGTTAGAAAGGATTGGTCGAATGAAGGAAATAACAAAGACTTCTTATTGTAGTATGGCCCTACTATTGATCGCTCTGTTAATCGTCGGGTGTTCCAACGATACAAACGAAGAAGTAACATCAGATCCTTCGGAAAATGTCTCCACTTCCCAATCGGAAGAGATAACAGATGATATAGGAGAAGACGACCAAATCGAGGCAGAAACAAATGAAAATACTTCTGAGGAAACAACAGACAATGCTTCCAATGATACATCTGAAAGTGAAGAAGCTAATCCATTAGCTAACTATTCTTCTGAAGAAATCGAATATGCTAGAGTTTGGTTGCAGCTTGGTGCTATGCAAGATATAGATGAGCTAAATATTGAACATATTCCAGCTGGTACACTACTTAATCCTGATGATGAAACGAGCGCCAGCTACCGAGAGGATGTGATCCAGCTTTCAGGTAGTCGATTAGTAGCTGATTCGGTAACTTACAGTGGTAATAGGGATGGCACAATTAATCTGTACAATGTTCCTTTACGTTGGGATGGTAATTACCCAGCGGGTGAAGAATTCTATGAAGATATTATTGAAAATACAGAACTAGTGTCCATTGATCCTGGTAATGATGAGGAAATTATTGAGCTGATTAATAAAATGAAGTAAGACTTCGTTCAGTGGGAGTTTTGACTCCCACTGATTGTTAGCGAAACTTATCAGGGCGTTAGCGTCCGTTTATCCCCCACTTAGCTTCCTCGTTTTCACTCGAATCTTGAAGTGGGGGTATTACGGACTCATGCACCGTGACAAAATAAAAGGAGACGTCAATTAGCGGAGGTTTTACAGGCCATTTCACAGAGGGGACAACCTATTAGTCAGAAAGGGTCGTTCAACATATGTTGAACGACCTTACTTGTTAATCAACCGTCCCAGACTTTTGCCGGTATGTTCTTGGTGTGACACCAACTATCTTTTTAAATGTTTTAGTAAAATGACTCTGATCATAAAATTGCAGAAGGGTGTATATATCGGTAATACTGGAATCGGTATGCAATAATAACCTCTTGGCTTCTTCAATCTTTTCACGAACAATATACTTACTAATAGGTATTCCTACCTCGTTAGTAAATAGAATGGAGAGATAACTTTCGTGTATATTCACTAATTTCGCTAACTGTTGAAGCGTGATTTTTTCATATAGATGTTGATAAATATACGTTTGACACTTAAGAATAGGTGGAGAGTATTTGCTTCGTCTTGTCTCTTTCACTTTATCAGTAAACGTAAATAAAGCTTTGTTCATCCGTATTAGCACTTCTTTTACCTGTTGCAATTCTTCTAATTCTTGAATAAATAAATCACTGATTGTATAGGCAGTTTCTCCATAAACCCCACCCTCTATAGCAGCTCTTGTAGCAAGCGTAATAACAGAAATAGCTAAATTCTTACTATTACGAAGATGACTTTTCTTCGATAAAACTCCTGCACGTCCATCCGGATTATCAATCAATTCCTTGAGTTTCTCTTTATCACCATCTCTGATAGCTTGCAGCAATACTTTTTCCCAGTGATATGTATTATGAAAGGAAACCTCTTGTCTACTTTTTGACACAAGAATATCAGGATTTTCTTTCAAGCGAAGCTCATCGTCACTAATCACTTCATCCACAATAGCTTCTCGTGAAAGTTTTTTTCGTGTAATCATATACGTCATTAATAATCCTATTTCTTTTAGACGCGCTTTCGGAATAACTGCTAAAGAATCATAATAATAGCTTAATGTGGATAATTGTACCTTCACCTCTAAATCAGTAATCATTCCATGAATAAGTCCTTCTGTTAATGTAAATGGGAGTGTAGGACCTAACAGCCAAACCGCTCCATTTGTATGACCTATTTTCAAAGAAATAAATTGCTCAAAATATGGTGTCGTTTTATATATCGGTTGATAGGTAGAATCATCTTGAAAAGAAAGCTGCTGCATTAATTCCTGCCTATTAGAATAAGCTGGATTCGTCACAACTAGCTGTGGATAAGAAACAACCGCTTTACTGTTAGGCTCAATATATGATACAGGTATACGCAATGCTTGATACAACATACGAGCTATATAATGAATATCTTGATAATACCAGATCTCTTTCATATACCATCCCCCTTATGTAAACGCTTTAAATATAATTGTAATAATACAATAATTATAATTATTATACCAAAAACACAAAATGAATGCGGTTACAATATAATCAATTATAAACAAAGGGGGAAGTAAAATGGGAAGCGTTTATCGCGATGAACAACCAACACTTACTTCAGATAAAACAGTAACTCCAGTAGGTAATAACATTCGTTTTCAAGAGAAGTTTGGCTATGGTTTGGGTGATTTTGCAAGTAATCTTGTTTTTGCAGCTGTTTCCTCGTTTTTGTTATTTTACTACACAGATATCGCTGGCGCATCTGCCGCAATTGTGGGAACAATCCTTTTAGTATCTAGAATATTAGATGGTTTCACCGATATTGGAATGGGAGCATTGGTCGATAAAACAAATACAAAACATGGTAAAGCTCGCCCTTGGCTGATGTGGATGGCAATACCATATGCGATTTCTGCCTTTTTATTATTTACAGTTCCTGATTTTGGACCTGTTGGCATGCTTATTTATATTGCGATTACGTACAATGTTGTACATGTTATTTATACTGCAATTAATATTCCTTATGGTGTGTTGAATGCTCGAATTACACAAGATCAATATGAACGATCTACATTAAATATTTTCCGAATGTTTATGGCGATGGTAGCCAATTTAATTATCTTGAATTTAACGATTCCTCTTGTCGAAATGCTCGGTGGTGGAAAGCAAGGTTGGTCACTAACATTCGCTATTTTTGGTATTTTAGCTGGTATCATTTTTCTTATTACTTTTGCTACTACAAAAGAACGTGTCACAGCCGTACAACAAACAGATGCAACCATTCCTTTTAAATCTGGTTTTCAATCATTAATGAAAAATAAATATTGGGGATTAGCATTATTATTCGCACTCGTAACATATACAGCAAATGGATTGAATGGTGGACTCGGTGTATACTATGCAGACTATATTTTGCAGAACCCTGCACTTGTAGGACCACTTGGCTTAGCAGGACTACTTCCAGCTATGATTGGTTTACTTTTTGTTGCACCAATTATTAAACGATTCGGTAAAAGAAACGCGATGATTGCGGGGATGCTTTTCGGCTTATTGGGAACGGTTGTTATTCTCATTGACCCTGCAAGCTTTACTTTCGTATTAGTAGGATCCGTTATTCGTGGTATCGGTGGAATACCTGTTGCTGCATCCTTTTTCGCAATGCTTGCTGATACAATTGAATATGGAGAATGGAAAACAGGAATTAGAGCGGAAGGACTTGTGTACAGTGCAGGAAGTTTTGGCACAAAAGTTGGAATGGGACTAGGCGCTGCAATTATGGGCTGGTGTTTATCACTCAGTGGCTATGTTGGTGGTGCTGTCGAACAATCAAGCAGCGCAACATCAATGATCATCTTCCTGTTCGTGTGGGTACCTGTTATCTTTACAGTGATTCAATTAATTATCTTAGCCTTTTACAAATTAGATAAAATTTATCCGAAGTTGCTGGAAGAATTGCAAGCGAGAAAAGGAGAATAGGAATGCGGCCCAAAAAGATAGTGAGCTTTTTGGGCTTTTTCATAGTATACGCTTCAGTACCAATCAGCCTAAAAGTTCTGAATTTGAAGGAAGGCTTCAATCAGCAGGAGCTTTACGGACTCATATATCGTGAGCAAAGTTATACTTTTCAAAAGGCGAGATAACGTGAGACTTTAATCAGTGGGAGTTTTTAACTCCCACTGATTGAAGTCTCACTTTATAATATCATGATAAGCAGCTTTTGTAAGCTGGTGATTGGCATTAATAATATACCTTAGAGATGTTTCTAAATATTGTATAGCTGTTTCTTGGTCATCTAATTTTTTTAAGTAATGAATCGCGGAATACACAGTATGTAGAAATTCGGTGATATCTTTTTGGTAAATGTCGCGAAAAAGGAGGAACAAAATATGCAATTGAACATTCCATTTTATTTCTTCTTCATTATACTTTGACACATCGAACAGAAAGTATTCATAATTTGGAACATATTTTTGTATTTGGGCTGGCATTAGGTGATAGCCTTCTAACACCTCACCTAATGAGGAAGCTGTCCAGTCTTGTTGGCCGTGATATATAACAATTGGGAAAATAATTGGTAAGGATGCTGCTTTCGCTTTTTCCTGTTTATATCGCCAAATGGACAGCATATATTCGAGCAATTGCACAGGTATCATTTTATTAATGGTACTTTTATGCTCAAACAGCAGAGAAAGATACGCATTTTTGTTTTGGATTTTCACTTGGAACAACATATCAGAAAAATTTTCACGGAGACTGTCATTAATGAAGCTATCTTTTTGTGGTTCAAGGGTTTCTAAGTCCATGACCATGCTAATAGAAGGTGGAACAAAATGTGTTAGAAAATCTTTCACCACTTCTACATTACTAAAAATGGCTTTGAAATATTTGTCGTGCGGATTGTGTATTTTCAATGGTATCCCTACTCTCATCTTGTCTTGAGATAAAATAGCATGTTCACCAACAATACACAAATGACAAAAATCTAATTTTTACTTATACCAGCTAGGCATAATTTGGTCAAAGTAATCATGGTCAGTTAAAAATCTATCCATTTTCGTTAGTATATTTGCTAAATAAGATGATAGCCAAAAACTTTTTGGACCTTTAGACAAAATTGCTTTATTAACCATTTAGAAATACAAATGACATCGGAGTCATTTAAGTAACACGTTTAAATAATATGATGGCATCAAGTATATTGATGTTCAATTATGATGTTGCACTTACCTTTCATGGTGGGCACAGAAAGCCGAATTGAAGTACCATCTGCTTTTATTTCGTACCGGAATGAACAAGACCCTGTATTTCTTCACAACCATCAAGGTACAAAAATAGAAGTGCCATATATCAATCAATACGCATTACAAACTGGAATCGCTTAGCAAGAGCAGAAAAATTAGCGGCCGAAAAAAGAAGGTTTTACCGACTTTTACACCGTGATAAAGCAAAAGACTGCGCACCTTTCAAGAAAAAATGATCACCTTCAAGCACCAAATGATACTGGAGAAGACATTCCGTGTTCGGAAACATAAAAGGAAAGATTGTTTAAATTCCTGTTATCAAGTATAATATAAATAGAAAGTCATATAATATTAACAACCGTCTGGTGCTGGTACACCAAACGGTTGGCAATAGTAGGCTCCCTGTAAGGGGGTCAGCGCTAATGGGAAATAATCCACTGAGCTGCTAACTCAAGGGTGGATTATTTTTTTGGTTAAATGACAGCACTGCAACAATTAAACTAGCAAACGCCAAAGTAAACATAAGTGTTTCGAAAACCGTCATACAGCACCACCCTCTTTGTATTTATCAAGACCTAAACCGTAAAAAATCATAAAAACTATTGTTTTCTTCCTGTGTTGCTTCACAATCGCGTCCGGTTCTGGAATAAGCCTGATGCTTTTAAAATTCCTATACAATTAAAAGGATATCTTGTTGAAGTCATTCGATATTTTATTTTTTATCTAATGTTGCCATCATATCCCACGATGTTCCATCTATACCGACTTTCACAAACCCACACTTTTCATACAAACGAAGAGCAGGATTGTTGGGATCAACACTTAATGATAATGAAATGAAACCAGAATCCTTAGCTTTCCTTATCATTTCATTAAGAAGTAGAGTTCCTATCCCTTGACCTCTATGTTTTGGTAAAACTGCCATGCTAAGTACTGGAGTGTTTTTATCAATATATCCATATGTTTTATTTGCTTCATCAAATAAACGTGTCCATATTGCTCCAACGGGGTTATCACTTAAATCCGTCGCGATATAGGCTATATCTCCTTGTCTTCCCCAATTGCATAAATATTTTAGTATATTAGGTTGGTTTAAGATCTCCCGTGAAGGTCGCGCTTCTCCTTCTGGAACATAAATTGCTTGATAAAGCATCTCCCATAGAAAATCAATATCTTGTTCCTTTTCTGATCTAATCTTATAATCTGCCAAGCTCACTCCTCCTTCCTTTATTAAAAAGCTCCTTTTTATTAATTAAAAGCGCCCGTTTGCTTTAAAATTACGTATCTCTACTTACTCTAATTTTAAAAGCTCTGCAATAATATCAGAGCTACCAGGCATCAGTAAAACTAATGAAACAACT
Source organism: Gracilibacillus pellucidus (assembly GCF_033949965.1). Taxonomy (NCBI): domain Bacteria; kingdom Bacillati; phylum Bacillota; class Bacilli; order Caryophanales; family Bacillaceae; genus Gracilibacillus; species Gracilibacillus pellucidus. The sequence continues at coordinate 134,906 of NZ_JAWZSR010000009.1, read as the reverse complement.
AGGTAATTAAAAGAATATCATTCTCATATATTTTTAGCTGCTTTAAAATTAAGGTAAATAGCATAACCAACAACTACAAACAAAAATACAATTCCATAACCTATTTTTAAATCCAACCAATACGTAGACAAAAATATTGTTATAGCAATAATAAAAATTAGCTTTAAGCTCGATAGATGATATTTGTTCATTTAGTTTACACCTTCCTACTGCTATATTTGCTTCCGTTTTCCCTAGCATTCACATTAGCTTCTTTGATGCATTTCTAATTCATAACTGTATATAGTGTTTAGTAAGGTCCGTGACTGCGTTTCAAAAGTTCCTATGTTAATAAGTCCAAATTTTCAAGTTCTAATTTTACTGCTTCATATTCAGGATTATCTTTTCATTCTGTTTCTAACTGTTCTTCATTACTCTCATATTGTCTTGAGATAAAATAGCATGTTCACCAACAATACACAAATGACGAAAATCTGATTTTTACTTATACCAACTAGGCATGATTTGGTCAAAGTAATCATGATCAGTTAAAAATCTATCCATTTTCGCAGGCATATTTGGTAAATCATGCGGGATAACATTTATTGTCCATATAACACTTGAGAATACGCACATAGCTAAATAAAGTGAGTACAATTTCCAAAATGCTTCATCAGGATCTCCATTAAAATATCCCTTGATTTGCCCGATGGAAAAAGGAATACTTATTTCACTACTAAAAATGCCGATTTTTAAAAACTCATGGATAGGGTCTCCCCAATCAAATCGTTCAAAATCAATGATGCCCGCAATACTTTTGTCTTGAACAATGATATTGTCAAGATGATAATCATCATGCTGCAACAAATTTGATCGATTTTTCATTAGATGAATGTTTTCATCAATAAAACGGATGAGCTTCTCATCGTTTTTTACTTTCACGCCACACGTTAAATAAGCATTTATATAGTTTTGATGCTTTTCCGCTTTTCTTGTATACCAGGAAGTGATTTGTTCAGGTGCTATAATGCGATGGATCTTTTTTAATTCTCGTCCTGCTTCTACGCCAATTTGAAATTGTTCCTCGCTTGAGTATTTCACAATCTCGTCTTTCGCATCCTCCCCCTCTATATAAGAAGTGATCAGATAACCTTGATTGTCTAGTTCTCCGATCGCAAGCGGAACAGAACATTTGATAGAATCCTTCTGCATTTTTTGTAAAATGGCGTACTCTTCCTTTTTGGCAGGTAATTCCTTGAGGTCGAATAGACGTAGCAATAGTTTTTGAGCTGTGTCAGCCATTTGAACAAGATATTTTCGGTCTAAAGATAATCCTTTATGAATTTGTTTCATCTCTTTGCAGTTCTTGATGTATGGAATTTGTTCGATTAATGGTTTCATTATATCCTCCACGCTTCTTCATAAAATTCGTTAACAATCAGTGGAGGCCTCATTTTATCTAATACTAGTTGCATTGGATGGTAGACGACGAACATCTTGAAGGTATGTTGTCATGTTTTGATCATCCTCTATCGGATAAGAAAAATGAAAATGAGCAGCTACCTCTTTCGCTAAAATTCTAAACAATTCACAAGTTACAAAGATTGACTCCCACATATTTGTATAATCAGAATCAGAGTAAGTGGATTTATACATCTCCCAATACGATGGCGGAAGATACTTTTGAAAATATTTTCCCATTTTGCCTGTGGAGATTTGATAATCATATTTAATCCCAATCCACCATTCAACCATTTTATCCAAAGAAACTCTTGTCGTATGTTCAAACATTAATTTTGCATATGGGAGTTCATCACGCCAAATACCTTTCGCAACGTTTTGAAGACACCACCAGAAATTATTTGTATAACTATCATACTCAGCCTTTGTTGGCATTTGGACATGATAATCCATATCTGTCGGGCTAGCTATTGCAGGTAAAATATTCTCCTTGTCCATTAATGGTAAAGTTAACTTATCTTTTCCGTACTCCTCTAGCATCCTCTCATTTGTTTGAAGACGTAGATCGATGCGATTACCATCTGTAAAAAGCATTAAAAATCCATAAGACATTGCAATTTCGCTATTGTTAGCAAAATCATTTCTGTCTGGCTCTTGCATCATTATTAAATCGCCAAAGTAGCTAATCCAACTCTTATCCTTAATAAATGGACTTACCTCTGTTACAACATACACGATATCATAGTCCTGAAAAATATCTTTAGGAACATGAGGATTTGTTCTTGATCCGTTCATATATACAGCACGAATTCGCGGATCTTCTTTAGCAAAGTGAAGAATCAGTTCCATCATCACTTGTTCATCTCTCATTGTCATCCCCCTATTCATTTTTTAATTATCTGATAATCTGCAAAGTCATCTATCCATCAATATAGTGAAAAGAATAGCGTCTCAAAGTTTAAGATGATTGGATTTGGCTTCATTTTTGTAAATAAAGATACTCTTTTTTACGAGACTAGCATCAAACAACACACATAAAGTGAGACTTCAATCAGTGGGAGTTTTTGACTCCCGCTAATTGTTAGCGAAACTTATCAGGGCGTTAGCGTCCGTTTATCCACCATCTTCGCTTCTTTGTTTTAACTCGAATCTTGAAGTGGGGGTATTACGGACGTTTACACCGTGATAAATAAACGTTTTTAATGAACACTTTATGCTTGCCAAAGCTTTCTCGTTTTTTTCCATTATTGTTTCCATGTTCTCTCCCCATTTTTCTTTATTTTAACATTAAACACCATAAAATTCAGAAAATTCACTTCTTTTCCCCAAAAAATAAAGCACTCTAAATGAGTACTTTACCTTACGATTGTTTAAACGACCATCCTTCCTCTTCCAATGAAGCTCTTAACGGTGGCATTGACGCTGGGCCGATACCATGGATGTTCAAAATTTCTTTTTCTGTATACTGTGAAAGCTTCGCTAATGTATCGATTCCTTCATGGATTAATGCATTTCTTGCAGGGGAACTTAACTTGGATAAAAAGCCACTCTCAGGTTTATTTTCTTTATCACATGTTGGACAACTCTTGCATTCACTGCTTTTATAATATGTATGTCCTTTTTCACAGACTCTCAATGTTTTTTCTACCGCCAAGATAACCCCTCCTTTTTTTCTATTATCCCCACCACATTGCTAACACAAATAAGGACCAAAATGTGGTGAAAAGACCTGTTATCCCAAGAATATAAAGATACGCTATTAATTTATTATTAGTGATTCTTCGTTTTAAATGTTGAATTAAAATAACAATTAATGTACCAACATATAGTACCACCGCAATGATTGTTATCACCGTCAAATAATGGATTGGCCATATTGCGACAATATGATGATTTAAAAAATATGCAATATCTTGGGCAAATACTTCAAGAATAATAACGAAAATCAAACTTATGACTATACTAACATTTATTTTACTCACGGTTTTACTCCTCAACCTTTTTAAAAATAGCTTCCATTTCTGCTCTTTCTACTTCATCTATTAAATTATCATACTTTTCATATAAAAAGCAGATTGTTTCCTTATCATTAGCGATTACTTCACAACCTCTATTATCGTAGATAAAGAAAATAAGATGGTTAGATTGGTTAACAAAAAAGACATCAGGATACTCCAGTCCTGCTTTATTCCTAAACTTCGGTTTCAACGGAAAATCTTCGTTACATGCAGCCTGAATCAATAATCGATAATCTATCTCTGCTTTCTTACACATCAAAGAAAACTGCGACGTGCCATCATCTTTATCAAAGGGGCTCGGCAATGTTTCTTGTTGTATCTTCCGTTTTAATGCTTTCTGCTTTACCTTTCGCTCAAACAAATTCATCTTGCTTGGCATTTTGTCCTTTTTGTGATGATAAGCGTTTACCACGAACATTAATATCATCCTGTTCACTAAATAAATCATCAAAAATAGACAAGCATTGACTGTATACCTTTGTAAAATATGCATGATTGATACTGTCAACAGCATGTAAGGGATGCATCTCGCTTCCTAGTTCAAAATGAAGTTTAACATCCCACTGCATATACAAGCTAGGTGCTAGTACAAGGCCTGGGAAATTAGTGTTTATGTATTCTGTTGCGTTCATTGGATACTTTCTGCTCTCTTTTTAAGAGTAAAATTAAGAATCAACCAGACAACCTGAATAATAAATGGTATAACAAACAAAAGTCCAAAAAGAATAGAACTAAAAATGGCTAGTTCTGGTGTTTGTGCAACACCCGCAGCATCTACATCCCTAAACATTAGAAAACCTACACCCATAGCAAAAATAATCGCCCAGAATAAATTTGCCACCCACCAAAAAATCCACCGCTTTTTCATTTTATCAACCTTCCCTTTGTATTTATCCATTCATTCGGATATTTACCTATATAATCCACATAACATTATTTTAACATATAATGGAATTACATTACCAATTATATAGAAAAGGGGCATCTTCTCCACGAGATGCCCTTCTCTCTTTGTATTCACTTCGCATTTTTATAATAAAGCAAATGGTCTGTCCAATCATCATTTTCATATAAAAAAGCTTTCCGAACACATTCAAATTCCATACCTACTCTTTCTGCTAGCTTCACCGAGAGAGAATTGTCTAAATTGATATGTGCTTCTAAACGATGAAAACCTAACTTATGAAACGCTATGTTCATGACTGCCTGCACCGCTTCTTTACCATAACCATTTCCCCAATACTGATTATGAACAAAATATCCGATTAAGCCCCATTGAAATTCCTCTCTTAATACGGTTGAAATATCTACCATACCTAGATGCACACCATCTTCTTTTCAAAAGACACTAAATATATACATCTCATCTTGCTTTGCTAATCTTTGGTGTTTATCTACTAATTGATGAAACCATTCCACTGTAGAATCTCGCATATTTATTTTGCCCTTATCGTAAGGATGCTGTGCCGGATAACGTTGTTCAAATGCGTGAAGCCAATTGTAATAATCGCTTTTTTCTAATGGCTTAATTACTAATCTTTCTGTTTCTGCACTGTACTTAAATTTTTCCTCACTTACTATCAACGTGACATCTCCTCTGTATAAGATTTTTTCTAACAACTACTTTGTTACTCTCATTTTGTTTATACATCATAAGACATCACCCCTTTCATATTCTATCATCCTACCAACATGTTTCTTATGTAATTTTGTCTCCATATTATAAACTTCTATTTTCTTTTCAATTGTTGTTTTCCCTGAGCGACTTAAATTATCTAAAAAAGCAATTGCCTTAAAAACATGCGACTATCCATATTAGACAACCACATCAAATAGTTACTTCACATCAATTAACAAACGACCAATTTCCCACTTTTCAATAAAGATAATTACTTAATATCCACTATTTCTCTTAACAATTCTGTACCTTTATCAGGTATATTATAGCCGATATTTTCGTGACCAATATACATCACTCTGCTTTCTTCACCTATATCCCCTAATACAATATGTAACCCATGCGTTTCACCATTTTCATAACGTATTAGCACATCATAATCAGGCTTTTCGTTAGTCACATCAACTTTTTGTTTTTTAGCTCTTGCGCTTTTTAGAACGTTCTCAAACTTCGCTATAAGTGTATCTCTATCTATTGTGGTAAAGTAATTTTCATTGATTCCCCCATATCCATCAGAATCAGATATGGAAATGGTGGAAATGTTATCTAACAGTGTTATATTTTCCTCTTGAGATTGACATGCAAACAAAAAAAGCATACAAACAGACAACGAAAATAATAAAAGAACTTTTTTCACACGTATCTCTCCTTCCCCAATTAGGCAGTTTTGAATATATCTCAACAAAAAACGAAAATACTTAATCCCAGATTTTAGGTCTCTCAATACCCATCGTTCTCATATAATCTAACAATTGACCTGTGTGAACAGATTCATGATAGGCAATACGTAAAAGCATATCTCCAAGTGTTCGAACATATCCTACATCTGATCGGTCTATTTTAATGTTTTCTAAATCACTAGGAGTAATTGTTTCTATGTAACGAATAAATTGTTCACGATATGATTGAGCAAATGACAAATCATCTTCTACTGTGGTAAATTTCTTTCTATCATAAGGATTAGGCAAGTCTGTTAAACCTCCACTACCCTTTCTGATGAGAATTTGATGATAAAGATATTCACCTTCTAATATATGTCTAATCATCTCGGCACAAGTCATTGCCTCTTGATCAGGCTTCCAATCTAGCATCTCGCTCGGTATTGCTTTCCATACTTTTATACTCCGTCGTCTAATTTCTTCAAAATTTAGAATAATTAATTCATTCTGATTCATTTTGTATCCCCTCCACGTATGTACGAACACTCACTTCATTATCATTTCACACTTGGAAAAACCACTTTTATTCTCAGATAATCTCTTCAAATCTCATTATCTACTCCTGTTATACTATCAAATGAAAAAGCATTATTTGGTAACCAATTGAAATTTTAATAAGTTTAACATAATAGGGGATATTTTCAACATAATGGATATGAAAATGCAACATAACTACTTGTTAATTATATAATTAACATTCCAATGCAAATAATGTTAAAGCATGTTACATTCGGAATGTACCAAACAAAATAGTATAGAGAGAAAGAATTGTTTGTTCTATATTACACAACAAAAATAGAAGAACAAGTTTATAATACAGATAAACTTGTTCTTCCTTTATTCAAACTCCAGCAATTAGTCATTTATAATGTCAATAATTTTATGTCGAGCATTTTCCGCTTCTGGAATTGGCATAATGACAAACACATGATTCATTTTGGGATAGACAAAAGTGTTGATTGCAATGCCTTGCTCTGTTAATTTCTCATCTAGCTTGATCGCATCTGGATATAAGCTTTCATGTGTCCCAATGAAATGCGTGATTTTTGCTATACCTTTAAAATCACCATAAATCGGACTGATGATTGGGTCACTAGCATCCTTATCATCTGCCCACATTTCTGTAATTACTTTCATTCCTGCGCCAGCTAACATTGGATCTTTTGCTTCATACTCAGGTATGAGTGGATTGTCCAATCCCATATCGACACAAGCAGATAATAAAATTATATCTTTCGGCTGTGGCACATCTTTCATTTTTAACAGATGGGCTAGTCCTAACGCAATATTACCTCCTGCTGAATCTCCCATAACCGTTAATAATGCAGGACTTTCGATTGTTTCCAGTATTTCTTTATATAATTCAAGCATTTTCGGATACGTATCCTTGTAGCTAAATTGTGGTACTTTCGGATAAATAGGTGCAATAATTTTTGCATTTAATGACTGAGCAAGCTTATCCATGAACACCCAATGCGAGTTAACTGGTTGATTCGTCCAAGCACCACCATGTATATAAAGAATAACTTTTTGTTTAGCAGATTGTTGGTCATTTAATGTAAAGACTTGCATCTCCTCAAAAAGCTCTTCCGTTTTAGTGCTTGAAAGAGTCACATCCTCACCAATTGCATAAGGTTTACTATTTTCTACTCTTCTATGTTCTAAAAAATTTTTCGTATTGTCTGGATTAGCAAATAACTCTTTATTACTTTGAGCAGCTAGGTATTTTTCTAATTGCACACTTTCTTCAGAACGTTCTCCGTCAAAAATTTCTACACTCATTCTTGAACTCTCCTTTTTAACGTATTATTGCTCATCATGGTTCCTCACTCGAAATGATTGCATATAATCCTGTATCTCTTGATCCGACGTTTCTAACAAGTTAGCAAGCAGATTTCTCATTTCACGAAGCCTGTTTATTCTATCTTCAATCTCTTCCATCTTATTATGGACAATTGTTTTTAACTTAGTAGGATCCAACTCATTTCGGAGCATTTCCATGATTTCGCGAATTTCCTTTAACGAATACCCTAATGATTTCGCATCTTGAATGAACTTGAGCTTGATCAAATAATCTTCTGTATACATTCGATAACCATTCGGACTTCGTTTTGGAGAAGGTAAAATATGTTGATCTTCATAGTAACGAATAGTAGCAGTGCTTACCCCTGTTTTGTTGGATAATTCACCTCTTGTCATTAACGTCATCTGTATTCTCCTTTTTCTATATACGTTACTATATTCATATTATAAAGGTTGAACTATACTTCAAGGTCAAGGGAAAGGTATTTTAAGGGAATGAAGTGAAGCCGAAGCCTCTATTACTCCAATGTGGACACAACTTTTGCTTGATAAAGTGAGACTTCAATCAGTGGGAGTTTTTGACTCCCACTGATTGTTAGCGAAACTTATCAGGGAGTTAGCTTCCGTTTATCCCCCACTTAGCTTCTTTGTTTTAACTCGAATCTTGAAGTGGGGGGGATTACGGACTCATGCACCGTGATAAAACGCAACACTTTTTCCAGTTAAGTGCTTCCCTTTCTTATGTGAAAGTGTGTATGATAGTATTAACGATCGTGTAATAACTGTTTGTCTTTGGCGTTTCGATGCTCACGAAAAATGTCTATATACTAAAAATAATACCCACTAACGGGGCAGTTTAATGGGAGGAGTGTTTTCCAATGCAGAGAAATTATTGGAATTTAACTTTCGGTATTGTTTGGACTATCATTTTTTCAGGGATGAGCTTTTATTGGGCAATGGGTGGCTTAGTTGGCGTTAGATCTTTGGGAGGTTCTATATATGAAATGTCCCTAAATCCTTCCCCCTCGTTCCTCGTGATTATTTGGCTCACCGGTTTTATTAAATTACTCGGCTTAATATTGTTATTAACCCTTCTTATTGAATGGAAGCAACCGATAACAATCAAAACTCTTTATTACGTGGTGAAAATTGTAGGGACCTTATTGTTTTTATATGGACTCCTTAATTTTGTCACTATTACATTAAGTACGTTAAATATTTTAAATTTCGATTTAGATTTATATGCAACTTTTTGGAGGTTAATTTTCTGGGAACCTTTTTGGATGATTGGTGGAGTTTTTTACTTTTTTTCCATAAAAAAGATTGAGCAGCGATAAAGGTTGAACTATACTTCAAGGTCAAGTGAAAGATATTTTAAGGGAATGAAGGGAAGCATCTATTACTCTAATGAAAATTCATAACCAACATAATTGAATTGGCGTTTAAATCCAACGTTTTCAGCAACTGCAATAGAAGGCTTATTTACCTCCGTACAATCCCAATATGGTATCATCCCTTTATCCAAACATTCTTTTACAAACATATGTGCAAGCTTTTGAGCTAGTTTTTTCCTCTGGTGTTCTGCTAATGTTTCAATATCAATACAGTGAACATTATCCGCGACAAAGCCTGATATACAAACACTAACAATGGTATGTTCATATACCAAAACATAGCCAATTCCTTTATTCAGGAAGCTTTCTATGGAAGACCAAGACTCTAATATTCTGTTTTCTAGAAAGGGAAAGTTATGATATTTATCTTTATTTTCATCATAAAATGATTGACTTATTTTATGGACGGAGTATTCCTGTTCAATAATTGGTTCAGTGTGTTGATTATAATCAGCTTCTTCAAGTACGTAAACTCTTTGATTCCAACTACCTAAATGACGATGTTGAAATATTTTTTCAATACTTTTATTCCAGTTAGGGTGATTACCCATAACTTCGAACCATTTAAGACCTATCTTTTGTGCTTCAGGTACTATAACTTTATCTACAAACTCATTTAACTCCCTATTAAATTCGTTATTTTCTTCATTACCAATAAATAAAAAACCATCATTATTACCTAACCATATTAAGCCAGAATTCGGATAATCTCTATTATCGACAAAAATACGAGCCGGATTAATTCCTCCAACAACCGCTTTCACTTCTATTTGTCCTTGACTATTGATTAGATGTTTACACTTAGAAAATTCATCTTTATTTAATTCAGTAATCATCAAATCCTCTCCCCCTCCACTAATTTTCATCATAATAGGCATATTCGATTTGTTAAGTCTTTATAAGAAAACTGTGCTCACTCTCCAATATAGCGCTTACCTCTTCTTAAATATCGGACTCAATTCACTCCAAACATCAAATTTATTACCATTCAAGTCATAGAAGACAAAATTCCTTCCAGAATGTCCTCTATTTTCAATTTCTCCAACTCTCACTTGTTTGCTTATAAAATCCTTATGTATCGTTTCTAAGGCGCTTAATCCATTGACTTCAAATGTTAAGGAAAAATGTTCTTCACCGTGAATAGTATAAAAATTGGAGCTTTGATTTTCCTTTGATTTTACAAGGAATATACTTTGATTTGCAAAGTTAAGTATTGCTTTATCTCCATCCTTATAATTCAATTCAGCGCCCAACTTATCCACATACCAATTGGAAGATCATTCTACATTTGAAACGGGAATATAGGTTGTCCCAACTCTTAATAATTTTTCAGTCAATGATTTCTCCTCCTTATAAGTTGTTTGCGGAAAATTCTGTAATATTAGTTTATCATTAGCAACTCATATTGAGAATAGGAAAGGTTAAAATCATCTTGTTAACTAACCGATCTGTTATTCTTTCGATAACTGTTTTGACGTAAGGATGGAAACTAACTATAACAATGTCCAGCATAATCACTTTGATAATGTTACTTTCTATGAGAACTCTTTAAGAAGATATTAAAAACACATAAACATTTTTCTACCTCAATTATTGAGCGTATTCATTAGTTGGAAGAAGTACTCAGGTTTTTGGGTCTTGTTTAGGTTATACCATGCTTCTAGTGTATCTAGTTCTACTACATCTAGTGTTTTCAGTACTTCCATCGCAAATTCCAATGGACCGACTCCTGAGGCCGTAATCAAATTAGCATCTGTTACTACAGGTTCAAACACATAATGTTCTTCCCCTTTATAATGAGGACAGACCATTTCCAAATATTCTAAGCTGTTACTTGTATGCTTTCTATAATCTAAATAGCCCATATTTGCAAGTGCCTCTGTAGCACCACAAATCGCAGCAACAATAGTGCCTAACTGTAAAGCTTCATCCATTCTTTTCAAAATAGGTTGATGAATAGCTTCTCTCCAAGTGTTTCCTCCAGGTAAAATAAAAAGGTCCTTACTATTAAACGTACATTCCTCAAGGGAAATATCAGGTTTTATGTTCAGTCCCCCCATCGTCGTAATAATTTCTTTATTAACCCCAACTGTGATCACTTTTAAAGGCGCTAGGTCCTTTTTAAAATATCTTCCTGAGTTTAATTCAGCAATTAAATACCCATATTCCCAGTCTGACATCGTATTAAATACATAAATATATGCTTGTTTTGTTTGCATTCCCAAAACACTCCTTTGACGATTGATACAGACAAGTATAATACAACTCCACTGACAGCTAACGTCAGGGGAGTTGTATTATACTTGATGAAATGCTAATAATTCTGTCAGAACTTCTATAAGTCTCTCCTTAAAACTTATTGGCTCTATAACTTGTATAGACTTACCATAAGGTAAAAATAAATAAGGTACATATGTATCTATCATGTTTTTTTCCAGTAGAAAGGCTGCTTGATTTTTAGTTCGTTCTTGTAAATAATGGCCTAAAAACCAATGTTGGCTAATATCATCCAGTGCCTTAGTATGACCAGTAATAACGAGGGAAATGATTTCTTGCTTATCTTCTATTACTGGTAGGAGGTTTTCCAAGAAAAAGTCCCGTGCTGAAAAATCTTCTGGTCTGTTAAATGTATCTTCTGTTAGCAGGAGACTTTCCATCCGATCTACTCTAAAACTACGGATACTATTTCTAAGATGGCAATATCCTATGACATACCACCTATTATTCCAATAAATCATTTTGTACGGATCGATCACTCTATACGTTGAGTGTCCCTCTGCACTATTAGGATACAACATGTTTATTGAGTTTCCTTTCACAATGGCCTGTTCCATTTCCTTCAAGTTAGATTCCATAGAAGTGGAACTTAATCGATTGATTACTTCCAGGCTAGTTAAATATTGATTTCTCCTTATTTCCTGTGCTTGATTTGCATGCTTACTTAGCTTTGAAATAGCCCTTTTTAATTCTTCACCTCCATAATAGCCAGCTTCCTCTGCAAACACAGCAGCATGTAATAAAGAAGTCTGCTCCTCATCATCGAAAAATAGAGGAGCTTCTATAAAATTGTTCAGTAAAGTATATCCACCATTATGTCCTGGTTCTGCTATGATAGGTACACCACTTGTTGAAAGTGTATCTATATAACGATACACAGTCCTAATATTCATCTCTAGTTTTTCAGAGATTTGCTTTGCAGTTATTTTATTACCTGAACGTAGCATCCATAAGATTGCTAGTACATTGTCCATTTTTGGCATATTATTTAACCTCTATCTTTCATTGTCTTAATGATCAATCTATAATTCCCTAATTATTTTTGCAGGATTACCACCAACAACCACATTGTCTGGTACATTTTTCGTTACAACAGAACCAGAAGCAATTACTACATTATCACCAATTGTTATACCGGGATTAATTACAGCTCTTCCTCCAATCCATACATTATCTCCAATTGTAACTGATTTTGTATATTCTATTTCTGTTATACGTTCTACTGCATCAACAGGATGAGTATTGGTATAAATATGTACACCAGGTGCTACCATGCAGTTTTTACCAATTATGACTTTACCACCATCTAAAATAGTACAATCAAAGTTAGCGTAAAAGTTTTCTCCTACATGAATGTTGTATCCATAGTCTCAACGAAAAGTCGATTTGATATAAATTCTTTCTCCTGTGGAGCCTAATAACTCTTTTAATATGGCTTTACGTTTTTCTTCCTCTGTTTCACTTGTATCATTAAAGGAGCGAACTAAAGCCCTTGCATTTGCTCTGTCTCTAGTCAATTCTTTGTCTCCTGGGTTATAAAGGTCTCCTCTTATCATCTTCTCTTTTTCTGTTAACATGTTCATTCCCGACCTTTCAATTAGTTTGCTTTTGATTAAAGAACTTTCGTTTCCCCCATGTCTTGATTAGAGGGTGGATTATTTTTATTTCGAATATATAAAAATAGCTTATTTAACAAAATCAGTAAAAAACCTAGAATGACATAAACAAAGGAAAAAACAATAATAGACAATACAACATTTGAGTAACTACCAACACCGAAAGGTATTTCTCCATGAGGATTCAAGAAAAAATAGGGATAAAAACCATCAAACAAACCTCTAAATAGCGATACAACACTGTAAAGCACAGGATATAGTATCCAATATAATATAAACATATAACGGTAATTTTTCTTTGTTTCGAACATTATCCAGTTAATAAATATACAGATAGGAATAACATAATGAAGCGTAAGATTCGTGACAATCCGAATTCCAGCGTATTCTCCACCACTTGAGAGAAAGAAATGATAAGTAAGTAGAGTTACAGCCATATAAATAATCGAGCAATTTTTCAAATAATCTAAAACAGGGTTCAGATTCTTTCTTGTTAAAATTGTAAAACTACTGATAAAAAAGGTGATAGCAACCAAAAGATTAGAATGAATGGTGAACTTTGTTGTAGAAATCAATGGTTCTGGGGAGTAGCAAATATGTAAGATAACGCTCACAAAACTTATTAACGAGATCAATATATGAAAAACTAATTTTAATTTCATCATTATTTTTTTCCATTCTCCTCTTAGCTAATTTTTACTTGCTTCTTTCCTGTTCTCTTTTTTCTACAAATAATAATATTAATGTTGCTATCGGCCCTAATACAAGGGAAAGTAAAAACCAGTTTAGCCCTGTTCTATTCTTCCCTTGTGCAATTCCAGCATTGATTAGTGCAAGTGTCCCCCATCCGACAAAATATTGATTATCCATTAGCTATCCTCCTTTCGCACCAGAGATATAATAAAACGACTACTATCCAACCCATTTTAACATTAAATCCCAACTTTTTCTTTCTAAATAATCCTTTTATAATCAACTAATAAAAAATACCGCATATTTTTATGCGGTATTTCCCATCTGTTCATATTTCATTAAAATATACTTAAATCCCACTGCTTAGCTATATGTCGCAGCAACTTAATCCCGGCAATACTATTCCCTTGTTTATCCAACGCTGGACCATAAACCCCGATCCCACATCCTTCTAAGAAAGGGAGGTTTTCATTTCGCGTTCTTGGTGGGGCAACAGCAATAATTCCGCCTGACACACCACTTTTTGCTGGTATTCCGACATATGCAGCAAACTTCCCTGAAGCATCATACATTCCACAAGTGAGCATCAACGCCTTCGCCAAACGAGCTACCTGCTTTGGAATAATTTCTTGGTCCGAATCGGTATCCTTACCGTCATTTGCTAATATCGTTCCTAATCGAGCCAAATCTTTAATACAAACCTCAATCGAACATTGCTTAAAGTATGTTTCTAACGTCAAATCCAGCTCCGATTCTAAACTACCGATTTCAACTAAATAGTATCCAATCGCTCGATTTCGAATCGATGTTTCCTTTTCCGATTCAAATACTTCCTGATTCAATCGTGGCCGATATCCTAAAATAGTTTCCATCAATTGAAAAATCGGCTCCAACTTCTCATCAGATGTTTTTCCATTTAAAAGTGATGTTACCGTAATAGCACCAGCATTGACAAAAGGATTAAACGGCTTCTTCAGTTGTTTCACTTCGAGGTGCATAATCGAGTTAAACGCTGCCCCTGTTGGCTCAACATCCACCCGGTCCAACACATAAGAAACCCCTCTTTCCATGCACGCCACAATAAAAGTAAAGACCTTCGAAATACTTTGAATCGTAAAAGGAATATCCACATTGCCTGACTCAATCGTGAAACCATCAACCCCAGTAATCGAAATGCCTAAATGCTCCTTGTTAGACTGTGTTAACAATGGTATGTAAGAAGCAAGTTCCCCTTCTTTCGTATGCTTCGAATAAAATTTGACCCAGTCATCAACATATCCTTGTAACCAATCTTTATTCAATTCAATATTTTGATTATTAACACCTTGTACCAACTCAAACCACCTCACTAAGAAGTAGTTTGTGTATATCCTTGTGAAAGTTGCATGTGGGGAGAAAATAATTCAATTATCCATGAAGCTGACAAAAAATCAACATGATTAACCAAAAAATAGCACCTCTCTCATGGACTTTGTTATAATACCGATAAAGTTTGTTTAGTAGAGAGGAGGTAAAAAATGGAGGCAAAAGATGTTACCAGCACATTAATCATTATTGCAATCATTTATTTTTTATATAAAAAGGGGATTACAAAGCAGATCAAATTTCCTACAATACATAACAAGCTTGTACTGAAGCGTGACATGAATCGTAAACTTTCTATGTCCTACAAAACATATAACGGAGTCGAAAACTATCTATTTTTTATGAAACAAGCTAAATCCTATACGTTAAAGTATGATGTGAAAGTAAAAGCAGGCTCACTCATTTTAATATGTAAGAAAGGTAAAGATGTTTTATTCGAGAAAAAGTTCACACAGGATGAACAGGGAGCGATTTCTTTTACTGCAGAACATAAGCGTTATAACTTACTCGTAATTGGAAACTACACAAAAGGGGGTTGTTATGTCGAATTTATCCCACACTCAAATGAAGTTATTAATGAATAGTTATGCACGATGAGCTCACTAGTAAGGCTAGTTGTGTATACCCTTGTGGTGAGGGAATGATGAAGGCATGATGATTGACCAGAGCGACTTCTTGTTCAGCATTTAGGTCACTCATTAGCCTTATGAGTGACCGAAAACCTCTTCCTTCATCATTTGGGTCACTCATAATATCATTAATCAAAATGCCAGAAATTTTAATTTAGTCTATCTGCAAAATTTCTTTAATGTCGTCCTCGGTCAGGGCTGCATTCTCGTTGGTTTCGATCATTTCTTCAATCAAATCACGTTTTTTCTCCTGCAGCTCATTCATTTTTTCTTCAATGGTACCGCGGGCAACCAGCTTGACTACTTCTACCGTTTTGGTCTGTCCCATTCTGTGTGCGCGGTCGGCTGCCTGTTCTTCAACTGCTGGGTTCCACCAGAGATCATATAAAATAACGGTATCTGCGCCTGTTAGGTTAAGACCTGTGCCACCTGCCTTCAATGAAATCAGAAATAGGTCTCGTTCTCCTGTGTTAAATCGATCACATAATGCCACTCGTTCCTCTGACGGTGTTTGTCCATCCAAATAAAAAAAGGAGCGTCCTTTAATTGCTAGTTCATTTCCAATCAACTTCAACATTTTCGTAAACTGTGAGAAAATGATTACTCTTCTGCCAGCTAGCCGAGACTCTTCGATGATCTGCTTTAGCTGTTCAAATTTTGCCGAGCTACCTTTATATCCATCCACGAACAAGGAGGGGTGACAGCAAATTTGTCGTAGTCGCGTCAATCCTGCTAGAATTTTAATCCGGTTCTTTTGAAGTGTATCTTTATCCAAGTGCTTCAGTGTGTCTTCTTTTAATTTTGCGAGATAGGCTGCATATAATTTCTTTTGTTTTGGAAGCAACTCTAATGATTCAATCGACTCTATTTTTTCTGGGAGCTCTGCTAGTACATCTTCTTTCCGTCTTCGAAGCAAAAATGGCCTGATTCTATTGGAAATCTTTTTCCTTGTTAGATTACTGTACTCTTTTAATCCAAGAAATAATTCTGGGAATACAACATGGAAAATGGACCACAATTCTTCCAATGAATTCTCAACAGGTGTTCCAGTAAGAGCAAATCGGTGATCGGCTTGCACTTTTTTCACTGTTTTTGCTGTTTGTGTGTAAGGATTCTTAAATGCTTGTGCTTCATCAAAAAAGACGGTATGAAATGACTGTTTCTCGTACCACCCCTTATCTTGTCGTAATAACGGATAGGAAGTGATGAGAACATCTTGATCCATTGCCTGCTGTTGTAATTTGGTTCGTTCTTTTTTCTTTCCATCTACAATAGTCGCTTTTATTTCTGGACTATAGGTATTTATTTCACTTAACCAGTTGTACGTTAAGGATGATGGACAAACAACAAGAACTGGCAGCTTTCTTTCACGGATATGCGGAAGTTCTGACATAATAAATGCAATACTCTGCAATGTTTTCCCTAGCCCCATATCATCGGCCAAAATTCCGCCAAATCCATACTCAGCAATAGTTTTCATCCAGCGATAACCTTGTTGCTGATAATCCCGCAAAGTAGGAAGCAAACTCTCTGGCACTTCATATGCCATTTCTGCTGGATTTTCAATTTTTCTTAGAAAGTGGCGGAAGGATTCCTCTATCGTCAATGTCTCATCATCCACAACATCTAATAGTCTTAATCCTTGCACAAATGGAACCTGGACGCCACTTTCAAGATCTTGGTCTTGAACAGATTCTGCATCCAAGAAGCGTTTGATTTCTTCAAATTCTCTTGTCTCTAATGACAGAAGTGTTCCATTACGTAGACGATAATATTTTCTTTTTTCCTCTAATGCACGTAATAGTTCACGAATATGCTTTTCGTGAATACCTTCCATTTCGAATTTGAATTCCAACCAGTTGGTTCGTTCTCTTTTCATTGCTACTCTTATCTTAGGACGGGCATTCTCTTTAAAAATTCGATTGCGTACAGCTGTTGTAGCATAGATTTGGACAAGTGGTTCTAGTTTTGGCATAACATGGTGCAAGAATTCATATTCTAGTTCTTCATTATGCAAGAAATAGCCACCCTCTGTTTGGGCAAACGAGCTTTCATCCATCAACTGCAGTATCTCTTTTTCCTTCTCTTCATCTCTGATAAGGGAAGGAGTAGAGATTTCACGCTCCTCTAAGGGATTGATCAAGATATGGTCATAATGAAATTCCAATCCTGCAAGTAAGCGATTTTTGACTCGATCAAGATATAACTTCGCCACTAATGGTGTCTTATCGAACTGCTCCTTTAGTGCTCTTGATAGGCGTACAACTCCTAAATTCCGCAATCCCGGCACTACTTTTTCCATAAAATAATCGAGCTGCTCTTGCGGAATGGGGATTTGATTCGTTCCCGAAGCATCAAGCAATTGTTTCAAATTAGTGAGTTGCTCTATTTGTTCCACAGCCATTTTTATGATTTTTCCATCATATAAAACAAATTGATAGGAAGTCAGCACCTTTAATTGGTTAAATCCATGTATCTTTAGATGATAATCAGTTCCTTCTGTGTCTAAAAATTGAAACAGCAAAGGAAGCCGTTGTTCTGATAATTGTAGGGTATCATATGTGTGCCCATCATATTCTAGCTTCACCAGTGGTGCTTTTGTCAGTAAGGTGATGAACCGGTCACTAGAAGATGGTGGAATGAGTAAGGTATCACCAATAGCCTCATCATGATTCACTTGTATAAGTTGCCGTAGAACAGCATCTGTTTCTACTGGAAAACAATGAAGTTCTGGATCGTAAGTAAAGGATTTCGATAAGGTGATAGGTGTCCCTTCTTTTATTTTTTTCAAAAAATCGTGGATATTTTCCACTCTGATCGGACCAATATTCACTTGTATGCCGAACATGTACTGATCCATATTGACAGGAATAGGTTTACATGTGAAGACTAAATGAAGGACTTGGCGATTGTCAAAATGTTCCTGCTGACTGCTTGAACGAATAGGCTGCTCGGCAAAAATCGTTTTCAACCCTTCTGTTAGTTCATATTTATTCGAGGTTTTCGCCTCTACAATTGGCACACTTCCTTGTCGTTGGTGTTCATAAATAGCTAACAAAACTGCCGCAATATGCTGACAGTCGTGCGTAAATGAAGGCAATGTCGTACACGTACATGCTGTCTCGATTTCGCCATCCGCATCATTGATCGTAACATGGAATTTCTCTGTTCCATCGACGGTTGCCTCACAGCTATCAGAACTATATTGATGAAAGGTTACTTTATTTGTTTGATAATAGGCCGCCCCTCTTTTAAAGGAGACATTCCCACACATATCTTTAATGATTTTATGATTTAACTTAATATCCATGCCCTTTTTGCCCCTCGCTTGGAATTCCATTTCAAAACTAATTATCACTATTATAGTATATGGGGGTGGGATTTGAATAGAAAATACGGGAATTGATGGAGGATGACACTATTACCGATTGTTGAGATGATGTTCGAATGGGAGCAAAATCGTATAGAGAAAATTAAAATATAAAAAAGAAACGTAGGGAATCTTTTTAATAAATTCTCCTACGTTTTATTTACTTAAGGATTGGTAGACCATAATCCTGCTGACTTGATAAATACACGAGGATGAAGTTTCAGTTGGGCAACGATAAGTTCAGCTAAATCCTCTGGTTGCAATACCTTTTCAGGGTTCCCGTCCGTTAATTTTTCTTTAAAAGCAAGATCTGTAGCGACAGTACTCGGTGTTAAAGCAGTAACACGAATATTGTGTTTCCGAACTTCGAGTGCTAATGACTCTGTTAAACCAAGTACGCCGAATTTAGAAGCACTATAAGCACTCGTTACTGGAGCTCCTTTTTGTCCAGCAGTAGAAGAAATATTAATAATGTCCCCACCGTTTTTTTCAATTAGCTGTGGAAGTACTGCTCTTGTTACATAGTAAGTCCCCATTAGATTTACATCAATCATTGATTTCCATTCTTCAGGCGAAAGGTCAAGAAAACTACCGAATTTTCCTATTCCTGCATTGTTGATCAAAATATCAAACTGTCCCATTTCACTGGTTAGTGAATCGACTGCCTTATTCACCTGTTCTAGTGAAGCAACGTCAGCTATAGCATAAGCTACTTTTACTCCAGTAGGCTCTATTTCTGCTACAAGACTTTTTAAATCTGCCTCTGTACGGGCCACAAGACCTAAATTAACCCCTTCCTTCGCTAGAGCGATTGCAGTCGCTTTTCCGATTCCTTTACCACTACCAGTGATTAGGGCTGTTTTTCCGTTAATAGTTTGTCCCATCAATTATTTCCTCTTTTCTATAACAATAGTTCCTTCTTTCGTTATAAATATAATTGTACAAAATCCATTCTAATATGTAAAATAACACACTTTTTTTATCATAAGTGAGCGTTTTACGGACGTTTACTTCGTGATAAAAAATAAACTTTCCTCTCTTTATGTTTATCTTACTAGGCGAGAAAACTCCCATCTTCAAGGAATGTGAAGGGCATAGCCCAGTGAGTAAGAGGGGGATGAATCGCCTTTCGGTCTTGTACGTCTATAGACGTGCAAATAGACCGAACGTGCGTTGCCCTAAACTTGATAACGTGTTCTTTGACAACTGAACCTAGGGAGTTGCATGAGGAAACGATAAAAGGCGAAAACCAAGCCATGTTCCCTCTCATGTGTAAAAGGTTCAAGATACATAAAGAAACGTCCATTCTTGGAACCGTAGGGACTACGGGGATAGCTTGATAAAGAAGAGAAACCTCTGTTGGTAAAGACATACGCTAACAAGTACGCTCTGTTCCCAAGAATCCCCCACTTCAATCGAACTCAAGGTCGATAAGTGGGGGGTAGTTCAAATTCATTACTATAAGACACTTCCTTGTCACATCTTCCCCATCTACGTAGAACAATTAATATATTCGTGTCATTTTTTCAATGTTACATCATAAATATCTATCAACAAAAACAACAAGGTAAAACCTAATGCAAAAATCATATTTGGATCATTCATTCGGCTTATGAGTAACCGAGTGAACTTCCTTTTCTGCATTTGGGTCACTCATAATATCATTAATCAAAATGCCAGGTATTTTGATTATTGTCGTCCTCTGTCAGGGCTTCATTCTCGTTGGTTTCGATCATTTCTTCAATGGTACCGCGGGCAACCAGCTTGATTACTTCTACCGTTTTGGTCTGTCTCATTCTGTTTGCGCTGTTCTTCAACTGCTGGGTTCCACCAGCGATCATATAAGATAACGGTATCTGCGACTGTTAGGTTATGACCTATGCCACCTGCCTTCAATGAAATCAGAAATATGTAAATTTATTTCAATATATTCACTTCTTTCATTTCCTCAACCACTTCATCTATAATCTTTTCCATTGTTAGTACGTGTTTTTTTATATTTTCGATCGTTTCTCTAATAGAATCAGCTTCAACAGAAATGCTCAATACAAGTAATTTACTACCCTTTGCTTTGACAGGTAAACCTTGTTGTATAGATTTATCCACTAATTTTTGACCAAAATCCGCTTTGTTTTTGACGAAAGCTTCATAATTCGGTAACTTGTTAATCTGTCTATGTGGTTTATATGGAAATGTTTCAAACCGCACTCCAATTTCTTTTAATTGTTTTTCTTTGCTATCCAACATATTCACATATGTATCAATATGTATGTTAAACGTCTGTAAAAGACCTTCATCCTGAAACGATTCACTACTCTTCCAATTACGTTTAGAGATGAGAAATAAGAAATTGCTGCGGCCCGAGCCTCCAGTTTCTCCCCAATCCAGTAGGAATTCTTTATATGTATAGAACTTCTCATGCAAAATTGTCTGCCAACATATTTTTCGTTGTATGTTATCCATCTGCTCATTACATTCTAGGCTCTGATAAGGTTGTTTTAATGGCTCATAAAAATGATGTAACTTCTGCTGAAAATCATTCATTAGATATTGGAGTGTTTTATTATGTAATTGCCAATCCCCATGTAGAAAAATTGAATAATTTAAAAATGCAAATTGTGAGTTTTTCGGCCTTACCGTAGAATCTAAAGCAAGAAAGATAAAATAGAACTCACTGTTTTCTTCTTCTGCATTAAATCTGCTTGCTATTCTAGTCTTCGCTTCCAAGGATTCATAGCGATTCGTCTGTTCCTTCCCTTCAACGGCTCCCATTTTATTTTCTATCACAATAAATGATACTTGATTGTTAGTGGTTGCACAGATAATGATATCTGGTGTTCCAATCCCCTTGCCTAATCCAACTCGTTCATTAATAGAAAAATGAGTATTTTCTGTCGTTGTAATTTCTGCCCTATTTAAAAATTCTCTTAAAAACAGGCTAGAGTCTCTGAAACAATTAACGAGAAAATCAGAAATTGTATCTTCTCTATACATAATATTTAAAGCATCAAAAACGTTCACGGTATCTACTCCTAACTTCTTATTTGGAAACTATTAAATTCTAACACACCAGATCCTGTTGGTATACAAAAAAAGGAAGAGGTCTGCCGTTTCATTACAAGAAAGTTCTTCGAAGCAAGAAAAACGAAGCTCTTTTGAGCTTCGTTTTTTCTATATATTTTCTTATTCAATAGCCTCTTTCTCAAAAACTCTCGATCGAATTAAAAATCGCTTCCCTTCTGGATTTTCCAGTGAGAACATCCCTCCTCGCCCTTCCACTACATCAATAATTAGTTGGGTATGCTTCCAATATTCATATTGATCTTTCGACATATAGAAAGGATTATCATCTACATAACCTAATAAAATATCAGCATCTCCAACTCGAAATTCTCCTCTTGGATAGCACATCGGCGAGCTTCCGTCACAGCAACCACCAGACTGATGGAACATTAAAGGACCATGCTTTTCTTTCAACAGCTCCATTAGCGCCACTGCTTCCTCCGTTGCTAAAACTCTTTCACGTTCAGTCATACACCCGCCTCCTTTCTTCAGGATTAAAAGAATCCTTTTGGATCGGTACTATAACTTACAAGCAAGTTTTTCGTTTGTTGATAATGAGATAACATCATGAGATGATTTTCTCTGCCAATTCCTGATTTTTTATAACCACCAAAGGCAGAGTGAGCAGGATAATCATGATACGTATTAGTCCAGACACGCCCTGCCTGAATACCTCGACCGAACCTGTATGCCTTATGGAAATCACGCGTCCAAACACCTGCACCTAATCCATATAATGTGTCATTCGCAATTTCCAAAACTTCTTCGTCATTTTTGAATGTAGAAACTGCAAGTACCGGACCAAATATTTCTTCTTGGAAAATTCTCATCTTATTATGACCTTTGAAAATAGTTGGCTTGACATAGAATCCTTTGGAAAACTCTCCATCTAATTGATTTCGTTCACCACCAACGAGCACCTCTGCCCCCTCTTGCTTACCGATATCTAAGTAAGACGAGATCTTTTCCATTTGCTCTGTTGATGCTTGAGCACCCATCATTGTTTCCGTGTCTAATGGATCACCAATTTTTATTGCTTTCACACGTTCAACAGCCCGTTCAATAAACGCCTCATAAATATCTTCATGAATGAAAGCACGTGAAGGACAAGTACAAACTTCGCCTTGATTTAAAGCAAACATAACTAAACCTTCAATCGCTTTATCTAAAAAGGCATCATCATCAGCCATGACATCTTTAAAGAAAATATTAGGCGATTTTCCTCCTAGTTCTAACGTAACTGGAATAATATTTTCAGAAGCATATTGCATAATGAGACGCCCTGTTGTTGTTTCACCAGTAAAGGCTATTTTCGCAATACGGCGGCTCGAAGCTAACGGTTTCCCTGCTTCTAAACCAAATCCATTTACAACATTTAGCACTCCAGGCGGAAGTAAATCATGAATAAGTTCAAGTAAGACATGAATGGATGCTGGTGTTTGCTCTGCAGGCTTCATAACAACCGCATTACCTGCCGCTAGCGCTGGAGCAAGCTTCCACGTTGCCATCAATATTGGAAAATTCCATGGAATAATTTGACCAACAACACCAAGTGGTTCGTGGAAGTGATAAGCAACTGTATCCTCATCAAGTTGACTAATCGATCCTTCTTGCGCTCGAATCGTTGCTGCAAAATAACGGAAATGATCCACAGCTAAAGGCAAGTCTGCAGCTAACGTTTCTCGTACTGCTTTACCATTATCCCATGTTTCTGCAACAGCTAGCATTTCTAAGTTTTCCTCTATTCGGTCGGCTATTTTATTTAAGATATTTGCTCGCTCTGTCGGAGATGTCTTTCCCCATGCTGGCGCAGCTTTATGGGCTGCATCTAGCGCAAGCTCTACATCGTCAGCAGTAGAACGAGCTATTTCACAAAACACTTCACCTGTAACTGGTGTTACGTTTTCAAAATATTGTCCTTTTACCGGCGCTTTCCATTCACCACCAATATAGTTGTCGTACCTTTCCTTGAAGTTTACAACGGAATCTGGTTGGTTTGGCTTTGCATACTTCATTCTTATTCCTCCCCATTTTAATATTACTTAAAGTAGGTCTCCAGCTATCTGGATAATACCTATTTAAATCATATTGATTTTTCTCTCCCTTGCCTAAAACACGGGTTCTTTGGGTTGGCGCGAACTTATCCGTACCGATGATTAATACTCCTCAACCGATTGCAATTAACTTCTTTTAGTAACCGCTTACATAATGAGATTATAGCATATGACCCTTACGTTTTCTATAAAAATCTATATTTTGTCAGAAATAACTTTTAGTATATCTATCCTCCCCAAAAGGCTCCTGGTCGAACGTGTCTATGGCCGCCCCAGCAATTATTTTCTGTTGTAAAGCCTTAATCAGATCTCCTTCAAAACTAATTATCACTATTATAGTATATGGGGGGATTGTTTAAACGTTATGTCGCTCTGCTTCAACTATTCGATGATTACTATTGATTCTATCTCTCTTTTAAGTAAATATAGGATTCACTGAGCCACGGGTGAATTACTTTTAACCGCTCTTTTCTTCTCATTAAGAAATCCACATAACTAAAAGATGCGTTTTCAATAGAAATACTTAATGATGTATGTAGATCATCGATGTATGGAGGAATACCATTTTGATCCCACTCTATTTTGTCGGCTACAAATACAACGTGATCTAATAAACTAGGATTAGCCCTTAAAGTTGTGTGGCATTCAATTGCTTCTAAAATTTTCTGATCTTTTATAAAGAAAATCTCTTCAGCTATTACTTTTGAGATTTTTTGATGGATAATCATAGGAAATTCTCTTTCTTCAGGTAAAAGGTTTACGTTTAGTAACTGTCCAACATGAATTCTTTCATTGTTCGGAACAATTCCCCCAATATCATGTAACAACCCCGCTATATACGCTGCATTTTTATCCACTTTGAACTTTATTGCTAGGTTTTCTGCCATTTGGGCTACTCTTACTGAATGCTGATAAATATGGTTACAATTATATTCATTAAATATAATCTTTACATTGTCTTCAATAGCTCCCCCTTTTCTTATCCTGTTATATAAATCTTCTAGAAAATTAGATTCGATCATCGAATTTTAGCCCCCTTGTTCATTCATTCATAACAAATATGGCAGATTAAATAAGATCCTATCTGGTTGAATATTTATGTCCATTCGTTTTTGATAACATACAGGTCCATGCGCTTACAATAAAGTTTCGCTAACAATCAGAGAGTTAGCGTCCGTTTATCCCCACTTAGCTTCCTCGTTTTTACTCGAACCTTGAATTGGGGGTTTTACGAACGTTTACACCATGATAAAAATATAAACAAAATTTTTCTCTTTTAATATTTCCTTATAAGGGATATTCATTACTATAAGAGCACTCCTTGTCACATCTTACCCATCTATGTAGAACAATTAATATATTCGTGTCATTTTTTCAATGTTACATCATAAATATCTACCAACAAAAATAGCAGCGTAAAACCTAATGCCAATATCGTCATAGTCGTATCTCCAAAGGAAAAGAAACTTCCTATCAAAATAAACAACATAAATCTAATTACACTAATTATCGTTAATGCCCAAATCATATTGCGAAAAAAATATGTAACTACCGCAAATGCTAAATTATCCGCAATTAAGGAATACGCAACTACAATCACAGACATGAATAGCAATTGCTTTATATCTAATTCGACTGAAAATATGAAACTAACTAAATTGTCAGCACCAAACACAACAAAAATAAAAAACATCAAAACAAGCGTTAGAATAAGCGAAAGAGCTAAAGAAGCGAAAATTTTAACATGCAAGGGATCTTGCTCCTCATTATCCTTTTTCGTTTGATAAGTTATAAACACAAATAACAAAATAGTACTAACCACATAAATACCTAAGAAAACAAATAGAAAATTCCACATTTTTTGTTCCTTTCACTTATTTTTGATAACTTCAGCTATGAACTTATATAACTGATCTGCTAGGATGTTAAGCCAACACCTGCTGTAACTCCATCAAATCATCAATAACAAAATCCGCTTGCACAAGTTCTTCTTCTTTCGCAAAATCAAAATTACACCCAATAGCAACCAAATTATTTTCTTTAGCCGCCTGAATATCTGATAAACGATCACCCACTACCGCTCCATTAGTAATACCATATTTGTTTACGATCACTTGCACTAAATCTGATTTATGTAAGGAATCAATTTGCTGTATACTGAATGTTTCAGTAATCCAATTATCCAAGTGATAATAACGGACTATTGCTTCTAAATAAGCTGTCAATCCATTACTAGCTATGTAAATGGAGTAGCCATTTTCTTGTAAAAACTGCAACACTTCTCTTACATGAGGGTATAATGCTCCTTTCCCGTTTCTGATATTTTCTATTAATCTATCTAGAAAATAAGCATCTGTTCGTTCTCTTTCTTCAACAGAATGATTAGGTAATAACATCTCCCAAACCTTTGGTAAAGGTACACCCATTATTTCACGGTATTTTTCAATAGGTGTATCTGCATCCCATTTATTTAAGGAGCGTAAATGGGCAAAAGTATCTTCTAGTGATAATTCTAAAATCGTTTCTGTTTGAAATAACGTTCCATCCATATCAAAAATAATAGACTGTGACATCGCTTTTTCCTTCTTTCTCTTCGATTTAAACAACCCCAGAAAAATAGATAATCGAATATACAATAAGCCCACTAACAAGCAAACTTAGCGTTACAACACTTAACAAATATTTACTAGAATCTGGCGCCATTTTTCGCTCCATGATCACACGCAATATAAATGATACGCACGGTATAATAAAAACAAACCAGCGAAGTTGCGTGTAATCACTTAGAGCAAATGGGATGATGAGTAAAGTTAATAAACGCAATCCTTTTTCTGTATACTCATGCCATTTATTCAGAAATTTTTTCTCTAATTCATGATCTTCTATTTGTTTTATTTTGATTAATTTACGGTTGATGATTTGATCTAATGCAAATATCGAGAAATAAATAATCAGCATGAACAGCATATAAACTACCCCTTGCTTTTCTGCTTATAATCTACGGTAAGCCAAATAATTAAACAAAGTAAAAAAGCAATAAACGATACCGGAATTACCCATAAGTTCGTTCCATCCAGCATAAAGCTTATCAACATTATCGCAACCGATATAACTGGTGCCATCACATAATAAGCTTTTGCACGATAAAACCACCCATAAGGGAAAAAGTGGGCACCTGTAATAATCGCAAATAATGCTATTGCATCTTCAGGACTATTCACCATCCCGATCACAATTATCGGAAAATAGATTAGTTGTGCTAGATTTAAATACAATCCTAGATTTCCTAATGGATTATTTTTCAGTTGCCAATCTGCTTTTATCAAAGTAGACAATGCAACAGCTAATGGAAACATTAATCCAGTGGAAAACAGCATAAACATATTTTTTTGTTGTATTTCAATCGATAGAGAAAATAAGATCGAAATAATTGTCCAAATAATAATGGCAGAAAGCAAAAATCCTATACCGTTTTTTCCTTTTACTGATAATTCATTTCTTGCTGTTGTTAAATTCAAAAATAGTCCTCCCTCACGGATATAACTCGCTTTTTTTCAAAAGTTCTGTCTATGAGGTGGGTTCTCACGGACATAACTCTGCCTTTTTACAATGTTATGTCTATGAGATGGGTTCTCACGGACATAACTCATCTATTATTCCTATGCTTCCCTTATAGGAATTTTCTTGCACATATATCTGGTAATGTTAGCATTCCAGCTAAGATTAACAATTAACTTTTGATTTTATAAGATTTTTCAATAATATCCCTCATTATTTTGTACCACCTCTTCTAATGAATGCTACACACTTCTATTCTAGCAATGGTACTACATTCACAACGGGTTCTTCATAGGGATGATGCTCGTTGATGACCAATTTTGCTTTATCCATATTTTCTATCGAACAACGAAACTCCATTTTACATTCAGAGCCGTAAGAGATTTCTCCCTCGGCTCCTTGAAATGGTGTGGAACCTTCTAATGGTCTCCAATATCCTTTTACAACGGAATAGGAAATAACATGATCATAGTTACCAACTTGTAAAAGGCCATGACTGTTCAATTCATTTCTTAGTTTCTCTATATTTTCTTCCGGAAGTAGCACCTCTACTTTTACATGTGTAAAATTCATAAAAATCCCTCATTCCTCCAGATAATTCAACACTCGATCCACTCGTTCCTCGACAGAACAATCTCCAACTATTCTCAATATCGGACAGGATAATTCCTTCATCCAATACTCATGTAGCACTTTACTCCTTACTTCCATTCCGGCTGTATCATATAAAGCTGCCCATTCTAAAAATGTTTGAGACTCTTCATATCTGCTACCACCAGCTAGTACTTCTTTTCCATATCGCTCAAATTCTCTGTCCTTAAGTCGCTGTAACCTGATATCTTTTGGGATTTCTAGAAATATGACGAGATCAAAATAATCTTTGAAACTATCTCCCCAGCCACAGATCGCACCTGAGAGAATCCAGTTTTTATGTGAAGTTACATCTTGTTTTAACATACTACGTCTTTCTGGCGCGGACCTTAATTCTGTATACTTGGTCTCCCATAAATAATCATCAGAATCAAGCTTTGTATGTGGTAATACGTCTGATAGAGCTTCGCCTAATGTCGATGTTCCAGAACCAGATGCTCCTAATATGTGTATGTTGTTTTTCACTGTCTTCTCCCTCCTCAAAACCATTAATTTTCCATTCCTTGTATCCGACTATTCAATAACTTCCCTTATTTATATATTCCGCAATAAAACTTTTATCATTTTCAGTTAATTCACTTGGTAAATTATCCACGGCAAAATATCTCATATCTTTCGATTCACTATAATCAATCTTTAAATCTCCACAAACATCTTTCGTATAATATACAGCAGTTACCGAATATAGTTCGTCTCCATTTTGGACTTTCAAGTAATAGTTAGAACCAGAGAATACATTCAATAATGTCAGATTTTCCACTACTAATCCTGTTTCTTCAAAAATCTCTCTTTTCGCTACCTCTTCAAAACTCTCCCCTAAATCCATTAAACCACCTGGCAATCCCCACTTCCCATCATGTCTCTCCTGTAACAATATCTCATCCTGTTCATTTATCATGATAACAACTGATCCAGGTAATATAATTGGTTTATTACCTACATACTGTCTTAGATATTTGAAGTATTCCATGAATATTTACTCCTTTTCTTTGACCAAGTAGCCTGAATGAAAAAAATTCATCTGCACTCTTTCTCTAAACTTGCTCGGTTAACTTACGTACATTTCTTTTTGATGCGGGAATCTTACGGACTCATGCACCGTGATAAAAACAGCTTAAACGATTTATCAGTCGGAGAAAGTAAATTTACTCGATAGAATGTGAGATTGTTCGTTACATGTATATCTCCTAAAGATGGTTGCCAATGTTCAAATGCACCAGCTGTTATCATTATTTTATCCTGCCCATTTTGCATAGCTAAGCTATCCTTTTTCCAAAAGTAATGGTTATCTTCTATTTTCTCGATACCCGTTCCAGCAATTACCGTACTTGAATCAACAATAAAAACTACTTGCATAAACACATCTTGTAGGTCATCAGCATGTATATGAATATTCCAGTTCTCCCCTTCTCTAATGATATCCACCCATACGCTAAACGTTTGCACATGAGTAGCTTCTCTTAATTGATGTGGAAGCAGATACCATATACTTGTATCACCACTGGTTGATTGAGGTAGTGGGCCTGTATAACCTTTTTCTAACACCGTTGATAAACGATACCCACCATCGATTTTCTTAATAGAATCAAATTCAACCACTCCTGGGGAAAAACTAGTGTATAGTTGTGTGCCTAGTAGCTTTATTTTCCCGTAACGTAAAGAAAAAAATGATGGATTCATCCCCATAATTGTCACGCTTACATCGTCTTTACGATATCTTACAGTTGGTGCTCCAAACGAAGTATGCATGCTACTATGTTTTATGTTGGCGTGATGTCCCACCATTTCCATCTTGTGTAGATTTTCTTTTATATTATAATCTTCATTAATCAATAATTCGTATGTTTTTGGTAGGTCAGCTCTTGTGATATGTTCTTGTTGAATATGGGGAAAAGTTAAATATCCGAGCATAAGATGATTATTAACAGGGCCTATATCGTTGATTTTTTCTAATGCTTGATCAGCCATCGCCATGTACTCTGAATTGGCATCCTTAAAGGCCATTAAGCGATAGATTAAGTGATATGGTGACAGATCATATGCATTACCTAAATCTTGCCGTCCTGAATAATCAGTGACTACTTCTCCATCTGGATGGACAAGATATCGCATCATATCAAGGTTTTTTCGGATATACGTAAATAATGCTGGTTTATCTAGGAGTGAAGCAGTGTAATATAAGCAAATATTACTGACGGAATTATATATGCCATTACTCCTTTCCGTCCATTCACCATCTTCAGATATATCAATTCCTTCTCGGAGCCATTCTTCTGCTCTTTGTTTTAATGCTGGATCATGAAAGATCGCATAAAGATTTGCCAGAGCGGCAGTTAAGACCCAGCGATGGTTAGGTGTATGACAACCACCAGTTAACATGGCTGGAATCGACCTTACTAAAAATAATGTCACTTTTTCAGCTAATAGATTGGCTCCATCATTTTGTAATAAATGATAGACTTGCGCAAAACCTATTACAATAAAAGCTGTATCTGGTGGTGAATGATAATTGGTCCAACCCGGTGATATTGTACCGTCTTCATGCTGTTGGTTTAACATATAATCCAGTGCATCTGTCAGTCTTTCTGCTAATGCTTGTTGATGAAAGTATGTTGAGTCTTTATTAACATACGAGCATACCCACGTCCCAATCACACTGCTTGTGCCAACATGGCTAGGGCTTGGTATACCTGTAGTTTTGTTAATAATCCCTCCGTGGTATCTACTATCTTTATCCTTCACTTGATCGGCGATATATAATGAGGTATGTTCATCATTGATACGAACAAGTTTGTTATATCCACTCATCCTTTGTTCACCTCATCCTCTTGTTTTACAATGATATGCTCTGGATGAGAAGGCAATTCGGTTAATGCAGTTCTTAAAAACGCTGGATATAGTTCCACCTCTTTCAATTGGCTGATTGGTATCCATTGAAAAACAAGTCGGTCACCTTCTGCTCCATAAAAAGGAGTCTGATCAATGACCATAGCATGATTATCCGATGTAACCGTATAATAGAAGCCAATTTCATGAAAGAGATTCTCCTCATAGGTAAAAAAATTCTCCACTACCCAAATTAAACGGCCTATTTGTACGTCTATATCTAATTCTTCGAGAAATTCTCTTTTTAGACTTGTTGGTGAATCTTCTGTTAAAGCAACTCTACCACCTGGGAGTGACCATTTCTTATCGTTAGCGCTTCTATGTAAAAGGACATGGCCGTTCTCGATCCATATTCCAGCCACTCTATAATTAAAAACGGCTTCATTTTTTTTACATACTACATCCATACTTGTTATCTCCCTTTTTGCTCATCCCATATTTTCAGCGCCTTTGCTTCTATCTCCTTCACAAGCCCATCTTTCCCCTCCATATATGAAATCATATCATCCGGGAATTGTTGTGCTAAACGCTCTTTTAATGTTCCGTAACGTTCTCGATCTTCTGGATGGCTTCGCAAATAATCTCTGAATGCTAGATGTCGGTTGATTTCATCACTACCATGCTGAAAAATATGGACATGATGTGTACGATCGTCTCCACCTTTTTGAAAATATTTTCTACCAGAGATACCATTTTCCCCTTTGCATTCATATCCGAGCTTGTTCATTTCTTGATTGAATGCGTCTACATCATCAATATTCTTAACAACGGGCATCATATCAATGACCGGTTTCGCTTGTAATCCTGGAACAGAAGTACTGCCGATATGGTGGATGGCTATCATTTCTTGTCCAAAAATAGATTGTAGTTTTTTCGCTTCTGCTTCAAACATCGATGGCCAATTTTCATTTGATGGGCAAACCTCTACTTTTCTCATGATATCTTACCATCCTCCCCAGCTTATTTTTTCGCAACCGCTTCAAACGTAATGATTTCATTCATTTTAGTCGGATATTGTCCATAAACATAATCGGAGGAGATCGTAATATCCGTGAAACCAACCTTTTCAAGTAATAGCTTAAACTCTTCTACTCCATACCAGCGGAGCGGAAAACGTTCTAACTCTGTTTGGATTAGCTCACCGTTACGCCATTTTTCATAACGATGATGGGAAATGGTATGTTGATTGATATAATCTACCTCTACTATTTTACTTTCTAATGTAATCATATGATCGTCATCAGCTTCCCATGTCCTTGTCGATACTTTGTCCATAGAGAAATCTTCTTGCAAAAAGATATCGATGATTAGCTTGCCTCCATCAGATAGATGCCGATAAAAATTTTCTAACGCTCTAATCGAATCTTCTCTTTTATGTAATAATAGGAATGTTCCGGTTGGCACAATAATAGCTTCATAGTTTGTGTCTAATGAAACGGACTCCATTTCTCCTTGGAACAATGTCGGATGTAGTCCTCTGTCTGCACAGTTTTGCTGGCATATTTTTAACATTTCATCCGATACATCAAATCCTTCAACATCTAGGCCTTTTTCTAAAAGTGGAATAAGAATACGACCTGTTCCAACCCCTGGCTCCAAAATTTTGCCTTTGCAAGTAGCTAAACGCTCATGATAAAATTCCACATCACCATATGACAGACCAATATATTTGTCTAAATCGTATACTTCTGAAGAAAGCTTACTATAGTAACCAAGCATATATTTTTATTCTCCTTTGCTTTATCATCTGCATAACAATACTCACTTTATATTAACATTAAATGGTTAAAGTTCCAATAAAGTGAGACTTGAATCAGTGGGAGTTTTTGACTCTCACTAATTGTTAGCGAAACTTATCAGGGAGTTAGCGTCCGTTTATCCCCACTTATCTTCCTCGTTTTCACTCGAACTTTGAAGTGGGGGTTTTACGGATTCATGCACCGTGATAAATACTTTGTGTTGTACTAGTAATATAATTGACGTTTTTAAAAAGGTTCCGCTCACCTATTTAGTGACCGGAACCTTTTTTCTGATACGCTATTAATTTATCTCTAATTTCTGAATCATTTACTCTTCGGCTATCTAGACAATTATATCCAACTTATCGATAATCTCATTTTAATGACAAAAGGTACATTTTTCATTTCCATATAAAGAGAGACTCCAATTAGTGCTGTGCTGTAATGAAGTCATCTATGAGGCTGATGAATGCCCTAAAATTTGAGCTTACTGTGATTCGGGCACTCATCACGCTTATGATTGACCTATATTTTGATTCTACTCCGTTTCGGCTTTTCATCAGGCAATTGCCACTTGCGCATCCCTTTTGCCATGATAAAGTCTGACTCACTAGTCGATTTCAAATCGGTAGCTCTACATACACTTCTTCTGCTTCAATAATCGTTTTAAATGTCTGTACACATCCTTCATCTGGTGCTTGCACTTCGCCATCTGCTATGTTAATTTTCCAATCATGCATCGGACAAAATACGTATTGACTTGAAACTATACCTTCTGATAATTTTCCTCCTCGATGTGGACATTTATTTTCGATTGCTTTGATGCCGTTATTCGCTAAACGAAAAACGGCTAGCTCTTTATCCCCTACCATCACTGCTTTGCCAAGGCTTATCGGGAAATCATCCATTTGTCCGATTCGTACTTTCTTCACCGTTTGTTCCATTACACGTCACCCTTTCTTCTTAGTGTGTTTGAATGTTTTGATACAGGTCCTTCACCGTTTGTTCATCTTCTATTACCGCTTGCCATGGTTCTTGATAAGCTGACAATGCGCGCTCCATCCGCTCATTCAATGCTTGGCGAACATGCTCATCCATTACTACTTCTTGCACATGTTCTAGACCTACTCGTTCAACAAATGCAGAGGTACGTTCCAAGTAGTTGGCATTTTCACGATAATATTGCAAAAATGCTGCTGTGTATGCTAATACTTCATCTTCTGTTTTCACTCTTACTAACAGTTCCGCTTGCCTTAAATCTGTACCACCATTACCACCAACATATACTTCCCAAACACCATCTAATCCGATGACACCGACATCTTTTACGCCACCTTCTGCACAATTACGTGGACAAGCGGAAACACCCATTTTTACTTTATGTGGTGTATTCAATCCTTCAAATTTCTTCTCTAACTGAATCCCCATACCGACGGAGTCTTGTGTACCGAAACGACAGAATTGTGCACCAACACATGTTTTAACCGTCCGGACTGATTTTCCGTAAGCATAGCCTGATGGCATCCCTAAATCTTTCCACACATCTGGTAAATCTTCTTTTGTAATTCCTAGTAAGTCTATTCGTTGTCCACCAGTTAACTTAATCATGCCAACTTGATATTTCTCTGCCACATCAGCAATTTTGCGTAAATCTTCTACATTTGTCACACCACCATACATTCTTGGTACAACTGAATAGGTGCCATCCTTTTGGATATTGGCATGTAACCGTTCATTGACAAAACGAGATTCGCGTTCATCCTCATAATCTGCTGCATGCACCATTCCTAAGTAATAGTTTAGTGCTGGCCGACACTTGGAACAGCCTTCCTCTGTTTTCCAACCTAGAACATTCATGACTTCTTTTGTATGGGTCAATCCTTTTTCACGAATTGCCGCTATTACTTGCTCACGAGATAAATCGGTACAACTACAGATAGTTTCACTACTGCTTTCACTATAATCATCCCCTAATGTTAATTCTAATAAATCCGTAACCATCCCTTTACATTGACCACAAGAACGAGCCGCATTCGTTACATTTTTCACTTCTTCTAATGAAGTGAGACCCTCTCGGTTAATGGCTTCGACAATCGTTCCTTTAGAAACACCATTACAACCACAAATGACTTCTTCATCTCCCATTGATTGCACAATACTTTCTTCTTCCTCCGCATTTTGCTGGCTTGCTAAATAGTCCTCAATGCTGGCATTTTTCTTCATGTAACTGAATAATTTAGCGCCTTCTTTCGTATTGCCATACAAAACAGTTCCAACGATTTTGCCTGATTGAATGACGATTTTTTTATACGTTTTCTGCCATTCATCCAATACCTTCATCGCTTTCGTATCTGCTGTCTCGTTAATAATTCCTGCTGAAAAAACATCTACACCTGATATTTTTAATTGTGTCGAAACAATAGAGCCTTTGTATCCTTGATGGTTCATGCCACAAATATGTTTCGCCAACACTTGGCCTTGTTCATATAACGGGGCAACTAAACCATAAGTTGTATGATTATGCTCCGCACACTCTCCTACCGCATAAATATTCGCTACATTTGTTTGCATAAAATCATTGACGACAATGCCTCGATTAACGGTAAGTCCTGTTTCTTTCGCAAGCTGAATATTCGGCCTTATCCCAATTGCCATCACGACTAAATCTGCCTGTATCACTTGCCCATCTTGAAATTGAATCCCTGTTACACGCTCATCTCCTAATATTTCTGTTGTTTGTTTATTAAAATGAAACTGCATCCCCTGTGTTTCTAATTCTTCTTGAAGTAATCCTGCCGCTGTTTGGTCTAGTTGTGCTTCCATCAAATAATCAGCAAGCTCGATGACATCTACTTTCATCCCTAAATTCAATAAACCACGCGCAGCTTCTAAACCTAAAAGCCCACCACCTATAACCGTTGCATGTTGATATGTTTTGGAGGTTTTGATCATCTCTTCACAATCAGCTATATCACGAAAACCAGTAACACCTTTTTTATCAGAACCTCGAATCGGTAAAATAAATGGATGTGAACCTGTCGCAATAATAAGATAGTCATATTCCGCTTCTTTTCCTTTGTCTGTAAAAACGACTTGCCGCTCCTTATCAATTTTCACAACCGTTTCTCCTGGATAAAGCAAAATATTATTGTCTTCATACCATTGCCATTCATTTAATATAATGTCCTTCAGTTCCGTATCCCCTTGTAACACATTTGATAATTGAATTCGATTATAATTCGGGTATGGCTCTTTGCCGAAGACTGTTATCTCAAAATAATCAGGTAACAACTTTATTATCTCTTCAATCGTACGAATCCCAGCCATACCATTTCCAATTAAAATAAGCTTTTGCTTTTCCATATCGCTAACCTCCTATTTCTCTTATTGCTCAACATTTCACATTTTGTATTATTATACTTGCTTCTTGTTTATTATTCTGTGATATACATCACCTTTTGCATAAAAAAACTGCACCTCCAATTGTTAGATTGTGTCTAACAATTGGGGTGCAGTTCAAATCTCCTGCTTTTTTAAAAATTAGTCATATCAAATCCGTTTAATAGATAAGTCGCAGCAATTAAAATAAGTAAGTATGCGGCAATTGTCCAATATAAATCGAATTTTGGTTTTTCCATATGAACCATAAATAAGTAAATATGAAGCACACCATAAAGCATGATAGAAAATAGATAGGTAAGAACAAAGAGATCTACTAATAAAAATCCAAAGAATAACGTTACTAAACAAAATATGATTGCAAAAGGTATGTTCACAATTGCATAATGTGTCAGCAATTGCTTATGCTCCATCTTTTTGTTCCCTGCATAAAGCAAGAATAAGTAAAGAGAGAAATAACCAACCGCAAACGTAATTATCCATGAAAGTGCCGTACTAAAGATTAACGTAAAACTAACAGTTGAAAAATAACTTAAAAGTCCTTCAAATCCAAATCGATAAAACAAGAAGGTACAAATACCTATTAACAAGGATAAAACCACCAAAATAAGTCCACTTGTTTGCATACTTATCGCTCTATTAGAACTAATAACAGCATGCGGTCGTAAAATGGAATCCAACAAAATGCTTTGTGTCTCTTTCACACTCTTCTTAAAAGCAGCATTCATCGCCGATTTTTTTTCTTCCTTTGCAACAGGCAAAGTCTCATCTGTTCCTTGCTCTACCGTATCTTCTATCTGCTCTGATTGTTCCAGATCTTGTGTATCACGATTTTCCACTTCGTCACCTCATCATTCTAAATTTACCAACAAAATACAACCTATCATTAATGAATAGTAACTTCAATAGGTAATTTCCATCATTTAGAATTAAGGGTAATATGTACTATTTATGAACAAACTACTCTCTTTTGCTCTGGATTTTTATAAATAAATCTGTTTATCTACACTTTATTTTCTTTTTCTCTCTCGTTTTGTAGATATATTTGTTTATCTACACTTTCTCACTGATTTCTTCTCCGTTTTGTAGATATATCTGTTTATCTACACTTTCTCACTGATTCACTCTCCGTTTTGTAGATATATCTGTTTATCTACACTTTCTCACTGATTTCTTCTCCGTTTTGTAGATATATCTGTTTATCTACACTTTCTCACTGATTTCCTCTCCGTTTTGTAGATATATTTGTTTATCTACACTTTCTCATTGATTCCCTTTCCGCTTTGTAGATATATTTGTTTATCTACACTTTCTCACTGATTTCTTCTCCGTTTTGTCAGTAAATCTATTTGCTAACACTCTCCCACCTATTTCTTCTCGGTTTTGTCAGCAAATCCGTTTACCAACACTTTCCACACCTATTTCCTCTCCTTTTTGTCAGCAAATCCGCCGATGCATCTTTAACCGTATTGTCTTAACTGGCGTATTGATCGACGAATGTTTACTTGATTAAATACTAACAGGAAGATACAGGTGAAAAAGATGTATATTACCCCGATAAAAAGGGAGCCTTGTAAGGGGGATAGCCATTCCATAAGAAATCCGGCTCCAATCATCGCAATCCCCATTGAACTATTTTGAAGCATGGATAATGCTCCAAATAGAAAACCTCGATTAGATGCTGGCAATATCCTCATCAAGACAGAATCAAAACAAATATTACTGATACCTCCAACGAATGTAATGAAAATAGCAATTAAAACTGCTTGCACAAAAAAGACTGACTGACTTAACAGCAGATGACCGATTCCTTCCAATAAAATCATCGAAATCCCAATAGCAATGTATTTTCCTCGCAACCATTGTGCTATCCAAGAACTTAAAACAAATCCAACACCTAATGCAGCATATATAATTCCCACACCTAAATCACCTTTGTCAAACACATCCAGTGCAATTAAATTAACTATTACATTATCCACACCATTCGCTAGGGGCATCAATAACATGACAATCACAAACGAACGTAATATAGCAACTTGAATAAGTAACCATACATTGGCGTTATCAGAGGATTTTGTGGCATGATGAACCAATTTATCTGTTTTCATTAAACGCCAAACGAATATTGCCGCAGCCGAAAGGAATAATCCATGAAAGATAAATAATACTTCTGTATTAACAAAAAAGGCTATTATACCACCCATAAGGGAACCAAAAATTAAAGTGATGCCAACAATATTTTGCTCTAACCCATTAATCTCAGCTATATTCTTCTTTTGAACTATATCAGGAATAATGGCGAAACGAATAGGTCGATAGATTGCCTCCCCACTCGCTACCATAAACGTACTCACATATAACAACCCTAATTGTTCGGAAGAGGCTGCCCATAAAGGAAGTAAAGCAAATGGCATTCTTATCATATCTGTCCAAAATAGTAATTTTGCTTTATGAAAACGATCTGCTAAATATCCGCTAAGTGGAGCTAAAATAATCGTTGGTAGAACAAGTAAGGCCATTAATATACCTAGTGCCATTCCTGATTCTGTTAAAAGATAAAGAAGTGCAAACGAGCCAACTTGAGCAAACCTTCCTCCCATTTTATTTAGTACGGAACTCCAAAAGATGATTCGATATTGTGGTTCTTCTTTTAATAATGAAAATCCTAACATCGATTTATTCCCCCCATTAATGAAATTTGATATATATCTAATTAGTTCTTTTTAAAAAATGACCTGTCTACACAGGCCACATTTCTTTTGGATTTAATTCGTAAACGCCATCTTGTCGATACATAAATTGTGTCATGACAAATTCGCGTCTGATTGTTGCGTAATCTTCATGATAGCGAAGAATATGCTCGTTAATCTCTTCTTCTTTATATTGCTTACCTTGCTCCAAGCCTCTCACCATGTACTCTAGCAAAATATTTTTCTTTTTTCGTTGGGCTGGAATTGTTTTTAATCTGCCGGTACTGTCAATAAAGTTCTGAATCACTTTTGCTTTTTCTTCTTCACTAACAATTAGCTCATTGTCTAGGTTTATTCCACCTATTTTTGTAATGGCTTCTGCCATTCGTTTCAGTTTTTCTTCATTTAAATAAAAATAAATTGTATTCTTATCTCGTCTTTGTGTTACGACATCGATTTCTTTTAATTTGGCTAAATGGTGGGAGATTGTCGGAGGCTTTAATCCTAGTTTTCCGGCAATCGCTTGACCGTGAAGTGGCCCTGATTTCAACAAATAGATAATCCGAATACGTGTCTTATCACCGATCGTTTTATGAAAATGGACGATTTTACTTAATTGCATCGTTATTCCCCCTATCTAATTTGATTATAATCTAATTAGATGAATACGAAAAGTGTTTCGATAACATTTGCCAAACGTTATGACTTTTCCCTATAATCAAGATAATGAATATAGACAAGGAGAAATCCATTATGACTAAAAAGCAATTATCCGCGGAAGAACAAACAGTGTTACTAAACACGCTAAGTCAGCGCTTCGAACAAAACATGCACCGACACGAAGGACTAGAATGGGCAACTGTTCAAGCTAAACTTGAAGCAAACACAGAAAAACTATGGTCACTCAATGAAATGGAGAAAACAGGCGGTGAACCAGATGTTGTTGATTATGATGCAGAAAATGATGCATATATTTTCTTCGATTGCTCTACTGAAAGTCCTAAAGGCCGCAGAAGTGCTTGTTATGACAGGGAAGCGCTCGAATCGAGAAAAAAGAACAAGCCTGAACATAATGCGATCGATATGGCCAATGATATGGGAATTGACCTATTAACCGAAGAACAATATCGCGCATTACAGGAAATTGAACGTTTTGATCTGAAAACATCAAGCTGGATCCAAACTCCCGCTCCAATCAGAGAACTTGGTGGTGCGCTATTTTGTGATTGTCGTTATGATCACGTATTTACTTATCATAATGGCGCTTCTTCTTACTATGCAGCCAGAGGATTTCGTGGTGCGTTAAGAGTCTAATACAGACAGAGCTTGGGCTTGACACATTTCCATAATAGAGAATTTAGTAGGTAAATATAGAGGACGTGAGGAATGACCAAGTCTTTTCATTTCCCTCTCCTGTTCATACATATTTTAATGAGTCCCAGGTAAAATATTATTACAAACTTTCATAAACTACTTGGAGGTTCACAATGACAATTATAAGACTTGGCTATGTAGCAATGAGCAACTATGTACAAAATGCCTCACCGTCCCAAACGATGACATTTAAACAATTTGATATGATTGCTGATAGAGAAGCAGCCATTCGTAAATTAGAACGAATTTCCATCAATAATTTGCATAACACATTAAGAATTTTGAGACATAATGTAGCTTCAGACGTTTACTTTTACCGTATGACTTCAAGACTTATCCCATTAGCTAACCATGAGGAACTTCAGGATTGGAATTACATGAAACCACTCAAAGAAAAGCTAAAAGAAATCGGAGACTATGTGAAGGAGCATCAAATCCGAGTAGATTTTCATCCAGATCATTTTGTCCTACTAAATTCCACAAAAAAAGAAGTTCTAAAAAATTCTGTCATGACCTTAAAAATGCATTATTTATTATTAAAAGGGATGGGAATAAACCCCGAGCATCGTTGTGTAATGCACGTTGGTGGGAAATATAAAGAAACAGAGAGATCGTTAGAGCGGTTTATTGATAATTGGATGGTCGTTCCTAGTGCTATTCAAAAAATGATCATGCTTGAAAATGACGATACTTCTTTCACATTAGATGATACACTGTTTTTATGTGAAAAATTAAGTGTTCCACTCGTATTTGACTATCATCACCATATTGTTCATCATCAAAACGAAAACTGGGAAGAAAACTGGGAGCGCATCGTAAAA
Organism: Gracilibacillus pellucidus; assembly: GCF_033949965.1. Classification (NCBI taxonomy): domain Bacteria; kingdom Bacillati; phylum Bacillota; class Bacilli; order Caryophanales; family Bacillaceae; genus Gracilibacillus; species Gracilibacillus pellucidus. Next base: position 93,666 of record NZ_JAWZSR010000009.1, on the reverse strand, counting down.
ACATGGGCGCACTCACCTCTCCCAATTAAAATGCATATATCCAGTCCTAAAAGCACAGATAAAATTCGACATCATGCTGATTATATTGATTTGGAGATGTTTTTTCGGTTCTTAAAAGAAATAAACGGAACAGTGCCGCAAATAGATTGTATGATTGAAGCCAAACAAAAAGATGCAGCACTCGTAAAACTGATCAAACAGGTACAGGAAAGAGATGATATCCAAATGATTAATGGGTCTTCTTTTCGATTGCTGTAGTTATGGAATTAAAATTCTGTCCCATAAAGGTCCAATCGTAGCTCTACCACTACTTTTAAGAAAATAATGTACAATTATGCAGAATTTCCTTAGTACTTAATAAGGTTGTTTCCCCTATCCCTACATGATGCTCTTTCATAAAAGATTGTACTGCTTGATATCCTACTGCATAACCTGCAAATGGCGAAAGTCCAACAGGTTGATAGCCCTGTTCCTCTGCAATAGTGTCACCAAACATAAAACTACTAACCTCAGCAAATCCTTTTATTTCTAATGAATCTCTTATTATCTCTATTGAATATGCCAAATTCTCTTGATCAAACGAGGTAACCCAAGGCCCTAACAGAGCTTCTCCATACAGTTCTTTTACAAAAGACTCCGCTAATCCTTCTATAATTAAGTAATCTCCAACGGTTACATTTCCATGATCCCAATCAACATAGGAAAAACGGATATTATGATGAAACTCATGCGCAATGACAGCAGGAAGTCTTGGAACATTATACGAATTCGGAAAAATGGATACTTGGATAAATCCTGGAATTCCGCCAAATCCACAATAGCCTTTTTGTAACGTTAGCTTATCCGGATCAGCTATATACATTCCAAATCTCAATTCATCAGCATTTATACTTATGTTATTTTTCTCCATAAAATTAACACAATCACTCAATGTCGTATGTGCCGTTTGAAGAGCTTGAATTTCTTTTAAATTCTTCAATGCTTTTCTTCCCATTTCATCATCTGACAGACTAAGATATCCTAACATTTTTGTTGCCATTAAAACATCATATCCGCCTTGTTTTTTAGCCTTTAAAGGAACATTAATGGTTTGCCACATCTTTTCAAAAGGCTTCATCATTGAATATCGAAAGAAGTCTTCTCGTTCTTCCATGGAATATAACTTCTCATACTGTTCGATTGTATCTTCTATTACTATGTTCATCGCTATCACCCTTACCTTTTTAATACTTACATTTGTTACTTTAAGCTATTACGTAACGTGAGAGTCAATAGGTGATGGCTCGATCATTGTTATCATTTTTTCGGGTTTGGAATAATGTTCTTCAGAAATACTATGTATTGCTACTAACATCCCAAAAGAGATCATTAGAGACAAAAATGAAATCATTATTGCCAAAACGTTTTCGATATCCATAGGCGTCACCTCATCTCTTGACTAAGCATTCAAGAAAGGGAAATCAGTGCGCCACCCCTCATATGAAGTCGATCTATTGATAAGCCTGTCATGTGTTTACTTACTTACCATAATGGAGTTCTCTTCTACTATGCAGCTGAAGGATTACAAGGAGCGTTAAGAGCGTAAAAATAAAAGGGTAATCATCGTTTATGTATAATCATCTTTTATCATTATTAAAAATCAATTTTGTCTGCTATTTTTAGGACTGTTTCTCGATCAGCACCAGCTACTGTATATAATTTGTTGGTTGTTATGATGTGAAGCTCACAAATATCATCTACTTCATGCAAAATAGCCTTTTCTCCTTGTATCGTCAGTTCCTCCATTGATTGATGAGGCAAAAACCAACTTTCCACCTCTTCTGTTATTTCAGAAATCGTAAAATTCTTTTTATAAACTGCTTCCGCTACGAAAATCTCTGGATAACTATGGTAATGAGCCCTTGTATCTTTTACTGTGCTATCCTCTGTGACCGTATAGGAAACACTTTGATTATCATTAAAGTTGGGATTATCCTCTAATATATCCGCAATTTGTTTAGGAATATCTAGCTCAGCAACTTCTTGTTCGGACGGAATATACGTGATAGATTCATCGGAAATGTTGGAACGTAGCTTTTTTTCCCCAAAACTAATAGTAGATACCGCTGCATTTTTAGCTACTGGCATAGTTGGTTCCATAACGCCAGACCAAACTGCTAGAAAAAGAATACCAAGACTTACTATCAACAAGCTAAAATTCACAGCCACTCTCCATCTCTTCTTTATTTGATGCGGTACATGCTGCTGTTCAACCTTTTGCAGCACCTTTTCATAACTAGCTTCACTGAATTCTATCGATGATAAGCTTTTTTTCAAATTTGGTAAATCTTTCTCCATTCCTGCTCCTCCTCCCCCATTTGCTTCTTTAATCTATCTTTTGCTCTTCGTAAGCGTGTTTTAATCGTATGAGGTGATTTGTTCAATATGTCGCTCATCTCCGCAACAGTTAAATCTTTATAATAGAATAAAATAAGCACTTCTTTATATTTGATAGGCAGCGCCAACACATGCTCCAACAGCTTCTCATTCCAAGCTTTCTTGACAACAAAAGTTTCTGGCGTCCCTTTTTTATCTACTTCTTCTTTATTACCTAATCCGAATGTTATTTTTCGATAGAAAGCACTTTTTAGATAATCTTTCGCTGTGTTAATCGCGATTCTAACTATCCAGGTATGTATATTGGATTGATCATTGAACGTATCTAGATGCTTAAACACCTTCACAAATGTATCCTGTGTTAAATCTTCAGCTATCTTTTCATCGTTTACATAGGAATAAATGATACGTTTAATATCTGATCCATGTTTCTTCATTAAATCTACTAATATACTTTTATTCACTTCATCCACCCATTTCACCCCTTTACTACCAATTAGACGAAATGCAGAAGGAGATAGGTTCAAAATATAAAAAATATCTTACTTGAACACTGAATATTTCGTTTTCTCCATTTCCATCTACCTACCAAGGAGGAAATAGTGTGAATAAATTTTAAAAACGAAAATTACATATTTTTAATCATCTTCTGATAAGTTTCTATTTGTTCATCTAACAATTCACTTTGTTTAATCGTTGATGGAGCAGTGAAACCATCTCTAAATGCATCATTTACTAATTTTCTTCTCATTTTTTCTATACGTTTTAATAATGATACTTCATTGATTTCATTGACATCTTCTCCTACCAATTTTACTCCTCCTTTTATTTTTGTACGTTTAAGCGTACAATCTTGAGTTAAATTATATAGTACGCTTATGAGTACAGTCAATCATTTATACAGAAGTGAGGAAGAAATTTGAAAAAAGTAAACATAGCACTTAATGAACTGCTTCATCAATATAATTTAAGCATAAACCAACTCCATTTATTAACAGGGATTCGCCGGGCAACTTTAAGTGAGCTAGCAAATGGAAAACGCCAAAGAATTCAATTAGAGCATATCGAAAAAATAGCCAATGTTCTTGAAATTGATGATATAAACAAGATAATAACGCTTATAGAAATAGACGATGAGTCTAGTACTTCGTAAATATGGAAACAAACAACATAAAGGAGCAACCAACAATGAACATCACACTAAAAACTTGCACAGTAGAAGACATACATACACTAAGAGAAATCAGCTATGAAACGTTTGATGAATCATTTCGCGAACAAAACACCGCCGAAGCAATGGAAGCGTATTTAGAAGAAGCATTTACATTACAAAAACTTGATCAAGAACTACGCAATCCGTTCTCTCATTTCTTTTTCGCCTATATCGATGGCCAAATCGCTGGTTATTTAAAGCTTAATACTGGTAATGCCCAAACAGAGGATATGGGAGAAGATGCCCTGGAAGTGGAACGTATTTATATAAAAAAGAACTATCAAAAACATGGAATAGGCAACTATTTGATTAATCAAGCTACCAGCATCGCAAAGGAAAAACAAAAAAATAAAATTTGGCTAGGCGTATGGGAGAAAAATGATAATGCGCTTGCCTTTTATAAGAAGATGGGATTCATCCAAACTGGGAGTCATTCCTTTTTTATGGGAGATGAAGAACAGACAGATTTTCTGATGACAAAAGTAATCTAAATCTATGTCAACGAGGTGGACTAAATGGATTATGAACGATTTTACGAAGAAGTTAGCATCGAAAATGGTTGGGATTTTAGCAAGGTAAGAACCTCTACTGAAGGGATTAAATGGGACTTTTATGAAGAAGTCACGAAACGCGCTCGCAAAACAGATATACTGCTAGACATCGGTACAGGTGGTGGCGAAAGGTTATTAGAGGTTGCCGCGTCTCTCCTTTTTTCAGTAGGAATCGACTTGTCAAAAGGAATGGTAGAAACAGCTCGAACTAACTTACATCAGTCCAAGCTTACTAACGTTCGTTTCTCCCAAATGTCTGCTGATACCTTACAATTCCCTGCTGATTTTTTCGATGTGGTCAGTTGTCGTCATGCAACGTTTTTCGCCAATGAAGTTGCACGAGTCGTGAAGAATGGTGGCTACTTCCTCACACAACAGGTTAGCGAAAATGATAAAATAAACCTCAAACAAGCTTTTGGTAGAGGACAAGCATTAAATGAACCAGACGGTTCGCTGAAAAATCGCTATATCGAAGAGCTGACAGAGGTAGGCTTTACGAATGTCCAAGCCTTTGATTATGATGCGGTGGAATACTATCATCGGCCAAGTGACCTTATCTTCTTACTCAAGCATACGCCGATTATTCCGCATTTTGGTGATGAGCCAAAAGACTTTGATATTCTCGAAGATTTTATTGCAGATAATCAGACGGAAAAAGGGATTCAAACCAATTCTAAGAGATTTCTTATTGTTGCAGAAAAATAATTTAATACTTTTTTACTTTTAATGTTATAATATGGTATAAAATGCATAATAGAGGTATACAAATGAAGAAAAATATAACATTAATCATATTTATTAGCCTTTTTGTCATTAGCCTAGGTTTCAATATATATCTTGGTGTCACAAGCTTTATCAAAAGCACTTATACGCCTGACTTGGACGATCGAGATTTATTAGCCGAAATGACAAAAATGGTAATAGACAGTGAGGAGTATCAGGAAATCGCATCGAATGAAACCATATATGCAATTGATACAGGAGTAAGCCGCTTCAACGTGGCAGACCCATCATCGATTTTTCACTATGAGGTGATAGTTAAAACCGACAAACAGTCTTATTCCTTTACTTGTGATGATGAACCGTGCTCTACCCTTTCACATAGCGGATCTTCCTACTCGCGGTATAGTGAAGAAAAAACTTTACTCCCGCTCGACTGAGCGCCAAACAAGGCACCCTTTTACAATAAGTAAAAAGGTGCCTGCTATCCTTTCATAACAATCATGCTTGGCGGGGATGTTGCTAACACTTCGATCATATCATCTGTCGTTATGAATACATAATGTTCTATGTCACTTGCTTGATAGACTCCTTTACTTTCATGAAGGAACCACTTGATATAATCGGAATTTTTCACTTTGAACAGTGTCCATTCACCAAAAAAGCTTGTTCCATATTGTTCTTCTAGCTTCTCTAACGTGTCTAATAATGCACCTGCATAGGCACTTCGGTATGACAAAACGCCATTATTAAACTTCACAACTACTTTCATCTTCTCTATATCATCACTTAACTCTAACACGATCCCTTCTTTATCATCTGAAAAACGATCGCGATACATTTTCAACGGTAGCCCATTTATCGGCACCCATTTTTCCCAGTGTTCCAAAACCATTTCCTCCTACGAGTTCAGTGTTACTTGCTGCACCAATTCTCTAATATCTGTTAATTGCACAATATGTTCTGCTTTATATTCTGATCCAACCTTAATACCAAAGCCTTTTATCCCCAATCCAATTGCCAATTCAACATCTACAGCTGAATCACCAATCATGAAAGAGTTCGCTAAATCAATCGTTGGATACTTTTCCATTGCTTGTTGTATCATACCATCTCGCGGTTTGATACATGCACAACCTTCGTGACGTGCATGAGGGCAATAAAGTGAGACTTCAATCAGTGTCCCACTGATTGCTAGCGAAACTTATCAGGGCATTAGCGTCCGTTTATCCCTCACTTAGCTTCTTTGTTTTAACTCGAACCTTGAAGTGGGGGTTTTACGGACGTTTATACCGTGGCAAAAAACATCGAGTATGTCTACTCCGTGCTTTTTCAATTCCTCTAGCATCTGTTGGTTGATATGTTGATATGTTGATATTCTTCCCATGTAATATATCCTTCATTAATGATGTATTGATTCGTCACAATAATAATCTGATATCCTTCATTTACAACCTTCTGCAACGTATCTATCGCACCATTTATGAAAACAGGGTGCTTTTTGAATGTCCATTCATGATCTGGATAATCTTCTATAATCGTACCGTCTCGATCAAAAAAAGCAATATTCATCCTATCTCCACCCTTTTTTAGCATAGAATAACTCCAGCAATCCATCAGGTACAAGCTTCCGTTTACCCGTCTCGAAATCATGGATAGATGCCCAAGACAACTTAAACATTGTACCATCATCTTCTACTCCTTCAAAAACATCCGTTTTATAGAGTGATTCATCAACAAATTGAGCATCATATATCATCACTATTTCATGACCTGTGTCACCATTGAATGGAAAGATATTTTCAATAAAAACCAGTAATACCTGTGCAGATCATATCATTGTTTAATTTATGTTATAATAGGTAATCTAAAGAAATTTACATAAGTAATGGAGGCAACAAGAGATATGAAGGTAAAATTAGGTATATTTTTAGCATTAATTTCCGCGTTAATCATAACGGGGTGTAGCGATAATGCCAGTAGTGAGGATGTTAAGTCTAACGAAGATCAACAGAATGTGACAGAAAAGGAAGATAGTGAAACTGAAGACAAAGAGGTGTCAACAGAGGTAGAAGATGTTCCTGAATACGAGATTGTGAGTCAAGGTGATACGAATGTGGGTAATGCAATTCGTTTAGAGTATTGGGTAAAACCAGATTTAAGTGTCACAGAAGATGGTATAAAGGCAATAACAAAGGATATAGTAGAGGAAGCAAAGGACTCTAATCCGTTTAATGCAATTGTTCTATTTTTCATTGATGATGAGAGACAAGTAGATAGAGGGTACTCAATGGCTAAAGCAGAGTATTCTCCTAATGGAAACTGGGAAGAAGCTGTAGATGTGGAAACTGGAGACTACTCAAACCATGAATATGTGTATGATATTGGTTCTTTAACTAGTGGTATGTTACCTAGTGACTATGAAGACGGAGAGTATCCAACGGAAGAAGAATTAGATATTTACTTCCGATACTCTGACTTAATGAATGAGACGGACCCAACTGATCTCGATGCAGAAAAAGAGGTTATCTCTAAGGTTGCAGATGAGTTTGGATTAAGTGATGAAGAAGCTGATGATATAATCATGAAAGTAGTAATTAGGTAACAAATAATTAAATCAGGGTACTAGTCGCACGAAAGTGTAGTTACTAGTACTTTTTTTATTTCTTCAATACAGGTTACATCCCCAACTACTTTACTGCTTAATACTAGGCTATGTTAAAGTTTATTGTTGATATTAGGTGAAAAATTATAAGTTCCAATTAGTAATATTGTCTTCTTTCACTAAAGCATCCATTTATTGAAGTACATTTGAAACCAACATTTATCCAAAGTAATTATGAAAACACCAAACAGCAAGAAACATACTAACTATTCCCCAAGCTGTGGTACTCCATATCCACCAAATTATAGATTTGGCTTTTTTTGTTGAACTTGGCTCGCCTTCCATATCTGCTTTTATAATAGCGAGCTTACTTTCCATACCTTTTTTCATAGAAGCGAGAACAACAAATCCGATTATTATGAAACCAATAGTTATCTGGAGTAATACATCCACCTTTTATATCCCCTTTTTTTGTGAATTACTTTACTTTCCTTTCAATCTTCTTTGTTCAATTATCCTACCTCGTTGAATAAGAATCAGTATTTATACAGCAAATTTATTTAACCTAAGCGTATCATAAGTTTCAGCATTTCTGTACTAAATTTCCTCTAATAATCAAATCAGTTATCGTGATTTCATTTCTTTGGTGTTGGACACTTTCTAAGCCTTGAAACCAAGCAAGATAATTGTTTAAATACTTGGTAGCAACACCATTAAAGCATTGTATCCATCCCTTTCTTATTTTTATGTTCAGATATTTCGTGAAGAACAGTTCCAGTCGAAGTTGATACTGTGAGAGCATCAATTAGATATTCTCGTAACCTGTGCTTCTCTACGGGATTTATTGTTAAAGGATATCAGTTGCTCTCACAATTATCAACAACATACTTTAACAGAGCCTAATATTAAAACTCTATATGGTAATCCTAAAAATATCTTCAATATTACTTATCCTCTATAAGTTATCCGCTAAAGATAAAGTGAGACTTCAATCAGCGGGAGTTTTGACTCCCACTGATTGTTAGCGAAACTTATCAGGACGTTAGATCCGTTTATCCTCCACTTAGCTTCTTTGTTTTAACTCGAATCTTGAAGTGGGGTATTACGGACTCCTGCACCGTGATAAAATAGGCTACTATCAGACGTGTCCTGTCGATCAAGCAAATTAATTTTATTTTGTAACAGTTATTGTTACGATGAAATGGAATGTGAATGTAGAAAGGAAATGACGTATGACAAATATAAATATACCAGTTTCTGTTCTTAACCTTGTACCTATTCGCAAGGGGGACGGGGCAAAAGAAGCGATTGACCAAATGGTTGACCTTGCGCAAGCAGTTGATGAAATGGGCTATGAGCGTTATTGGATCGCTGAGCACCACAATACAACAACATTAGTTAGTTCTGCAACAACTATTTTAATGAAACATACATTAGAAAACACGAAAAATATCCGCGTTGGTTCAGGTGGAGTGATGCTACCAAACCATGCACCGTTAACAGTAGCGGAACAACTTGGTACAATGGCAACTATTTATCCTGATCGTCTAGATTTAGGATTAGGTAGAGCTCCTGGTACAGACCAATTAACCGCAAGTGCATTACGCAGATCACAAAATGATTCAACCTTTACTTTTCCAAGTGATGTGCAATCATTATTAACATACTTCGGACCTGAAGAAGACCAAGGATTTGTGAAAGCATTTCCTGGAATAGGCACGAATGTCCCAATTTATATTCTTGGTTCATCAACAGATTCTGCTCATTTAGCGGCAAAACTGGGCTTACCATATGTGTTTGCTTCACACTTCGCACCAAAACATATGGAAGATGCGATCTCGATTTATCGCAGAGAGTTCCAACCATCTGCTTATTTAGATAAACCATATATGATGGTCTGCTTAAATGTTATTGCTGCTGAGACAGATGAAGAAGCAAGAAAAGAAGCAACAACGATGCAACAGTTCTTCTTAAATATTGTAAAAGGAACAAAAAATCCATTAAGCCCACCTGTAGATGATATGGATGAATTGTGGTCTGCCCAAGAAAAACATGTCGCATCATCTATGTCTAGTGTAACACTACTAGGTAGCAAAGCATCTATTCGTGAACAATTAACAGATTTCCAAGAAAAATATCAAGTAGATGAATTAATGGCTGTTTCTTATATTTTCGATCCAGAAAAGCAAAAACGTTCTTACCAAATCTTAAAAGACGTTGTCGACGGGAAATAAGAACTATTATAAAAAGCAAATTCCGATTGGGAATTTGCTTTTTTGTATTTATTTCTTCGATAACGTACTAACTTCCCCATCAGAAGAAATGAGCACCGTACTTACCATATCAACAAACAAACCTGTTTCTACTACTCCAACTAAACCTTTTAACTGGTTGTGTAAGCTCTGAGGATTAGGTATTTCGCCAAAGGAACAATCCAAGATATAGTGCTGATTATCTGTGACAAAAGGTTTGTCCTCTCCACCTCGAATTTTCGGTTTAGCCCCAAGTTCAGCTAGTTTCTTTGCCGTAAGCTCCCAGCCAAAAGGTAATATCTCCACAGGTAATGGAAATCTCCCTAGTGTAGCAACTAATTTTGATTCATCGACCATGATCAACAATTCTTGAGCAGCAGATGCGATAATTTTTTCCCTTACGAGTGAACCACCGCCACCTTTTAACAATTGAAATTGTTGATCGACTTCATCTGCTCCATCAATCATAAGATCGAGCTGTTCTACTTCAGAGAAATCTGTGAGCGGAATACCAAATTTCTTTGCTAAACGCTCTGTATGAATGGACGCTGGAACAACGTGAATCTGGATATTTTCCTTATGAAGGTGCTTAGCAAGTGTCTCGACCATCATATTTACTGTCGATCCCGCTCCCAATCCCACTGTCATGCCGTCTTTCACGTACGCAACAGCTGCTTCGCCAACTTTTTTCTTATTATTTTCTGCTTCTGTTAACATGCCCTACCCCTCCTACTGCGATCGATAATTTAATATTTTTTCATATCCATAAATTCTTTTATACAAAAAACAATCCAAGTACTTAATATGGATAGAATCAACACACTTGGTTTTACATATCCCCCTAAATTTATTAACGCAATGATCGATATCCACAGTATACTGTTTGCTATAACTCTGTTCCACGCTTTACGTCGCCATAAACGTTCTCCGTACATCTCTCGATCCAATTCATTTTTATAACGAACAAACCTCGTTCCAATCGTATCGCCTGTTAGCGCTGTATATAATTCGGGCACAATGAGAAATATTAAAAGTAACATGATGACACTATAACGAAATAACACGTCGCCCGAATAAATTCCCAATAGAAAAATGGTCACAGAGAAAAGCACAAACAGATTCAATTGGATCACATGCATTTTCTTCACATCTTTCATTTCTTCCTGATCGATGTATTCCATTGTATTCTCTCCTCTTTCATACGATATATCTATTATAACAAATGATGAGATATCATTTGGATAATAGAATTCATTCTTCAGAATTTTTTAACATGTGATATATGTAGAATAGTGTATTATAATAGCTATGTGTAATCATTAAAAGGCGGGAAGGAGTGGCGTAGTGGAGACAAAAGAAGTAAACATGATTCTTCAGGCAATTAAAGAAGTATCTGAGAAAGTGGACGAAAACCAACATGCTATCAAACATCTTGATGAGAGAGTTACGAAGCTCGATGAAAAGCTGACAAATCTTAATGAAAAAGTAGACAAAAATCATCAAGAATTATCAGGCAGACTCGACAAATCTGCAGAGAAGTGGGAATTCTTGTACACTAAATACTCGGAACACGATCAAGATATTTATCGCCTAAAGAAAGAGGTATTTTAAACCAACAATAAGTTAACGGAGGAAAACAACTTGCTATACTCACATCCATTAATCGATTAAAGGACATTTCATTCAATCCAAAAATGAAATGCCCTTTATTTTTTTGCCGAAAAGCACTGTCTGATAAGTTGATATGTCCGTCTTTTTGTAACTTTGTGCTCTCTTCTTGCAACTTCCGCTCCCCTTCTTGCAACTTCCGCTCCTCTTCTTGCAACTTCCGCTCCCCTTCTTGCAACTTCTGCTCCTCTTCTTGTAACTTTGTGCTCTCTTCTTGCAACTTCCGCTCCCCTTCTTGCAACTTCCGCTCCCCTTCTTGCAACTTCCGCTCCCCTTCTTGCAACTTCCGCTCTTCTTCTTGCAACTTCTGCTCCCCTCTTGCAACTTCCGCTCCCCTTCTTGCAACTTCTACTCCTCTTCTTGCAACTTCTACTCCTCTTCTTGCAACTTCCGCTCCCCTTCTTGCAACTTCCGCTCCCCTTCTTGCAACTTCCGCTCCCCTTCTTGCAACTTCCGCTCCCCTTCTTGTAACTTCCGCTCTTCTTCTTGCAACTTCCGCTCCCCTTCTTGCAACTTCCGCTCCCCTTCTTGCAACTTCCGCTCCCCTTCTTGCAACTTCCGCTCCCCTTCTTGCAACTTCCGCTCCCCTTCTTGCAACTTCCGCTCCCCTTTTTGCAACTCTTCTCACCTTTCCACGCAAAAACGTTCACCAATCCACAAAAAAGCGCCTGGACTCTATCAAAAAGTCCAAGCGCTCACGTTTTATCTAATTAGATACTCATAATTCCGCCGTTAGATGCGTTTGTTACTAATTTAGAGTATCTTCCTAGCCAACCTTTTTTGATTTTTGGTTCAAATGGTTTTAAGGATTTTCTTCGTTCTGCTAATTCTTCATCCGATACTTTTGCGTTCAATGTACGGTTCGGTAAGTCAATCGAAATGATGTCTCCATTTTCGATTAAGGCAATCGGTCCGCCTTCTGCTGCTTCAGGAGAAATGTGGCCAATTGAGATACCACGAGATGCTCCAGAGAAACGACCATCTGTTAAAAGGGCTACCGTTTTACCTAAGCCGCGTCCCATGATCGCGGATGTTGGTGCTAACATTTCAGGCATTCCTGGTCCACCTTTTGGTCCTTCATAGCGAATGATTACAACATGACCTTCTTTCACGGTACCATCATCGATTGCTTTTTGTGCTTCTTCTTGTGATTCGAAGACAATCGCTTCCCCTTCGAATTCCGTAATGGAAGGATCAACCGCACCTACTTTGATTACCGCTCCTTCAGGGGCAATATTTCCGAATAAAATGGATAGGCCACCAACAGGACTGTACGGATTATCTTTCGTACGGATTACTTGGTCATTCGTAATCTTATAATCTTTGACAAGCTCACCCATTGTTTTCCCTGCGATAGTGGTTCGCTCTGCGTGAATCGCACCCGGGATTTTCGTTAACTCATTGATAATCGAGCTTACTCCACCAGCTTTATTAATATCGTCCATCGAGATATCTGATGCTGGCATGATCTTCGCAAGATACGGAACACGAGCTGCTACTTTATTAATATCTTCAATCTTATAATCAATATCCGCTTCATTAGCAATAGCTAGTGTGTGAAGTACTGTATTTGTGGAACCACCCATGGCCATATCAAGTGCGAATGCATCATCAATCGCTTCTTTTGTAATGATATCGCGAGGTTTTACATCCTCTTCTACCATGCGTACTAAATGACGAGCTGCCTCATAGATCAATTCTTTACGTTTTTCATCTGTCGCAACAATCGAACCATTACCAGGTAACGCCATTCCGAGCATTTCCATTAAACAGTTCATTGAGTTGGCTGTAAACATACCCGAACAAGATCCACATGTCGGACATGCATTATTCTCAATATCTTTCAATTCGCCTTCTGACATTTTACCAGATTTATAGGCTCCAACACCCTCAAATACAGATGATAGTGATAGCTGCTGTCCGTCTGAACTAGTCCCTGCTTCCATCGGTCCACCAGAAACGAAAACAGAAGGTACATTCGTACGAGCCGCTGCCATTAACATACCAGGCGTGATTTTATCACAGTTCGGGATATAAAATACACCGTCAAACCAGTGTGCATTAATTACCGTTTCCGCACTATCTGCAATTAATTCACGACTTGGTAACGAATAACGCATACCAATATGCCCCATTGCGATACCATCATCAACCCCTATTGTATTAAACTCAAATGGAATCCCACCAGCTTCAATAATCGCATCTTTTACTACTTGTGCAAATTCACGTAAGTGCACATGCCCAGGAATAATATCAATGTAGGAATTACATACACCAATAAATGGCTTCCCAAAATCCTTCGCTGTTACTTTTCCTGTAGCATATAGTAAACTACGGTGAGGAGCACGATCTACCCCAATCTTAATCGTATCACTTCTTCTCATTTGAAACACTCCCATACCCTTTATATTTATCACAGACGCTAATTCCCGATAAGTCTCGCACATTCCCTTTCTACCATCAAGAGTCCACGCTTGATTACTAGAAATTTTATGTTATAGAGTATTGTATCTCGCGTGTTGTCTGTTGTCAATAGAATTGTATGACAAGTCTGAAAATAAAGACTATTTATTTTATTTATCGGGCACTTTCCCAGTGATATCAGGCACTTCTCGATCAGACAATCCCCAACTCATTCATCGCATGTAAAATATGTATTCTCATCGCACTTTTTGCACCTTCTGGATTACGGCTTTCCATGAATTCCATAATCATTTTATGATCATTAATCGTATCTTTAATCGCCAGCTCTCGTTTCGTAGATAAAATAACACCTTTGTTAATAGCTTGATAGATGACAGGCATCAGTTTCTCCATAAACTCATTATGTGTCGCCTTCATAATTGATTGATGAAACTGTTGCTCCACCTCTGTTCGGTCTTCGTTATGATTAATTTTGCGTTCGATTTCTTTGCCGTACTCGACAATTCGCTTAATTTCCGCATCACTGGCCCGAAGTGTTGCATAAAACGCTGCTTCCGGTTCAAAAATTAACCGCATTTCATATAAATCACGCGCATTAATTTTCGCATCTGCAAGAAAACTCAAATGCTCGACATTATTAACATCTAAATCCTCTTTAACAAATGTCCCTCTTCCCCGCCGAATTTCCAACACACCATTTGTCACCAATATTCGAATCGCCTCTCGCAATGTGGTTCGACTAATATGAAGCTCTTCTGATAATTCATTTTCATTCGGAAGCTTTTCTCCCGGATTAAACCGTTTTTCGATGGCAATCATCGACATAATATCATCTGCTACACTATCTGATAACCGCTTTTGCATATGTAAAAATCACCTATTTCCCCTCAAAGTCAAGGCAATGCAAATAATCCGCATGCCCACGTGCAAGCTCTACTTCATCAATAGAATTAATCCAAAAATAATGGAAAGTCAAGCCCTCTTCCTCGCCACCCCCAACAGGACGAAAATCCCACTCATCAGGAGTAACCGCTACTTCCATTTCATAAAAAAAGCGATGATGTACTGCACCATCATCCGCATTCCAATCATCCTCCGTGAGAAAACGAACAACCTTGAATGCCTCTAACCCCGTTTCTTCTTTCATCTCACGAACCACAGCTTGAAGAGGTGTCTCCCCCTCTTTCACTGTTCCCTTCGGTATTTGTATACCTGCCGCTGGAATAGAATGCCGAAAAACTAACACTTGCCGCTTCCCATGTCTCCATCTCGTTACATAGCCATACGCCTTATTCAAAATACGACCCCTCACTGAAATGAAACATATTCTTACCATTCTTCTTGACGTTATACATCGCTTGATCCGCCTCTTTCAATGCCTGACGAACATCGGTTGCATTCTCGTCTGTAACCAGCGCAATACCAATACTAACCGAAACCTTTATCGAAAATGGGTAGCTGTTCCATTCTGATAATACTTGGATAATCTTTTTCGCCATTTGCTCTAATGCCAGCTCACCATCAGCGCGCGTCACAATAACAAATTCATCCCCACCGAGTCGTGCCACGAAATCGCCACTCCCGATTTGTGCATGAATCCGACTAGCCGCTTCTCTCAAGACTAGATCACCGACATCATGACCATGTGTATCATTGACAGCTTTAAAATTGTCCAAATCAAGTAGTAGCATCGCCGTTTTTCCTTCGATTTTCGCATAATTTTCATATATATAGCGTCGATTATATTGGTTCGTTAAATCATCCATATTCGCTAATTTATCAAGCTCCAATACATAGGAGAATAAGCGGGAGAATTTCTCAACTATTTTTATATCATCAGCAGAAAAAGCATCTGATTCTTGTGCTAATACACATATCGTACCGAACATTTTACCATCTTTATAGAAGAGCGGAACACCCATATACGAACCGATATCTTCCATAGAGGTGATCGCTAACTTTTTCGTTGCAGGGTGTTCTCGCGTATTATTGATAATCAATGGCTTCTGTTCCCCCATATAGACATACTGACAAATAGAATGTTTCATATCTACTAATTGGTCATCATACGTATGACATTCTTGCCCATCCTCACCTAGCATTTTCACGATAGAAAAATATTCATCTGTTTTACCTAAATAAAGTTTTTTCCCTTTGAATGATTGATTAACCAATTCCAATAGATCCAAAACAATTCTTTGTTCCATGCGATCACCTACTTATCCATTTTCCCTGACTTTATATGATTGTTGTTATTATACTCATTATAGCAAAGGGTTAGCAAGGAAATATAATAATAACATATGTGCAAAAAATAGCATGCTGATATATTCACATTCAGCATGCTAGTAATTATATTCTTTATATTTCAACATTATTATTATTGCGCTAACCCCACAATCGACTGAATAATATAGTGAGATAGCCTAACTCTTGCTTCCCAAGCCGCTACCTTCTCTTCTTCAGTTGATTGATTAATCTGCTGCAGACATAAGCCATTGACATTTACTGTTCCAATTCGTTCTTTTCCCAATGCATTTCTGATAATTAAGGGCCATTCTGCATCCGTCATTTTTGCTTGTGACTGTTGCGCAATTAACTCAATAGCCGCCTTACTTAACCCACAAGAACCAGCTGTTACATCACAATCAAATCCTATCTCGATGGAGAATACTTTATTCGTAATAGATTCTGTTTCCTGCCATGAGACAGGATGCGTTGCGAAAGCTTCCGACGTCCTACCAATCACAACATAATCATATTGAATTAATTCCGTCTGTAGCTTGTCAATTTCCGATGGACTTGTTGAGAACCAGGTTACTAACCGATCCTTGCGACAGCTTTGGAATGTCCACTATCAAATGCTTGAAGGATACCGTTGGAAGATTATTTGATATATAGAATATACCACAAGAAGGATAAGGAGTGTTTTTTTAAATTAACAAAATATTTAATTAATTTAAAAATAACTAAATAGAAGGAGGGGATGCATGATGTCAAAAGCGGTATGTTTACTTTCAGTCATTCACGATCCAAAGGAGAAAATTATAGAAGATTTACGAGAGGTCATACATAAGATTAGTGTGGCTTACATAGATAAATTGGTGTGTATCAGTGACCAAACGACAAAAGAAATAGTCAATCTTTTAGAAGATGCTGATTTTAATGTAAAGATCATTCCGAAACAAGGTGCTGCTAACGCAAGAAGAAGCGTTGTACAGTTCGCTTCGGATCGTGATTATTCTCATTACCATTACTGTGACTTATGGAGATTTGTGGTCGTGCAGGCGGACTGATTTCTTCTAAAACCATTCAAGGGATTATATGAATCAGTAGAAGCAGCTGAAGAGTTTATTAACTAATAGAATACAAATTAATATAGATAATATATTTTTTCTATTTCCTGCCCAGACAAAAATCCATTGTCAATAGAACTTGCTCAATGGATCAAAAAACATGGTAATAAGTTTGTCATTGTGATTGGATTAGAAACATCGAAAGTAAGAAACATAGTAAAACAAGCCAAAAATCCATTTACCAATCTTCTAACTACCAATAAATTAAAATAGTATAATAGTTAATGGATTTTCTAAAACTCATTAACCATCATACTATTTTGTCATGACTAAATTTATAACAATAAACTATTAACTCTTTATAATTTTTTAGAAATAGTTAGAGTTGTGAACAAATATTTACTTACCTATAAATCATTATATTCTTTGACCAAACATCTACATTTCCCTTTGGTCCACGTACCAATACTCTTACTTTAGCTTTTGTAGAATAATTTAATTTTGAGAGTGATAATTTTTTTACTGGCGTTAAATATGAGAAGTATCCAGTTTGTTGACTGATAGAATCTATCATAAAATCATATCCTGTAGAATCTATCCCCCATACATCTACATAATAGTCCATACGTGAACAGTTTGATGATTGAGCTTGAACGTCTATTGAATTTGCTCTGGAGGTATAGGTACTATAATCTGTTGAAACTCTCACTTTACAACTACCAGATACAGTTTGCCAATTTGACCAAGTAGCAGCGCTTGTTTCAAGAGAATTAAAACTGAAAAAAAGCGGTACCAAAAGTAAAAAACTAATAACTACCTTAAAATTTCTTTTCATAAACAATTTACCTTCCTTCTCTTAATTTTCAATTACTAGATTATTATACCAAAAATATGTAATTAATTACAATAGATATATAGATTCTAATGTAAATAAAGTCTATATTTTTTGTAATTTAACCCCCTCTTTTATTTCATAGATTCTCTATAGTCCATTTATATAATATAGTTGTACATGTATGAGATAAGTTACTTTTCTTGTCTCTTGAATCCATATTGTTTGGCATAGCTCTCCATCTTTTATGAATTAGCTTCGAATCTTTTGGTGTATTCTAGCATATGTTTTTCTTTAAGCCTTTCAAGTATGCTATATCATTAGTAACATCTTTTATATTCTTTATCTCAATGTTGTTAGTCTAATGCGAAAAATTTCATTTTTAGAGAAGTTGGTAAATCGATTTTACTTCAAATAATTTCTATATCTCAACTACATTTAACCCGCAATAATTTTATTAGTACCTCTTCAAATACTATTCTCTTTGACTTTTTGAATAGAAGTTCATCAATTTCTCAAGCGAACAAAAATAACCTTATTTACTTTAAATAAACAAGGTTACTTTTTATAAAAATTATGGTTAGTTCGCTTCATCCACAATCATATTATGAACTTTCGCTAATTCTTCTTTCGGCACAATATAGTAATAAGTATTATTGATTCTTTTACCACTTCCTTGAAGCATATATTCATTGGTATTCTTACGAACATTTGCATAGTTAGCAATTAAATTTTGCATATCCTCAAAATCCATATTTGTTTGCATATTTTCGCCTAAAATATCAATGAAGTTATGAAGCTTCGTTACAGAAGCAATATTTGCCCCTTTATCAATGGTTGCTTCTATTACTTGTCTTTGTCTATCCGTTCTACCGAAATCTCCACGAGGATCGTCCTTTCTCATTCTTACATATCCTAGTGTCTCTTTTCCGTTAAGATTTAATTCCCCTTTGGCATAATTCATACCATTCTGCGTAAAGTCTAAATCATTTTGAACAGTAATTCCACCAACTTCATCAATTAATTGGACCATACCCTCCATATTGATTTCCACATAATAGTCAATATCAATATCTAATAGATTTTCTACTGTAGCAATCGACATATCTGGCCCACCAAAGGCATATGCATGATTAATCTTATCCTCTGTTCCTCTACCAACAATAGTAGTACGTGTATCACGAGGAATACTTAAAATTTGCATTTGCTCCTTTTTCGGATTAAGTGTCATTACTAATAGAGAGTCTGATCGTCCACGCTCACCAGGGCGCTGATCATTACCAATTAATAAAATATTTAGTGTTTCTTGATCACTAACCTTTTGTTTCGTAAGATCTCGATCAATTGTTTCAACATCATTGTGCATTTGATCATTAACTGTTTTCTTCGCGCTGTCATAGACCGTATAAGCATAAATAGCAATTCCAATTAGCACGACGAAGATGGCGATTAGTACACCAAGAAGAATTTTAAGCCATAATGGCTTCTTTTTTTTCGATCGTCTCATTTCCGATGACATTTTTTTATCGCTTCTTTCCTAGTTAATTTAATTCATATGTAGCATTATATCATATTTTGTAATTTTGCAACTAAAAATATCCAAATTTCATTTGAAGATTCTATCTTATTATAAAAAACCCCCTCTTGCCAACTCATAATAAACTGGCAAGAGGGAATCCACAATTAATCTCTACTAAACAAATCTCTCGTATATACTTTATCCTTTACCTCTTTCAAAGCATCTGTTAAGCGATTAGCTACGATCACATCAGATGCTTGCTTGAACTCAGCAAAATCTTTGATAACGCGTAAACCTTCAAATTCTTCTTCTTGAAGCACTGGTTCATACACAACAATTTCTACACCTTTATCACTTAAACGCTTCATAATACCTTGAATAGCAGATTGTCTGAAGTTATCAGAATTTGTTTTCATTGTTAAACGATAAATGCCGACAACCTTTGGATTTTTAGCTAGGATACTATCTGCAACATGATCCTTGCGTGTACTATTCGCATCCACAATCGCTTTAATAATATCGTTCGGTACACCCTGATAGTTAGCAAGTAATTGCTTCGTATCTTTTGGTAAGCAATAACCACCATAACCGAAGGAAGGATTATTGTAGTGACTGCCAATACGTGGATCAAGTCCGACACCTTCAATAATCTGTTTCGCATCCAAACCTTTGATCTCTGCATACGTATCCAATTCATTGAAAAAGGCTACACGCATTGCTAGGTACGTATTAGCGAATAATTTAATTGCTTCTGCCTCTGTTGAATCAACGAAAAGTGTATCAATATCTTCCTTGATAGCACCTTGAGCTAATAAATCAGCAAACACTTCTGCGCGCTCAGATTGTTCTCCTACTACGATTCGTGAAGGATATAAGTTATCATACAATGCTTGCCCTTCACGCAAAAATTCCGGTGAGAAAATAATATTGTTTGTATTATATTTCTCACGCACTTCTAATGTATACCCAACTGGAATCGTCGATTTAATCACCATTACTGCGTCTGGATTAACACTTAGCACTGTTTCAATAACATTTTCTACTGTACTTGTATCAAAATAATTATCTTTCGGATCATAATTTGTTGGTGTAGAAATAATGACATATGTTGCATTTTCATATGCTTTTTGTACATCTGTTGTTGCTTCTAAGTTTAAGTCTTTCGTTTCTAAATAATCTTGAATTTCCTTATCTACAATTGGGGACTTCTTGTTGTTAATCATCTCTACTTTTTCTTCGACAACATCTAATGCCACTACTTCATTATGCTGTGCTAATAAGATAGCATTAGATAAACCGACATAACCTGTTCCTGCTACTGCAATTTTCATTTTCGTTTACTCACCTCTATATAGTTCTTGTATTTTATTATAACTTTCGATTGTGCCAATATCATAGCATAAACCCTCAAATGCGTATGCATAAACAGGCTTTCTTTCGATAAGCCATGGAATAAAATTACCAGGTGCATCTGGATTATTCCCTTCTTTTACATACTGCTTAATCAATGATACTGTCTCCGCCTGATAAATATAAAAAGGAGGTACAGCTATATTTGATTTTGGCTTACTTGGCTTTTCTTCAAATGATACGATAATTCCTGCCTCATTTACTTCAGCAATGCCAGTTTGTTTCATTTCTTCCTCATCATGTATCATATGGGTTGTGACACAATCTGCCTTTACTTCTTGATAGAAATGAACAAAATCTGTTAATTCAAAATCAAAAAGGTTATCACCAGCTAGGACTAAAAGGTCTTCGTTAATCCCATGCTCTTCCAATACATACTGCATATCCGCAATGGCACCTAATCGATTGGTATTTGTTGTCGTATGATCATTTACGACGATTATTTGTTTATTGCCTTGATAGCTTTGAACCCAGCCTTGAAAACTTGGTGTAAATTTCTCATTGGTAACAATATAAACTTCGTCAATTGAATCAACCTTTTCGACCTTGTCGATAATATGATTCAAAATTGGCTTCCCTGCTACTTCCAATAAAGGTTTCGCTTTATTTTTCGTTAAGGGATATAATCTTGTCGCATAGCCTGCAGCTAGGATGATACATTTCATCTTTATCCCTCCAGGATTAGAACTTCTTTGATTGAACTTACTAAATTATAGCAAATAATATATCCTTTTTCTCGGATAAATAACCAATGAACTTTCAAAATCACTTAACATTTGCTCTCTATTATCATGAGGAAAGACATGTACATTCTTACCTCTTACTATCAAATAAACGCTCCTGCTCTATTCAAATGTTCTAATAAATGATAAAGGTAGCCCCTCCAAAAAAGAAACCTTGAAAGTCTATTTAGCCAATTGCTACCCCCTTTATAGTTTATGCTTGTTAGTTCGTTGAAAAACCGGAATAAAAGGGTTTTTTTGTTTTTAAAGAGGTGGGTTGGATATTTTTGATAGATGCTATGTTTTTTTTATAAAATTATTGCTAGTTCAAAGCAAACATTTGCCTTGAGCAATATGTGTTAAATGGGTGACGTTTTTAAGGTCAGGTTGTAGCGTTCGAGGCGAGAAGGATGGGGGCGGATATAAGCGATACTGGGTTGGTATCGTGCATATTACTATTAACAGCTGAGCAAAATGCGAATTCGGATACCTTTTTTTAAATCCTCCAATAACATAGAGAGCCAATTGGACTTCTTTATTGAAAACTTCTTAGAGGAATAAAGCGATAAGATCATGGTAAAACATAAGGTTTTTTCCTATATATTAGTGGGGAGCAGCATATTTTTGCTGCTTACCTCTTTTAAGACAATGACTCTTGGGGCGACATACACTCCCTTCAAGGATGTAGACCTCCAATAATTCCAATGATACAACTCTCATGTTGCAGGTAAAAAGCAGGAAGCCCTGAGGATTCCTGCTTTCCTTTTTGTTGAAAGGATCACTCTTGCTGATTTATATGGCTCTTGGCGAGTTTCCTTAATCGCTTGCTTGAGATATCTGTACTTATCTCAGGAACGTTGCTGCTTATAAAATTTTAATGATTGATATGATAAACACTTTTCAATTTGATCATATTTTCATTCAATGATTCATTTACTCTTTCCTTTGAAATCTTGATATGTTTGGGCTCATTTGCCGATAAATCAAAATAATTATCGGATAACGGGAGCTCACCTGCCGTTGTTTCAATTTCCACATATTTTGTGTAGGCTTCAGCGTTTATAATTAACTCAAAATGATCAGCTTTATCTTCTACTTTAACGCTTAGTTTAGGATCTAGAAATACAAAATGCTTTGGCTTACAAAATATAACGGAAGTTTGACTATAGTATGATCCATCTATATACAGAGTAGCTTCTAAGTAAGTATGATACTTGGTCATTTCATTAATAGTTTCAGAAAAATTCAGATTGGCACATGCTTTAGCTGTTAAAGGATCTACTTTAAAGTTCATAGCACCTTCTTCTATTACTTCTGACTTGTTGTTCCGTAATTTCCATTCGACATGACCGGATTTACTCTTTAACGTATCATTGGTTATATAGATAGAAGCTTCTTTTTCACTTTCTTCAATTGATAAAAGGATTGGGTCATAAAATTTCTTCGCGTAATAATGCAATGCCTTCCATCGACCAAAATAATCTATACTTGACCATGATGCAACTGGCCAACAATCATTCAATTGCCAGTAAAGTGCCCCCATACATCTTCCTAAGTTACGTCGCCAGTGTTCTACACCGTATTTAATCGCTTCTGCTTGTAACAATTGAGAAGTATAAAGTAATGTATCAAAATTTTTCGGATACAAAAAATTTTCGGATAGGTAATATAGTATTTTCCCATTAGCATCATCATTTTTTTGATGTTTTTCCATTATTCGTGAGAATATATTACGATCTTCAGGAACAGTGAATGTTTCTACCGTTTTTAAAGATGGAAAGGATTGAAATCCAAATTCAGAACAAAATCGAAAATGGTAGTTGCGATAGTCTGTAAATGGTTTTTGTCCATGCCACACATCCCAATAATGAACATCGCCTACATTCGGATCTTTAGGATTGTCGAAACTTCCGCCAGATGATGGAGAGGATGGCCAGTAGAATGTTTGCGGGTCGTGAATGGCAACTTGATCACGCAAGTCTCTTTCAAATAATTCGATATAACTTTCACGCCAATCTTCTCGTTTCGGCCACCCCCAATACTCCATCGCTTCTTCTACTTCATTATTACCACACCATATACCTAAACAAGCATGATGGCGTAACCGTTTAATTTGGGTACTTGCTTCTTGTATAACATTCTTTTTAAAGTCATCATTCATCGGATAGACACTGCAGGCAAACATAAAATCCTGCCAAACAATAATGCCATGTTGATCACATAATTCATAAAAATAATCTTCAGGGTAATGTCCCCCGCCCCAAACACGAATCATGTTAAAATTAGCTGCCACAGAATCTTCTATTAGACGTTCCGTTCTTTGCTTAGACAACCTAGGAAGTAAGTTATCTTCCGGAATGTAATTCGCACCTTTCATAAATAAGGGATACCCGTTAATAACAAATTCAAATGATTTTCCCCATTGATCTTTTTCATGCCTTACGTAAATGGTTCTAAGCCCGATTTGCTTTGTCTGTTTATCTATTACTTTACCATCCTTTTTGAGAATAACTTCTATAGAATAAAGTGATTGTTCCCCATAACCGGCAGGCCACCATAAAGTAGGGTTATCTACTATTAATGAAAAAGATTTCCTTTTATCTGTTTGCATACAGATTATTTCCCTCTTTTTTCCTTTAGGAGAGGTAAGTAAGACCGCCGTTTCTATTCCATCTGGTTCCTTCTCTAAATCGACTTCAACCGAAACATTTACCTGATCCTGTGTATCTGAATGATCTTGCTTCACATGAACTCTACTTATACGATTTTCGTTCCAAGCAAGTAATTCAACATCTCGCCATATTCCTAAATCAGGTATTTTCGGACCCCAATCCCATCCGAACATACTATGAGATTTTCTTAGATGTTGAAAACCTTCCACAGCATGGTGAACACCTATCAGTGGATCATCTGCTTGTTTTTCCTTTATGTAGTTTAAAGGAGAATAAAGAGTGACTTGTAATTCATTCTCGCCTAACTCGAGATAAGGCTTAATATCCCATTCATATACTCTGTGCATATTTTCCGTCTTTGCAACAAATTGATCATTAATTGAAACTTCAGCCACCGTATCAATACCATGAAAACATATACTAATATTTTCATGTTCTATCAGAGATTGGTCTACATTGAATTTTTTCCAAAATTTATAGTCATTCTTAGCTATTTCCAATGCTTGATCTTCATTATCACGATAATAAGGATCTGATATTTCATTGTTTTCCAGCAAAATATTCATGACTGACTCTGGTAGTGTAACACTATACTTAGTCGAGTTATTAACACCTCTTACAAACCATTCGTTATTAAAATTTATTTTTTTCATGCAGCACCTCACATTTTTTCGTTAAGTAAATATTAGAACCGGGCTTGTAATCTATCAAATACGTTACTGGATATTGCAATCTGAACAAATGCAATTGGGATTATCCCAAAAATGATAAGTAAAGCTGGAGCAATATAAAGCAATAATCCATAGATAGCAATGATCATACATTGCATAATAATTGCTGAAAAAGAAGTTAATCCTATTCTCATATTAGCAACAAAATAATTAGCAATCGATAATGAATAATGAACTAACATAGGGAATACATATAACCACTGTATGACAACAATCACGAATATAAAAATCAATACCGAATACATGATCAAACGAACTGTATCATTTAAAAAAGGGATAATGTAAAGATTTAAAGCAAGGGTTAACGTAGTTATCATTAGCATCCACCCTAAAAGATTGGACGCCTTAAAGTTTTCTCGATAGTACTTCTTAAATAATGATGCAGTCCCTTTCACTCTGCCATGGAGCATCCAATTACGTATCACCGCATAAGTAGCAGCGGTTGAGGGAAAAATCCCGAATATGACTCCACCTTTAAGCGTGTATAGCATCCAGTACATATGCAAAATCAACATTTCCAAAATCCAATCTGCAAACACATACGTTCTATTCATTATTCCACCTTCTATTTGTTGATTTATTTAACTGCACCTTCTGTTAAGCCGGATATAAATTGCCTGCTAAATAGTAAAAAGACTATCAATATCGGTAATGTAGCCAAAAAAGTTCCTGTCAAAATTAAAGAATAATCTGTATTATAGACATCATTTAAAGTTCTTAAAGCAATTTGTAACGGGTGAACACTACTGTCTTTTAAGACCACTAATGGCCAAAGAAAATCGTTCCATGTCATCATAAAAGTAAAAATACCCAACGTAGCTAATCCTGGCCGAACTGCTGGTATGACAATATTTAAAAATATTCTAAAATTACTGCATCCATCTATTCTGGCGGCTTCAATCAATTCGTAGGGGACGGTGGAGGAAATATATTGCCTCATCCAGAAAACGCCAAAAGCATTTACTGCAGCAGGTACGATAACAGCTTTTAAGTCATCCACCCAACCTAAGTTAGACATAATCATGAAATTCGGAATCAAACTTAATTGTGGCGGAATCATCATGGTCGCAATCACAAAGATAAAAAAACCATCTCTTCCTTTAAAATTCAATTTTGAAAAAGCAAAACCTGCTAAAGAACAGAAAAATAAAACAGAAGCGGTCACCACAGCAGAAATCAGTATAGAATTAAATAATGCCCTAAAAAAATCTATTCGTTCAAAAACTGCTACAGCATTAGAAAAGAAATTAGTTCCTGGTAAAATAGCCGGTGGAAATTTATTAATTGCTGACGTTGTATTAGATCCAACTACAAACATCCAATAAAAAGGAAACACAGAAAGCATTGCACTTACAAACATAAAAAGATATAGTGCGATTTTCGATAATTTACTTTCGCCAACCTCATTCATTTTTAAACCTCCTTGTGTGAAAGCCTTCGTTAAGATGAACTAATTTTTCTTGTTAAATATAGATTGAATAATGAAAAAACAATAATTATTAAGAATAACATCCACGCAATGGCTGATGCATATCCGAATGAAAACCGGTTAAATGCTTCTTGATATAAATATAATGTCATTGTTAAACCTTGAGATCGCGAACCTTCTCCAAACAATAAAGGCTCAGCAAATAACTGCATTCCACCTATCGTTGATTGAACCACAGTAAAAATGATGATAGGACGTAACAAAGGAACCGTAATATACACGAGCTGTTGCATTTTGCTGGCACCATCAATTCTTGCAGCTTCATATAAATCTTTCGGAATACTTTGCAGACCGGCTAAATATATAATGGCGTTATATCCCACCCACCTCCACATCACCATGACAGCAATAGCTACGTGTGTCCCGAAATAGGAACCACTCCAACTAATCGGGTCTATACCAAGTGTAGACAGTACGAAATTAGCAAGCCCGTACTGGGTACCAAATATTGCCGAGAAAACCAAAGCAACAGCTACTACTGATGTCACATTTGGCATAAAAATCGCTAATCTGAAAAAGGACTTATACTTCAAAAATGCCTGATTAAGAAAAAAAGCAATTAAAAGCGCTGCCATTAACTGAGGAATTGTTGAGAGCGCCCATATGCTAAACGTATTACCTACCGATTTCCAGAAAAGTGGATCATTAAGAATGATAGAAGCATAGTTACTCCAGCCCACAAATTCTGTTTCACCTAATATATCCCATCTTTGAAAAGATAAATAAAATGTAAAGATTAATGGGAAGACGCCAAAAACACCAAATAACAGGAAAAAGGGAGAGATGAATAAATATCCAGATTTTAACTCACTTGCTTTTTGACTGTACCTACTATTCCCTTTTGATAATTTGTTATTTTTTCGAACTGCCTCCAATTTTATACCTCCTTCATTAAAAATTAATAAGGATAAAGAGGCTTTATAGTATAGCCTCTTCCTCCCTCTACTTGTATTTTAATTATCGGTCTAATTGACGGTTTACTTCCTCTATCACACTTTCCCACGCTTGTTCAGGTGTCGTGTCACCGTCTTCAATAGAAGTTAACCCATCTTGAAATAATTCGTTGACAGGATCATGCATAGTCCCTTTATATCCTGCAACAATTTCTTCTGCTGCTTCTGCATAAATCGCACCCAAATTATTATTATTTACGAAGTCATCTTCTAATTCTTGAATTGCTGGATCATCATATACTTCCGGTGTAGAGGGAAAAGGTCCACTGTTTTTGAAAATACGTAATTGCTGTTCTGGCGCCATTACCCAAGAGGCAAAGTCATAGGCTGCTTGAGGCTGATCACTTTGTTTAGGTATGGTTAAAAATGACCCACCAAAGTTACCCGATCCTTCTGGCATAAACGTAATATTCCAATTACCCGCTGTATCTGGTGCTGCATTTTTGATATTTTGCAACATCCATGGTGGTAATAAAACCGTAGCGATTTGGTCATCAGCTAAAGCCGTTCCCCATTCAGCTGAATCTCTTTCCAGATTCATCGATATATCTCCGGCATTTGCAGCAATTTCCCACGCTCTTAAATTTTGACTGCTTTCATCGCCAATAAATTCTTCATCTGGGGTAAAATACTGTTCTGCGGATTGTTCTAAAATAGCTAAATATAAATCTGATGTTCTATTGATCATAAATTTGCCAGTTTCTTCTTTTACTTGTCGTCCTGCTTCAACATACTTTTCCCAATCATCTATTTCTTCGGCTACCTCTTCTGGATCGGTTGGTAAACCTGCCTCTTCAAAAATATCTTCTCGATAAGCCATAACCATAGGTCCTACATCTGTCGGAACACCGATAAGAAAATCTTGATCTGCATTCGTTGCCTGTTCCCATTTCGACTCAAGGTAAACACCCTCTAGTTCTTCTCCGCCTAAATCAAGTAAATTATGAAATTGATTTTGATTTTCCTTCATTCTATCCAGATAGCCTTGGTCTACCGCTGAGATATCAGGAGCACCGGAACCAGATGCAAGTGCAGTAATTAAATTCTGGTGTACGTCCCCATAATCTGCTTCTTGGATGTTAATCTTCACACCTGTATCTTCTTCATATTCCTGAGCTAATTCATCTAAACCGAATCCCGGCCACGCCCATAGTGTCAATTCATTGTTTCCGCTTTCATTTCGATCGCTTGAACTTTCCTCATTACACGCTGCCAAAAACAAGGACACTACTACACCAAAAAACAATAACAATAAATACTTCTTCATAGAAAAACCTCCTGTTATTTTTGTTATTTAGTTTGTTATTTGATTTGTATAGTAGCACACCTTTTATTATATGTAAACGCTTTATTATATTTCTTTTTATTTCTTCGGAGGGGCAACAGATCCTCTAATAATCATTTCGCAAGCTATTTGTATCTTTTCATTCGGGTATTGATCGTGTTCCAAACGCCATAACAACATGCTAACCGCACGTCTTCCAATCGTCTCTTTTAATACGTGCACTGTAGTTAGGTCAGGCTTAAGCTTCAAATTGTAATTAATGTTGTCAAAACCAGTGACAGATATATCTTCAGGAATATTGTACTGTTGTTCTATCAACACTTCTATGACGCCATTGGCAATTTGATCATTTGCACAAACTAAAGCAGTATGTGCAGTGTTTTCTTCTTTCCATTTTTGCAACTGAGCAGAGAATTGTTGTTTGACCGGCGTTGATGTCGCATAATCCATATCAAATAACGAACTTTCGCTAACTTTCAATTGATTGTGTTCCATTGCGTTTCTAAATCCTTGCCACCTATCTTTAAAGCTTGGAGAGAAATTAATATCCCCTACAAAACAAATCTTTTCATGACCTAAACCTATAAGATGCTCTGTTAATTGGCGGGAACCCTCCAGATTATCCATAAAAATCTTGTCAGCTTTTATAATCGGATCCTCATGATCAACCATGACAATCGGCACACTATTCTGACTTAACTTCAACAACATCTGAGTAGAAACAAACCCTGCTGTGATAATCCCTAACAGTGACTCTGCCTTAACATGTTCTATTAAATTATCTTGATGTGAAATAACAATGAAACCTATTTTTAGTTCGTCGAGATAATCCACAATCCCGTTAAATACGTTACTCCAATAAAATGATTCGAAATTTTGCTGTCGAATATTTGGCATAACCACCAATACAAAACCTTCTTTTTCTCGTCCTTTAACATCTATCTGCTGTTCATTATTTTTAAAATATCCTAGCTGTTTAGCCACAAATAAAATTCTTTCACGTGTGCTTTCTTTAACACCCGGCTGGTCATTTAACGTTTTAGAAACGACATACTTGGAATATCCAGCAGCGTCCGCTATCATTTGTAATGTTATTTTGTTCGACATATCTATTGCCCCTTTGTTATTTTTGTTATTTTAATAGTTATTATATTTTGATTATGCCTCCTTTATATATTGCCCTTTTTCAATACCTTTTGCAATTATGATTGAGACATTTCTATGAGATTTATTTTAACTTATATTAAAGAGATTTGACTATTAATGTCGTAATTACCTATAAAGGAGGGGTTATGAATGTTATTAAAAAGGCGACAAAAACCAAAACTTATTTCTTCTTAAAGAGGGAATGATACGATATCGAAGAAAAAAGGCGAAATAGAACAGGAACTTCGCAATTTGATACAAGACTTGAAGCTGAAGCAAAACTTGATTTTTATCTTCATAAATTGGATATTATTTCCAGATAAGTAGTGATACTTCAAGACATTCGTTTACCCGCAAGTGATGAGAATACTTTTTTTCAAAATAGATACTCTTACTCTTCTCCTTACTCCTCACTTCGGCTTGATCATTGCCCCAACAGATTTTCCTTTCTTTTTTTCTTCTTTATCTTGTATGCTTTCCATGGCGTTACTTTCCATCGTTTGTAGTGTTTGAAACTTTTCCGTAATACTTTTTATTCGTTTTTCTTTAAAGCGCAGAATATAGTTCCATTGATCATCCTCACAACGATTAAATACCGACTCACAAGCATATAAACTGTCTCCAGTGATGCGGAGTTTATATTATGAATGGCTTCTTCTTTATTGAATGGATGCGTCATGGTACGCATCGCCTTAATATCACAAGCATTTTTCAGGATCAGTAAAACGTCAGGGGACTAGGTGATATAGCTTTCATATCGGACATCTTTGACTTGTTTCAGCTTTTGGGTGAACGCAAAGAAATAATTTCACTCCTTTTCTTGCCTACGATTCTCTTTTTTTAACATTGCCGCTCTTTCAAATACTCCTCCAACATCCGGTCGACCTCTTCTGCTTTTCTTTTCCTGTCTGCTTCTGATTCCTGTTTTACCTCTTGCTTATTCTCTGTTTGTTGTTTCTGATACCACTCTGGAACAATATCGGCTTTATTATTTTTTTGCTTTTTCTTTGAGTAGCTAGATTTCTTGTTTGCTTTTACTTGTTTTTCATACTGTGTCGCGTCATCTAATGTTTGCACACCTGCTTCTTTCCAATTGGATAACACTCCTTCTAAGAATCTTACGCCTTTCGCTTCTGCTTTGGCTGATACTTTCATCGCGGCATATAATAAATCATAGCCAACCTCACTATACCATTGTGTCAGCAATTCATAATTAAAAGGAGATTCTGTCACAGCTCTTTGTAAATTAGCACGATAAAATTGAATAAGCTCTCCAAAACGATGGTCCCTACTATAACTACTAACTATCTTTATATCTTTAAGAACTAATTTCTTTACTACTTTCTTTAAAGAAGCTGCACGCTTGATGGTGACTGACTTACCGCCTTGTTGTGGTACGTATTTTACTAACTTAAGCGTTCGTGTTTTACTTACCGATTGCTTGGAAGAAGTCAGTATTTTACGTACTTTAAGATTTATAACAGTTCGTGCTTGTCCCTGTTGATTTGATTCTTCTTTTGTATTTGTAGCTTTTTTCCGCTTTATATTTTCATAAATTAACTGATTAAATGCTTCATTATCCCATTTTTTATTAGGGGTAACTTGCCAGTTTTGATAATGCTTATTAATACTAAATACCATCGATTCTTCCTCCCATTCTAATACAGCACATTCTCGTAGGAAGACGAGCTCTTTTTTGACATCTTGCTTATACATGCCTACTTGTTCAAAGGAAGTGAACTTAGCGATTTTACATGCTTTCTGTCCGGTACCATAAGACAAGCGCCAAATAAATAAAATAAGATTGATTTGTCTTTTCGTAAAATTGCGTCGTAATATTTCATTCCATAATTCATTTGCAATTCTTGTGTATCCATTCTCCAATTGAGGATTTGCCATTTGTATCACCTCTTCTTAATAGTTAAAAAAACAGCCATGAACATGTAGTGATTGATCATGGCTGCGTAGAAATCACTTTACCTGTATCCTTTCTCTCTCAATTGCTTCTGTATCTTCTTCCGTGCGTTCTTTCCCCAGTTTTTCACCGCATTTTCTGTTACACCGTAAACTTCAGCAATGGCTTTAACTGATTGGTCTTGCAAAATATAAGCAACAAACCATGTCCATTGTTTTTCTGTTACTACCTCTTTAATATCCAAGAGCATTTGTTCATCTATCGCATACTCATCTTCTGTTAGTAAATCACTTCTTTCGGCATGCTCAAGCCATTTGTTTAGCTTTTCTTGATCGTGATTGTCTTTCTTTATCTTGTTAAGAAATTTCCTTGTAATACAAGAGTAAATATACGTAGATAATCTTGATTTCGTCGGATCGTGCTTTTGATAAGCTTCCCAGATAGCAATTAACCCTTCCTGATAAAACTCCCCCTGATTATCTCTAATCCGGTACTTATGAATAAGATGATGAATCATCTGCTCATATGTTACTAATACTTCTTCGACCTCCTCCACACTCATCAAACTCCGGTGATAAGCGCTTATCTAGTATTCCGCGGTAATATCATGATAACGAGAAGCGAAAAAGGTGTCATATTACCGTATGTCGTTCTATTGTGTGAAAAACGGCTTTCTATTAAGGGAAAATCAATTTTTGTTTAGGAATTATGTAGGAATCATTACACTGTGAAGAAGTTTAGTATAGATACTATTTCTTTCTATTATTCTCTTGAGAACATACTCCCACCTTTATAAATGTAAAATAATCCCTAAAACCACAATATATTATGTTAAAACTTCTATTTCATTCTAGGAGAATGAAATAGAGGCTAAAATTTTATGAATGAAAAGGAAAAAAGTGATTTTCTATATACGTTCGGACAACTCGTTAAAAATCAGCGAATTTTAAAAGGATTAACACAAGATGAAGTTGCAGAAATCTTAGAAGTGAGTACAAATGCTATTTATCTATTGGAAAAAGGTGAATTGGATACTAAATCAACGCGATTCGTTCCACTCATACACATATTAGATATACCGTATTCATCTGTTCAAGAACCATTTCTTTTATTTGCAGCGGAGCCTTTTGAAGAACGCCTAATAGAAGTAATGAAGCGGAAGGAAAATAAAAGAAGATGATGCAAAACTATCGAATAACAGAGAATACACTAGCGATTCTACCGACAGATAATGCACCAAATCGAACAAAAATTATCGAGATGGAGCAGGACGTTTACCATACGTCCTCTCCTTCTCAAATCATCAGAGAAAACTGTCTACATTATGGCGCTTCCTATGAAGGACGCAAACAATCTATTAACTATCATTTACACTATCATCAAAAAGTCCCCATTGCTATTTTCCCTAAAAGAGACCTATATGCGTTCCCAACCGAATCACCTCGAAATAAGAATTGTATTTGGTTGTTATTTCATGGAGTTAACGATATTCAAGTAGAAGGAAATGATGCTTCAGGTATGGCAACTGTGCAGTTTATTAATGGGAGGAGATTAGTTTTGAATGTATCTGTTTATACGATGCGTGCGCAGTATGAGCGGGCTGGGGTTTGTAGGGGGGTGTTTGAGCAGTTGTAAAGATATAGATAAGTCTAATAAAAATTTTGCTCACTATATCACATTTTTGTCCCAAGCAAAAACAAAGCATATGCACCACTTTTCATAAATAGTACATACGCAATGCTTTTCTATTAGAATCAATCAGATAACTAAACGTTACTTAATAGATATTCAACTAATTAATCTCTACTAAACAAATCTCTCGTATAAACTTTACTACTTACATCTTTTAAATCTTCCGTCAATCGATTAGCGACAATCACGTCAGAAACTTGCTTGAATGCAGCAAAATCGTTCACTACACGTAAACCATCAAACGTTTCTTCTTGAAGAACTGGTTCATAGATTACTACTTCTACCCCTTTATCTGTAATATGCTTCATAACATCTTGGATAGCAGATTGTCGGAAGTTATCAGAGTTAGTCTTCATTGTTAGACGGTAGATACCAACAACTTTTGGATTTCTCGCAAGAATACTATCAGCCACATGTTCTTTACGTGTATCATTCGCATCTACAATTGCTTTAATGATATTGTTTGGAACATCTTGATAATTAGCAAGTAATTGCTTCGTATCTTTTGGTAAGCAGTATCCACCATAACCAAATGACGGGTTATTGTAGTGACTACCGATACGTGGATCAAGCCCAATACCTTCGACAATTTGCTTCGTATTTAAACCTTTTATCTCCGCATATGTATCTAATTCATTAAAGAAGGATACCCGCATTGCTAAATAGGTATTGGCAAATAATTTAATCGCTTCTGCTTCCGTTGAATCGGTAAATAACGTTTCAATATCTTCCTTGATCGCACCTTGTGCTAATAGGTTTGCAAATACTTCTGCACGTTCAGATTGTTCTCCTACCACGATTCGTGAAGGATATAAGTTATCATACAATGCTTGCCCTTCACGTAAAAATTCAGGAGAGAAGATAATGTTATTCGTATTATATTTCTCACGTACTTCTAACGTATAGCCGACTGGAATCGTTGATTTAATTACCATTACGGCATCCGGATTAATTTGCAATACTGTTTCGATAACATTCTCTACTGTGCTTGTATCAAAGTAATTACGATCTGGATCATAGTTTGTTGGTGTAGAAATAATTACATAATCTGCATTCTCATATGCTTTCTGCACATCTGTCGTTGCTAATAAGTTTAAGTCTTTCGTTTCTAAGTACTCTTGAATCTCATTATCAACAATTGGTGACTTCTTATTATTAATCATGTCTACTTTTTCTTCGACAACATCTAATGCGACTACTTCATTGTGTTGTGCTAATAGGATTGCATTAGATAAACCAACATATCCTGTTCCGGCTACTGTTATTTTCATTTTCTTTTATTCTCCTTTACATAATTCTTGAACCATACAAAACGTTTTGTATGGTCCTCCTATTTATCATTTAATACTAGTACCTACTCTTATACTAGAAATAGATACTCTTTCCACCGTTAAGATCTATGAAATTTATCTTGTCATTTCTTCCTTCTTTTCAGCTAAGTTATAGTATTGCACATACCAATTAGCAAACTGTTGTAAACCTTCTTCGATCGGTGTTTCTGGCTTGAATCCTACTGCTTGATGTAGACGTTCTGTTGATGCATACGTTCTTGGTACATCACCTGGTTTAATTGGTTCAAATACTTTATCAAACTCCACTTCTTTACCAAGTGCATTGCTAAGAGCTTTCTCTAATGACGTGATAAAGTGCATTAATTTTTCTGGGTTGTTATTTCCAATATTAAACACTTCATGTTGCACATCACCAGATGGCGTTCTTGGGATTAATTTCGTAATTCCCTCGACAATATCGTCAATGTATGTAAAATCACGATATAGATCATTCTCGAAATCACCATTATTAAATATTTTGATAGGTTCATCATTAAAATATTTATCTGTAAAACCAAAGTAAGCCATATCTGGTCGCCCCATTGGTCCATACACTGTGAAGAATCGTAATCCAGTCGCTGGAATGTTATACAAATGGCTATATGTATGTGCCATTAATTCATTTGATTTCTTCGTAGATGCATATAATGATACGGGATGATCAACAAAGTCAGTCTCTTCAAATGGTACCTTTTTATTAGCACCATATACAGAACTTGAAGAAGCATAAATTAAATGATCAACAGGATAATGACGACAAGCTTCTAAAATGTTGTAAAATCCTATTACATTACTTTGCATGTAAACATCAGGATTTTCAATTGAATATCGTACACCTGCTTGTGCAGCAAGATTAACGACAACATTTGGACGATATTCTTTAAACAATTCGTCAATTACTGCTTTATCTGAAATATCTGCCTTCACGAATGTGAAGTTCTCATAAGGATCTAATCCTTCTAAACGTGTATGTTTTAACTTCACATCATAATAATCATTTACGTTGTCAATTCCGATTACTGTGCAGCCTTGATCTAGTAGTCTTTTAGACAGGTAATATCCAATGAAGCCAGCTGCGCCAGTTACGAAAAACATTTTATTTGTATTTATATCACGGTTATTCAAGATTTTTAACTCCTTTATTACAAACTTATTGGTTAAAAATTAATATCTAATAACATATCTAGGTAAATCAATCATCAGTGTATATCTTCAATGACTTTCTACATTATTTTTTTAGTTTGTTTAAAACTTTAGTTACTAATTTCCTATTAAAAAATATAATTAAAGCTATAATAATAATCTCTAAAATTATAGTTATAATGATGTTACTATTTAAACAAATAAATGAAATAAATAAAAATAGAGTTGACTGGATAATTACTGGACTCCAACGTACTTTTAAAGAACTAAAATTATTCGCTAAAATATATCTTGAAAACATCATTGTTAAAGCACCTAATATTTGAGCCACAATAACCGCCAAAATCCCATATGTATTGATAAATATTACCGATACTGCAACAGTTACGACCGCACCCAATAAAGTTGTTATAAATAAATATTTGGTCTTATCTAAAGCCTGAAATACTGAACCAATATTAGAAGCCATAGAATTAAACACTGCAAAAATTAATAATCCAGGTATGTATAATAATGAATTATAATATTCAGAATCTGATAAGAAAATATCGTAAAATACAACTATTAAAGGAATCAAAAGAATAATCATACTTTGGAATATCTTAAATAAACTATCTATCGTCTTTCCAAAATTATCATCAAGTCCTTTTTTCTTTACAGCTAATATTGCCTCTTCGATAATTGCCATTGTAACAACAGTACCAAGTGTTGTAATAATCAATGCAAACCTATTAGCAAATGAATATACACCATTTTCATCTACTCCTAGATTTAACGTAACAATAAACCTTCCAAACCCTGAAATCAACCATGCTGAAGTCAAATTCAGTACTAATGGAGATGAAAAATAAAGCATTTTCTTTAATATTGTGCCCTCAAAATCAAGAAACTTTATGTTTTTAATAATCTTCAATTTTTTTTCTATAATAATGATTATTGTTAGTTGCCCAATATTATACGATACTAATAATCCAAACAGACCTAAATCTAATAAAACTACTAATACTATTACAAATATAAAATTAACAATTGTAGATAGGATTCCTGATAATACAAACAGCTTATTTTCACCATAGGCTCTTGAATAATATTGCCATACAAATACTAATGAGTGTAGGACTATCATAAATAAAATTAAGTACAGATACTGTATACTAAATTCGAATAATACATCAAAAATTATTGTCCCTAGCGTTATTATAAGAGAAGTGAATAAACTAAATAATATTGCAGTTGTGATAATTTTCCTCTTCACTTGCTCATTATCTTCAGATAATACAAATTTTAATATAGCTTCCCATATAGCTAACAGTATAATAGGAGAAAGGACTCCCATTAATGTTTGTGAAAAATCGAAATACCCTAAATCGTTTGGGGTGATGTAAAATGCATAAATGGGGATTAATAGTACTGACATTATCTTAGAAGATAAATTTCCAATAAAATACAAACCTGATTTTTTCATAAGACTTTTACTTATCATATATTTTAAAACTCCTAATCAGATAGGGAAATTTGATATTATCTTGGATAGATAACAGAATTTAATTTCCCAAAACAACGATTTATTATGTTGAAAACTATACTAATTACTTTTGCTTTAACTGTTTACTATCCATTTTATTTAATACAAAATGTTTTTTTTCTTCTGAATTTAATCCCTTGGTATCAACCAAGTGTTTTTCATTTATTTTAATATACTCTTCTAAATCTTTAATTTTTTTTGCCGGTACACCTCCAATAATCGAGTTTCCTGTAAAACTTTTTGTTACGACACTTCCCGCTGCAATTACAGTATTATCTCCTATTTCCACACCTGGCAAAATTATTGAATTAAAACCTATAAACACGTTGTTACCAATAGTTATTTTCCCAAGTATATTTGTTTTTTCATATTTTTTGTCCAATCCTCTTAAAACCCATGCAGCTCCATCATGTGTTACAAATCTAACACCTGCGGTAATAGTCACATGATTTCCTATTTCAACAAGATAAGGCTCTGTAGAAAAATTTGTTGAGTAAAATCTACAATCTTTACCTACCTTTACCCCTTTTTTTCTTGCAATATCAATATTAAAAGAGCTAGCATACTTTTCACCACTATAGAAAAGCTTTGCAACTTTATAATAAATTTTATTTAATAAGCTTTTCAAAATTATCCCTCCATGTCATTTTACAGAAATTGAGAAAATACGTTGTCATACTGTTCTGTAATTATCTTAGCATCAAACTCTGCAGACCTTATCTTCCCTAATTTTGAAAATTTATTTTTTTCATTTTCATTCATCAAGATTTTTTCTAAATTATCTGCTAATACATTACTATCTTTTACTGGAACTAATAATCCATATTTATTATCACCTATAATTTCAGAGGGGCCAGATTTACAATTAGTAGATATTACAGGGGTTCCTGTAGCCATTGATTCAACTAATACATGTCCAAACCCTTCCCATTTTGAAGACAGAACAAATACATCGGCTATTCTCATGTACTTGTAAGGATTTTTTTTAAAACCAATAAAATCTACTTTTTCTTCCACCTCAAGTTTTCGACACAAATTTAATAGCTTATCCTCTAGTTCTCCTTTACCCATTATTATTAGGCGTGCATTGACTTTTTGAGAAACTATGTGAAAAGCTTTTATTAATGTTGGATAATCTTTTTGCTCAACCAGTCTACCTGCTGCAATTATTAATTGCTCCCCCTCCTCTTTGCTTAAGTCAGTAACTACTTCCTTACTAAGTTTTAAAATTTTCTTGTTTTCAACCGGATTATAAATTACAGTAATCTTATTTTTTCTTACGTTAAAATTTTCTATTAAGTCAGTTTTTACTCCCTTTGATAAGGCAATTATTTTATCTGCAACCAAATTATAAAAAATATAAGTAGATACTTTATTTAAAACAGTAACTTTACCAGACTGTGTTCTATTATTTGCTTCCCTAACAATTATTGGTATACGCTTAAATGATAATATTTTTGCCATTAGTAGCATTATATTATTCGAATTAATAGTACTAAATAACAAATCTGGTTTTTCTTTAATAATTTGTTTTCTTAAGGCAAACAAACAATATCTTAACTTTTTACAATTAAGTATTTTTACATTTATATTTTCTGATAATAACTCTTCATAATCATTATTTTCTTGTGTGCCTAACACAAGAATAATCTCATATTTACGGGCATCTAGGTTATTCATTATATTAATAACAGTTCTTTCTGCTCCTCCCCCCGATAGAGAGTATAAAAAAAAGAAGATTTTTTTTTTCATAATAATACCATCCATTATCTTTATTTTAATTTACACACTTAAAAACTATCTTTTTCTTGAATATGCTTAGATAAGAATGTTTTTTCTAATCTAATTGCTCCACCCAAAATCAATGCTGCCAACATACTAACTTTCATTAACATAATTTCTGTGAAAGAAGTAATTATAAAAAACAATATAATTAAAAGAGGGAATATACTCAAATAATTATTACTCTTCATAAAATGTTTCAAACTAATTATTAGGATATATACCCAAATAATCAAGAACAATACAATTGCTAAAACTCCAAACTGTCCCAGTATACTAATAAATGAATTATGTGCTCCTAATCCAAATTTGTCTGAAAAGTAATCAGGACCATGGCCAAAAACTGCAGCTTCATCAATGGTTTTTGATATTATACCTCCTCTTTCATCTAAAACATCACCTGAATTCGCTTTTCTAACAAATTTTTCTATTATTCTTTCATCAAAAACTGAATAATAATCAGATCTATAAAATACAAAAATTAATATCGAAGCAACTATAATTCCGACTAAAAATCTCCCCATAGCTTTAATAGAAATATTGTTAAGTATTCCTTTTTTATAAGCATACAAGATCGTGGAAATGAATGTAATGATTATAATTGCAAGTGTACTTGTTCTACTCCCTGAAAATATAGTTAACAGAAATGTAAACGACAAACCTATTAATAAGAATATTTGAACAACATATTTTTTTTTCCCAAGTGTACTAAAATACCACGCAAGAATAGACACAAATAAAGTAGCAACTACTCCGCCAAACGAATTCGAATTATAAAAAACTCCCATATAAACTCTAGTTAAATTACTAAATGGACTCTCTTCTGCGAATGAGAACACCAATAATGGAATTTGACTCACAAAAACACTTATCAAAGTAAACCTATAAGTTTCTTCTTTCATCAAGTTCGGTACAATCACACATAATGTTATAAATACCAATAAATATCTTCCGAAAGATAAAAACATTTGCAAATTACTATTTACTAATGCAGACATTACTGTCATTAATAAATAAAACATAAATATAATTGTTAAGATTATTGGGATTTTAAGCTTTAGTTTATTTGAAACTATATATATATATAGTAATCCTAAACATGATAGCGCCAAAACTATGTCAGTATAAGCTGACCAATCATCTATCATCTGTATACTGCCTGATAGGAATATTCCTGATAAAAAGATAATACAAAATAAATTTTTGATCTTTCTCATAAAACACCACTTTTTCTAAAATAAGATGATATTTTGTTACTTTATTATTACAGTTTTATTTGCGTTTTTAATCAAAAACACCTTTTATATAATTATTAAAATTATTAATTATAGACTTCTAATTTGATGAATTTTTCCCAAAAATTGCTCCGTTTATCATCTAACAATAATTTAATATATTTTTTTGATTCATTGAAATTTTCTATTGCTATATCTTTAGATTTTTCTTTATTCAAGATAAGATTGAGAATATTCCTTGACATTGTTTGATAATCCCCTGGTTTATGTAGACAACTCTTATTAATTAATTCTGGTATACCTCCAGCAGTAGAACCTACAACTGGACACCCTCTGCTCATAGCTTCTATTACAGCCCTAGGTAAACCTTCTTGAAAACTAGGTTGAACATAAATATCCATTTCATCTAGCCAATTGAAAACAGGGAACCCTCCAGGAAGTACACCATGAAAATGCAAATTTTTCTCTATACCATATTTTTCTGCTAATTCAATCCACTTTTGTTTATCTCCATCACCTAAAATATGGAACTCGAATTCTATACCCTTCTGTTTTAAAATATTAAAGGATTTAATAGCTACATCCCAACCTTTAATTCGATTGTTAAGATTTCCTATCATTCCTATTTTTATAGTGTTATTATCCCTTATAACTCTACCTATCCTTTTCTCTAATACACTTTGTTCCACATCATATATTTCAACATTCGAAACATTAGTAGATTTCCCACGTGTTGGATATCTCTTTTGTAAGAATTCGTTGGTAACATATAAAACGTAAGGAGCTTCCAAAACATTTTTTTTCATTTTAGCTAGTGCTACTGGAGCATACATTTTCGCTTTTATATTTCCATAATTCCATAACGCATCCCATACACAAGCAACAACTTCCACTGCATACGGCTTCCCTAGTTCCTGTGCCACTTGTATAGCCAGATTTCCCGTCTCACTAGGTAATCTTGCTATTAGTGCATCCGATTCCCCAATCACTTTTCTAAGCTTTTTTTTTGCATGTGAGCGATTAGCAAATTGTGAAATTGGACCACTTAACGATGGAATAGGAACCAAAGATGTTTCCGGTAAATCAAATCTATTAAACTTATTTTCTGAACTTACTTTATTTCGATCTAGCCTTGCTGTCACAATTATGTCATCAAAATGCTTTAAATACCTTTTCCAAACATCATTATTAAAGCTTCCTGCTGTAT
Source organism: Gracilibacillus pellucidus (assembly GCF_033949965.1). NCBI lineage: Bacteria > Bacillati > Bacillota > Bacilli > Caryophanales > Bacillaceae > Gracilibacillus > Gracilibacillus pellucidus. Next base: position 51,972 of record NZ_JAWZSR010000009.1, on the reverse strand, counting down.
AATAATTACCTTCTTGGTCCTGTTTAAATATATGATCATGTGCAAATACTAATTTCATTTTATTCTCTCCAAACAACAAATAATTATTGATAGATTTTTTGATATAAGTGCCTATGTTTTTCTATATTATTATTTAATGAATATTGTTCTTTTACTCTCTTTATATTTGCTTCTTTTTCATTACTCATTTTTTTACTATCATTGTTATACGAAATCACTTTTTCTACAAATTCATCTGCACTCTCACAAACATTATCCATATTCCCTACAACTTCCACTGATCCACCTGAATCAGTAGTTAAAACAATTGTCCTTCTACTCATTGCTTCTACTAACGTTCTACCAAATGATTCTGTATTATATCTGGATGTTAATATAAACACATCAATATCATAATAAAACTTATTCATTTCATCTATATCAATATTTATTTGCCCATTAAATCTATCCCCTAGTAAATGTTTTAATTTATCAAACATCAAACGCGTTTCTTTACTAGATTTTTCATCTAAACATCCAACAGCCATTCTCACACGAAATTTACCTTTCAATTTCTCATCTAATTTCTCACATATTCCTACTGCAAGTGGCCAATTTTTCCACTCTGTATAACGTCCCGCAAAACCAATAACGATATCTTCTGTTTGATCTTTATTTATTACCGTATTATATTCCTCAAATAGTTTACCTGCTGTATTTTCTATTACTTGAAATTTCATATTTAGCTCTTTTTTTTCGATTGCTTCCTTCCAATACTTTGAATTAAATTGTGTAGTAAGCACCAACACATCTAATTCTTTCATAAAAAACAAGAATACTTTTTTAAAGAAATTGCCATATTTTGTATATAACCCTCTCTCAGTATGAATTAATGTTGTTTTTTTAGGTATTAGTTTACTTTTTCTTAATAATGCTACTATAAAAAAGCTAACCTGAGCTTGTGTGTGTATAATTTCAGGAGTTTCATGATTAATTATTTTCCTAATCTTATTTATGTATCCTAAAAAAACAAATGGATTTACTATCAAATGTTTAATGCGAGTTTTTTCAGTAAGATAATAATATTTCACTCCAGTTATTGGATTAGAGATTTTACCTGGCTGTATAACACCCACTTTATAAGTATCATGGATGCCTTGAATAATTATCTTCGTGGATTCTTGTTCACCACCAACCGTCTCAAGTCCATTATCACCCATTATTAAAATATTTACATTTTCTTCTTCAACTTTCTCTGTTGCTTCAATAGAATTTTTCATACTTCTTACTCTATAATTTGTATGATAATCACTAATACCTTCATCATATACTAAATTACCAAATACTTTACTAACAACATTCACTTTATTTACTAAAAATTTTATCACAGGATTCAATAATTTCGTTAACCTAATTTTCTTTCCGTGAGTCTGAGCGATAATTTCGACCATTTTACTTGTTCTCACATACTCATCGTTTTGCGGGAAGAATAAACCACTTTCTTCATTTTTTATCATAAGTCTAATAAATTCTGATAGGTTATCTATATGAAGCATACTTCTTTCATTACTTATATCAGGAAATAAAGGAGTTTTTTGAGCGATTTTTGATAGCTTAGGATAATTCCCCTTTGCTCCCTTTCCATATATCATTGGAGGGCGAATACGTACAACGTGAAATTCATCACTATTAAGCTCATCTATAGCTTTTTCCGCTTCTAATTTACTTTTGCCATAAAAATTACTCGGTGTAGGAAGGGAGTTTTCATTAATAACTTTTGAGCCCTTAGTAGCATCTCCATAAACAATAATACTACTTAAAAATATAAATTGCTTAACTCCAGATTCTTTTGATTTTTTAGCAATTTCAACAGTTAAATTTCTATTGACATTATAGTATAACTCTTCCATCTTCGGATCTGTAGAAACATGCGCAATTCCTGCGACATGCAACACTACGTCATAAACGGAAAGATCTATCTCCTTCCACCCATCTGTTCGTACACTTATTTTGTCTATCTGTATATCTTCAGGATAACGTTCCTTAATCCAGCTCTCAAAGGAGTTACCAACGTAACTATTTTTTCCTGTTATTAATACTCTTTTCATTTACCAGATGACTCCTTATCTTGATAATCTTTTGATCCTGTTCCACCTTCAACAACCCCATCTCTTTTCAATACGCTCACAAAAGTGCCTACAAAACATTTAATGTCAAAAGTAATACTCATACGTTCTATGTATTCACCATCTAACCTTGCTTTTACATCAATCGGCAATTCATCACGCCCATTAATTTGTGCCCACCCAGTTAATCCAGGTAATACATCATTCGCTCCATATTTATCACGTTCCTCAATTAGATCATATTGATTCCATAACGCTGGACGTGGTCCAATAATAGCCATTTGACCTATTAAAATATTAATAATTTGTGGGATTTCATCTAAACTGGTCTTTCTAAGAAACTTACCAACTTTTGTAATATACGCGTCAGGATCACCTAACAAATGAGTAGGTGTGTCTTTTGGTGTATCAATGCGCATTGTCCGAAATTTTAATATATGAAAATGAGTTTTATTAATGCCTACTCGTTTCTGTTTAAATAAAACAGGTCCTCTTGAATCAATTTTGATTGCAATGATTAAAATTAGAAGAACTGGTGATAACACAATCAAGCCAATCAGGGCCATCAGAAAATCTATTATCCGCTTTACTACTTTATAAAACACCTTTCATCACCTCTTTTTCATAATACATAACATAAATAGAAACACTATTTAAAATAAATTAACCAGTAAAATTAACTGCAACAATAAACGAAGATAACTGTTATATAATGCAGTACTTTTCTAAAACAAATAAACAAAAAGTTATAATTCCTTTACTATTGCACTTACCTTTAACGATTAATATGCTAGTGCCATAATAAGTTCCTTTACATTATAGCACTAGCATGTTTTCTATGATCTAACAACCTCACTCTTCTTCTGTGAATCATAATAAACAATATTCATTAATTGCTCTTTTAACCCTTCTTTCGTTTGGTTAGGGAAGCTTTCTATTAAATCTACAACCTGCTCAAACTCTACATCAACTGTTTTACCAACGTAAATTTTCTCATAAACAGCACCAGGGTGTACTTCATCTTCACCTAATAATTCCTCGTACATTTTCTCGCCTGGTCGAATACCACTAAACTGAATTGGAATTTCAGCTTCTGTATAACCTGATAGTTTAATAAGATTTTTAGCTAGATCAACTATTTTAACTGGTTCTCCCATATCTAAGACAAATATCTCTCCACCTTGACAAAGCGTACCTGCTTGGATAACCAATCTAGATGCCTCTGGAATAGTCATGAAATAACGAGTCATATCTGGATGTGTTACCGTTACAGGACCACCCTGCTCAATTTGCTTCTTAAACAATGGAATTACACTACCACGACTCCCTAGTACATTACCAAAGCGCACTGCGACAAACTTTGTCTTGCTTTTCTTCGCTAAATTTTGCACAACCATTTCGGCAACTCGTTTTGTAGCTCCCATCACATTAGTAGGATTCACGGCCTTATCTGTAGAAACTAAAACAAATGTATGAATGCCATATGTATCAGCCGCTTCTGCTACATTTCGTGTTCCGATAATATTGTTCTTCACTGCTTCGTGAGGATTATATTCCATTAACGGTACATGCTTATGTGCTGCTGCATGGTAAATAATTCTTGGGTTATGTTGTTGAACAATTTCAAAAATACGTTCGCGATCTTGTACATCTGCAATAACAGGTACGATTTCAATATCTTTTTGCTGATATTTTTGGCGTAACTCCATATCAATGGAATAAATACTAAATTCACCATGTCCTACTAACAATATTTTTGATGGTGTAAATCGCATTAACTGTCTACATATCTCAGAACCTATTGAACCACCAGCACCAGTAACCATTACCGTATTGCCAGTTACATATTCGGAAATGGAGTTAATATCTAATTCAACCGGATCTCTCCCTAATACATCCTCAACATCTACATTTTTTAATGAACTAACAGATATTTTACCTGAAACAATATCTTCAATTTTCGGTACCATTTGCACTTTCACATTTGTACTATTACAAATGGCGACCATCTCTGTTAAAGCACCATTTGTCAGTGATGGTATCGCAATAACAATATGATCAATTTCTAAGTCTTTTACTAAGCTTGGTATTTCTTTTGTGCTTCCTGCAACTGGCAGATCATATAGTTGCATTTTATGTTTCGCCATATCATCATCAGCAAATGCAACTGGTAGGAGCTCTGTATTTTGTTGTTCATTTTTTAATTGTCTCGCAATCATTGCACCTGCAGCTCCCGCTCCGACAATTAGCGTACGTTGTCTATCCTCCTTATCCCTCATATAGCGGTCACGATAAATTCTCCATACAAATCGCGAACCACCAATTAAAATAATATGTAATAACCATGTAACAATAAGTGCTCTCTTATAAATAGAAAAATCATTCACTAAAAACTGCACGACTCCTGTAGCTATAATTGTAAAGGTTATTGCTTTTACAATGGCAATTAATTCCCCAACACTTGCATAAGCCCATACCTTATGATACAGCTTATAACCAAATGCAAAGACATGATGAAATAGCAACAAGGCAATTGAAGTAATTACCATTGTTGCTATTGAAATGTTTTGTGTGCCGGGATACACAATCCATGATGCGATAAAGATTGCCGTACTTACAATTAGGGAGTCTAACAACACTAATAACAAAATTCGTTTTTTATAACCCATGTGGGCTCTTCCCTTCTCTTGTAAATATTTATTGTGTAACCTTATTTTCTGCTAATTGGTTGATAATTTGTTGTACCTCTTCACCAATCTCTTCATTCTCTAATGCGAACTCAATCGTTGTTCTAATAAATCCTAATTTCTCCCCGACATCATATCTCTTACCAGAGAAGTCATAGGCAAATACACTTTGTGATTCATTTAAACGCTGAATCGCATCTGTTAACTGAATTTCGCCACCAGCACCTGTTTCTTGCTGTTCTAAGTATTTAAAGATAGTAGGCGATAATACGTAACGTCCCATAATAGCTAAGTTGGATGGTGCAGTACCTTGTTTAGGTTTTTCTACAAATTTATTCACGGAATAGTTTTGGCCGTGTTGATCTTTCGGGTCTACAATGCCGTAACGGTGTGTCTCATTATCTGGCACTTGTTGGACACCGATAACAGACCCACCAGTATTTTCATACTGATCAATCAATTGTTTTAAGCATGGTGTATCTGCTTGTACAATATCATCACCTAATAATACTGCAAATGGTTCATCACCAATGAATTTACGCGCACACCAAACAGCGTGTCCTAAACCTAATGGTTCTTTTTGACGAATATAATGAATATCTACATTTGATGATTGTTTTGTCTTTTCTAATAAATCAAACTTACCTTTTTTATATAAATTATCTTCTAATTCAAAGTTATGGTCGAAGTGATCTTCAATAGCACGCTTACCTTTACCTGTCACAATAATAATATCTTCAATACCAGATTCAATGGCTTCTTCGATAATATATTGAATTGTTGGCTTATCTACAATTGGTAACATTTCCTTTGGCATTGCCTTTGTAGCAGGCAAAAATCTTGTACCAAGTCCTGCTGCAGGAATTATCGCTTTTCTGACTTTTTTCATAATAATTAACCATCCTTCAATTTTATATTTTTCCAATTGACATATAAAAAATCTATACTATACAAGGCTTTAGAAGATACCTAGAACCTTCTTTTTCTTTATCTTTTCCGGAACATCTCCTACTACAATTTCCCCATTCACTAAATATTGCGCATTCTCCATAAACCAATATACCATTGACGTTCCATATTCATTTTTCACAATCGAGAGTGCATCCTGCATCACAAAACCTCTAGTCGTAGTATTATGTGCATCAGACGCAATAAAATGTGTTAAGTTCGCTTCAATCATTTGTGAACTAAACTTCTTAATTTTTTTACCGAATTTCCCAGCGATACTCGCTGCGGTTACTTGTGTTAATGTGCCATTACTAACTAAATCATATAATATATCAGGGTTTTCCATTAATTCTTTGTTTCGTTCTGGGTGGACAATTACTGGCTTCACTCCTTTTAATTGTAAGTCAAACAGTAATTGTTTTGTATAGCGCGGAACATGGTTAGAAGGAAGCTCCACGAATAAATATCCACTTGTTTCATTTAAAGGTAATAACTGCCCTTTTTCCAAATCTTCGAGCATTTCCCCATATATTCGTGTTTCTTGTCCTGGTAGAATAGTAAGAGGAATCTCTTCTTCTTGCAATCTATCATTTAAACATTCAACAGCAACTAATATATCTTCTTTGTAGTTATCATAGCTACCATTCATATGGTGAGGTGTAGCAATAATCGTCGTAATCCCCTGTGAAACAGCACTTTTCGCCATCTGTACAGAATCTTCCATATGCTTTGCACCATCATCGACATTCGGTAGAATATGACAATGAATATCGATCATTCGATCCATCGTCCTTTCTTTATTCAAAATACGCTCATAACAAAAGTCAACTTACAGTATAACAGTAAACCTACATCAAGGAAACAGGTTTATTTTGTCGCATTTTGTCGTATAGGATACTTTTTTGTATGATTAGTCATTATTTTCTTTCATTTTTTTACATAAAGCGAGACTTCAATCAGTGGGAATTCTTGACTCCCACTGATTGTTAGCGAAACTTATCAGGGCGTTAGCGTCCGTTTATCCCCCACTTAGCTTCCTCGTTTCACTCGAGCCTTGAAGTGGGGGTTTTACGGACTCATGCACCGTGATAAACATTAGAAGATACCTAATATTTTAGTCTTTTTCACTCTCATTGGTTCTTCCCCTCTTACAGCCTTGCGATTAATGAACAAATTCATATTATCTTGCAACGTTTGCCATTTATTTAATTTACGGACTACCTTCCATCCATCCGTTAAATGATAAGATTTAGCTTCTCGTGAATCGGAACCAATGAAATGAACTAAGTTATGCTTAACAAAATCTTTTGCTAACCTTTGAACTTTTTTTCCTTCCTTACCACTCAAACTTGCAGCACTTATTTGGACTAACCCGCCATTTTTCACCAAGCTATACAACAAATCGTTATCTTGCTGAATATTCAGATTTTTTTCTGGATGAACGAAAATCGGCTGATATCCCTTTAACTGTAAATCATAACAAAGCTGTCTTGTATACTCAGGCGTATGTTCTTGGGCAAGCTCAACAAAAAGATACACCGGATCATCGCTAAAAGTAAGTATACTATTTGACGTTAGATCCTTCTCTATTTCGCCATAGAGACGGATTGTTTGTGCAGGAATCAACTCCACATTCACGCCTTGATCGCTCAACTCTTGATTTAATCTACTAACGAGTGTTGTAATGGTTTCTTGTTTTCCTTCTACATTTCTTGGTGTAGCAATAATCTTTCGTACGCCTAGCTGTTCCGCTTCTTTCGCTATGGCGATTGCTGAACTAATATTTGCCACACTTTCTTGATTAATCGGAAGAATGTATGGATTAATATCTAACATAAGACCACCCTTTCTCGTTATCAAATGGTATTCAATTGTTCTTTTTAAAGAATACCATAACCATCACTATTTGCAAAGTTATCATTAAAATATTCGTATTTCTTTAACAATATTAAAGGGTAATTAAACAAAAAAACTTTCGATATGATATCGAAAGTTTTTTTGTTTAGTTACCGTAATAATAATAGTGTCCCTTTTGTTGTTCACGGTCATTCAGAACAACACCTAATAACTTAGCATTGCCTACTTCAAGTAGCTCTTTTGCTTTTGTTGCTGCATCATTCTCTGTTTGCTTACTACGAACTACCATTACCGCTCCATCACAAAGGTTGGCAAGAATCTGCGCATCTGTTACCGCTAATACTGGTGGTGTATCAAACATAACCAAGTCATATTCTAAACTTGCATTGGCAATCAGCGTCTCCATCGCTCTAGAGCCTAACAACTCTGAAGGATTGGGAGGAATTGGACCACATGGAAGTAAATCAAGACCTGCTACATCGCTGGTCGTAATAGCGTCACTCAATTCTGACTCAGCTACCAATACACTACTTAAGCCACGACGGTTATCGATTCGGAATGTATAATGTAATGTCGGCTTTCTCATATCCGCATCGATTAGTAATACCTTCTTCCCTTGTTGTGCAAATACAATCGCCAGATTTGCTGTCGTTGATGACTTCCCTTCTGATGGACCAGATGATGTAACTAACATTGATTGCAACTTTCCATCAACAGAAGAAAATTGAAGATTTGTCCGAATCGTTTTATATTGCTCTGCAATCGGAGAACGTGGATTCATCTTCGTAATTAAGTGTCGCATGCTTTTTTGATTAGACTGTTTTTTTCCTTTGGCCACTTACATTACCCCTTTCTCTCACTTGATTGATAGAAACTTGCTTTCCCATAGATAGCATTTCTTTCTCATCTATATGTGATACTACGCCTAAAATCGGGAGCTCCAATTTACTTTCGACATCTTGCTCTGTCTTAATCGTGTTATCCAAATATTCAAGTAAGAAAGCTAAACCGACTCCAAGCATTGCCCCAAGAACAAGCGCGATCGCGATGTTTAGTACTGGCTTCGGGTTGACTGGTTTAGGATTTGCTGATAATTCAGCTTCTGATAAGATATTTACATTGTTCACATTCATTATTTCTGGTAAATTCTCTTGAAATACTCCTACTGTTGTATTGGCAATCTCTACCGCGACAGCTGGATCATAATCTACTGCCGATAATGTCACAACCTGTGAACTATCTGAGTTAGATAATGAAATTTTATCACTTAGTTCACTAGGCGATATTGTTAAATTCATATCTTCTATTACTTGCTCTAAGATACGATTACTGGTAATAACATCATTGTATGTATTGATAATTTCTACATTAGAACGAATTTGATTTATATCGACGTTATTAGTTTCGCTCGTCTCTTGATTAACGATAAATTGTGTACTAGATTCATAAGTTGGTGTTAAAATAAAAAAACTGATGATAGCACTGATAGCTGCAGCGCCAACTATTAATAGTATAATTAGCAATATACGTTTCTTCAGGACTTCAAAAATCTCTTTCAGGGAAATCGTTTCTTCCATTTTTTTACCTCCGGTTTTCATTCTTTCGGCTGAACTTTATCAACAACTGTCTAAAGGAACACACCATATTCGAGATTATAACACAATTTATTTCAGTTTGGCATAATAATCTACTGTTTTTTTTGTATTTTTTCCAAAAATATAGCTAAAAAGAGGCATGATAATGATTCTAAAGGATTAGTTAAATAGATTTAATTTGTTTAAAAATTACTTTTATACAATTAATAACAGACATTTTCTCAAAATGATCGTTTTGCACCGCATAACAAAAAGCCTGCATGGTCGTTCCCACCCAAAAAAGTTAGGTTTTCTACTCTGACTTTCTGGAATCGGCGTCCATTCACAGGCTTTTTCTTTAATTACGATACATAAAACCAACGATTTTTTAATGCTGTAAGCACCACATTGGTACGGTCTGGCACATTAAGTTTTCGTAAAATAGAACTAATATGATTTTTCACTGTCTTATCTGTAATATATAACTGTTCACCTATTCGATAATTACTATACCCTTTTGTTAAAAGCTCCATTACTTCCCATTCACGATTGGTAAATACACCGACTGGTCTGCAGTCTTTACGATTATGAAGATTTCGATAGTCTCCTAATAAGATAGCTGACAACTCTTCATGTATGTAGTGTTGTCCTAACATGACTTTTTTTACGGCACGAAGTAAATCTTCTTTTTCCATTCCATTATAGAAATAACCATGTAAATCCAGCTTAAATAGATCGATTAAATCTGGATGGGAGATGTTTTCTGTCCAAACAACAATCTTCTTATTATTTTCCCTATATTGGTGGATTAAATTCATATAGTTACTATTCGTGTCAATATCAATGATGAGTAGATCAATAATGTAGTCCTTGAGTTGTTCAACATCATTTGGCTCAACCGCAATCACATCATGTGCATTAAACTCGTTGGATAGTACTCCTTCCAAGCCTTCTCGGTAGATAGAAGCTTCTTTTACTATCGCTATACGCATTGATATTTCCTCCCATTTCTTTTTTTTTGCAAATAAAAAGACTATTTCTCATACAGAAACAGCCTAAAAAACATACTTATACAAATTTTTAATGTTTTTAGGTAACCAGGCGATCATAGGTTATTCTCGTCAATAACCGTTAGACCCTAGGCTTTGCGTCCTGCTCTTTCAAACAGTTTGCCTTTATCTAATTATGTAATTACATTATTTATCATACATTTTCCCTACTATACTTTCAACTACTAGAATGATATTCTAACAGATTTGATACATTAGTCTCAATTTAAGGTGATATATGTCATTTTTAAGACCTTTGTATTTGTTACGTAGGATTTTTTGAAGTTTATCCACTCATCATAAGTCTATTGTTTCTTCTTCTCATCAGATACAAGCACTACTTCCACTATCCCAAGTATAACAGCGACAATGACTTTCACTTCTGGTGAGAGATTTACACCACTTACGATTTCATCTGTTATGTATAATACCAGCCAGTTCGCTGCTATTTCAATCAATAATCGTACAACCAGCTTATGCCCTTTCCCTGTAAATTGCTTGGCTACTATTCGCGAGAACACATTAGAAAATAATTCGACGACAATGCCAATTACAAAGAATAGAATAACGAATAGTACTAAGGAACCGACCGAATGATACTGGACTCCTAATAGATTAAATATACCTGCCATCCCAAAGAAATAGACCGCTATTACTGCGCTAAGCACAATCGTCACCAAAACTGCAATTATTATTTTGTCAGTTTTGCTCATATGTCTTTCCACCTTGTTTTGGAATGAAAAATTGTCTATGAATCGTCGCCCAGAAAATAACGGAGATAATCAACACGCTTGTAATAATGATAAGCACACCAATAGAATCTATCCAATAATGCAATAGTGGCAATGCCAGAATAATAACGCCTAGCGCAACAGAATATTGACCAACAAATTTACACAATGTAGTGATATCCTTACCTTCTTTCATTACTCCAATACTTTCTATTAAAAACGTTTCTTCTTTTATCCATATTCTTAATCCTAGAAATACTAGAACTACGCCTAATATATGTGCAATAAAAATAAACCAGATCGGAAGTTGTACAATCATTCACTAATCACCACCTTTTTATAAGTCTATATTCTTACAGACGATTTTTAGTAAAAAGAGGTTTCATTTTTTCAAATATTACTAAATCATTCCTTATATTTTATCACAAAAGAAAAGAAGCTTGAAAAAATTCAAGCTTCTTGTTCTGCTAACCATTCGAATAAGCCAAGAACTTGGTCGTTGAATACATAAATCCATGACCAATGACCTGCGTATTCGTATGGAGTATTATCTTCATTAGTATATAAACCAGATTGATCCACAACATTATCAAACAAAGTTAGATGTACGTTCGCTTCATCTACAGAGGCCATCCTCTCATAGGTTGGCAATGTATGAAGTGCTGGATCAAGTGTTGGATCATTTTCAGCTGTTACAAACCATGTTGGCGTCTTCGCTAATGTCAGAATATCTTGATCAGAAAGCAAAGAATCATTCAATCCTTCACATACGGGAACAGCAGCCGCAAAATAATCTGGATACTCTCTCGTCATCACAAGCGTCATATATCCGCCATTTGAAGCTCCACCAATATAAATACGTTCTGGATCAATATCCTTATGATCTTGGACAAATGCTTCAATTAGCTCCATTAATGATTCCGTATATTTGGATGTCCCATCTGAATCAGCCGTTACTCCATCCATCCATTTCGTTGGAGCTTGTGGTACTAATACATATGCCCTATCAAAATAATCTTGAATCGATTCTGAAGCTAGATTAATCGCTTTATTAGCTCCTAATGGAATAGTAGCATCTGTTCCACCTTCACCACCACCATGTAGCCACACAATTAACGGTTTCTCTTTGCTTTTTGTTTCAGGCGTGTAACTTGCATAAGACATATCAATCCCAGCATAGGTACCTCTATCTGTAGTAAACTTTTCTACTCCTTGTTTTATATCACCTTTCAATGATGTAATCGTCAATCCGTTCACTTCACCATATGGTGCTTCAATTGATTTTTCTTGCGTAATAACATACTCTACATCAATCCAGTTATTCGAATTCACATAATGCATTGGTGCTCCTAATGTCTTATCAGGACCAATTTCTAATTCAAGAACAGCGTATTTTCCCATTTTCTTTGCTGGATTACCTTGCTTATCTGCTACATATGCATTCGTTACTTGGCGATACCCTTCTTCTAAAATGGACTCTTCCACTCTATCATCGCTACGAGTTACATGTACGGAAAAGGTATCCTGATCAATCGCCCCAGTTGGTATGGGTTTCCCCACTTCCACGATAATTTTAGTGATTGCTGGACCCCAATCTTGAATTTCTGTGATTGTGTAATACCCGTTCGAATCTTTAGCCGAAACGCTTAAGCTGAAACCGATAGTCATGATGATCATACTGCATAGAATAATTGTTTTTTGCAACATATGGTGCATCCTCCTTGATGTGTATCATTGCTTTATTTTATGAAAACGATAACAAAACAATATATGAAAACGTTGACAAAAACAAGAGCATAAAGTAATGGTCTGCTCAAACAGGATGAACAGACCATAAAATTTACTTTATTAACCTTTAAATTCGCCTTCCATCACCGACTCCGCTACGGGACGACGGCTAGATGGTAATTCACGTTCTTGGAATACTTCTGCTAATTTTTCTTTTTCATCTTGATAACCAATGGCAATAACTGCTTGAATATCAAATTGTTCTGGGATGTTTAATACTTCACGTGCTTTATCACGATAGAAGCCTCCCATCGCATGGGTAATTAAACCGCTCTTCATTGCTTGCAATGCTAAATAGCCCCATGCAGTTCCTGTATCAAACCCATGTGATCCCCCTGCTTCTGTATCAGAAACAATCACGGCTAATACTGGCGCTTTCGTACACCAAGCTAAGTTGCCATCCATAATAAAAGAATGGAATTTCTCACGGTCTTCAGCTGTTTTCGCAATAATAAAGCGCCATGGTTGCTTATTAGAAGCAGACGGTGACCAACGAGCTGCTTCAAACACACTCATTAATGTCTCGTCATCTACTTCCTTCTCTGCAAAAGAACGTGGTGACCAACGATCTAAAAACATATCATCGATCGGATAATCTGCAGAGCGATACTCTTTTACATTAATATCTTTCATTATTCATTCCCCCTTTACTTCCAAATTATATGCTAATTTAGAGAATATCTCAAAAATCACGTTTCTAGGCGGATATCATATTTTATAAGGTGAGACTTATCCGGATGTTAAGCGATAGGAGGGAGTTGTCATGTTCCGGTTTTTATCATTCTTCTTCATCATGACCATTGGTTTTATCATTTTTACTGTTTTCTTACTTTATGTTATTCCATTAATTAGCCTTCATGCATTTATGATTCTTATTTTTTTGTTGATTTTTATTAGTACATTGCAAATTTTTCGTAAATCCCAGAAATGAACTTGTATGATTATGGAACTTTTATGATAATATGGTATTGTTATTCTGGTACTAATTGTAATAAAACAAGGAAAGCGATGTGATGCATATGTTGGATAAGGGGAAATTAATTAGGCTTTATCGTAAGAAATTAGGTTGGACACAGCAAAGTTTAGCAAATGTTGTAAACACTAGTGTATCGACGATTAGTAGAATTGAATTAGGAAAATACGATCCATCGAGAGAATTACTGTCACGTATTCAAGAGACACTCCAAATCGAAGAATTCACCGCCCAAGAGGACCAGCCACTTTCCAATAAACTACATTCATGGCACCGAAGTATCTCACAAGGAAATTACACAACAGCTCAAAAATATTACAATGAACTAAGGGAAGTACCAGCACCCTATTTCTATGAGAATAAAGGATTACATGTGTTATGTCATTTCTTATACGCACTTATTCGGCATCGAACAGACATCGCAACAAAGCATGTAACAGATGTACAACATTACATAGAAACACAGACTACCACTCACACCTTTCCATTCCAGAAAGCGCTCAGCTTATATTATTTAGAAATCCATCACATTAACTATGCACTTTGTTATTTGAACGTAGCATCCAAGTTACATCCTGAAAAATCTGCAATAGACGGTGACATCCACTTATATTATGCATTAGCCTATGAGGAAATCGGAAATTATCAAGATTCCAACAGCTATGCTGATACTGCCTTGAAGCTATACCAATCATCTATGAACCTCCCAAGTGCCTTACTATCCAACATTCTTCTTTTAAAAAATGCGATTTACAGCATGCAACAGTCCAACACTATTATTATTGAAAAACTCCATCATATTTTAGCTCATTATACGAGCATCTACACCAGTTACATTCATTATGTATTAAGCCTTGCATATTTTGAAAATAATGATGTGGATAATGCTTTAAAATATAACAAAAAAGCGATCGCCAATGAAAAAAATCCATTACAAAAAGCGAAGTATATTCTTTTCACTTCCTACCTCTATGCCATACAGAAAAAACCCGATCTGGCTTTAACCTATATCAACTCTGCTAACAAACTAAACAAACAGAAAAAATATACTTATTATTGCTATTTATTAGAAGGCATCCTCTTACAAATACATGGCACAGATAACTACCGCACAAAAATCAGTGAGGAAATCTTACCATATTTCCAAACGACTGGTGACAGAACTGCCCAAAATTATTGTCACGCTATCTTAGGTAATGTATCGCAACAATTACATATTTATAAAGAAGCCTCGGCACATTATCTTTGTGTTGACGCTAATAATACTCATTTTATGCGATTGTTAACTATCTATCCTAAAAAGTAATATTTTCCCTCACATATTTCCTATACACCGTTTCACAATATGACTATAGGAGGTGTGTGTGATGGCGAAAGATGTGAAATGTGAAGTAAACAACTGTAAATATTGGGCCGAAGGGAATAAATGTATTGCTGATACGATCTATGTTGTCAGTCATACAGGTAAACAAGCTAAAGATGTACAAGAAACGGATTGCCATACCTTCGTCCCAACCGTCTAGCAGCCTTCTTTAATGACCTCAGCTAACGAGAATATCGTTAGCTGAGGTTCACCTTCTTTTCTTTTAGTCATGCATTTTATCAGGCAAGGTAACAATGGACTCAATTAATGTATTGAGTTTTGATTCAATCCGGTGTAATAAGTAAAACGTCACCGCAACCGGAAAACCTAAATCCGTTATTATTGATAACCAAGTTTCCTCCATGTTTTGCACTCCTTTCTCTTCTTCATATGAAAAGGAGAGCATGACAGCCCTCCTTATCACTAAATTACAGTTCAATATCTGATACATGACGTTCTACAATACGTGCACTAGCCTTCTCAACTAGCTCACCACCTGAAGTAAAGAAAACATTCTCGGCTAAGATTGTATCCATTGCTGCAGAAACTGCTGCTGGATCAACAGGTTCTACTGGATAATCTAATGAAATCGTTACTGTTTTATCTTCTTCATTTTTAAATTTCAATTCAAGCTTTTTCACCGTTCACACCTCCTTCCTTTTACAACCGTTACACTTACTCAGCTGTAATTAATTCTGTGTCATTACGCTTCACTGTGTACAAGCTATGTTGTTGTAATGGAACAAGCGCATTTGTTACTGCAAGTAATTGCTCTGCTGTTGCATCAACATTCACATTGTTAAACGATTTTGATTGATAGATCGGTTCTCCTGACACAGGATCAACACCTGTTTCGAATGTTAACTGAAGTCTTGAATCAACTCTTTCTGCATTTGCCATCTGTCTCACCTCCCTTCACCTCTATAATCAAAACGAGAGGGAGAAAGGTGTCATTCATTTTAAAAAAATAAAGTGGAAGTTATCAGGACATTAGCGTCCGTTTATCCCTCACTTAGCTTCTTTGTTTTAACTGGAACCTTGAAGTGGAGGATTTTACGAACTTCATGCACCATGACAAAAAAAGAGAAGAAGCACTAAGGCTTCTCCTCCTGTTAAAATCATTATTACTATACACTGTCAATAGCTTCACTTACAATCAGTGGGATTAGGGTCTCACTTCAATCTAATGCCTCTATTTCTTTTTCTGTCAGTCCAGTAACTTCCATCACTTCTGCTTTATTCATCCCTTTTGCTAATAAATTCGCCGCTATTTTTCGCTTTTCTTCCATTTTCCCTTCACGTTCTCCTTCTTTTCTTCCTTCACGTAATCCTCTGTCAAAAAATGAATTGGGCAATTTCTTTACGAACTCTGCTAAACTTTCTTCACCTGTGTTTTTTAATTCAGACATAAGGGTTTCCTCCTCTTCATTTGTTGCATCGGTAGTCGGGAATCTCGATTCAGTCTAATGACTCTACTTCTTTTTCTGTCAGTCCAGTAACTTCCATCACTTCCGCTTTATTCATTCCTTTAGCTAATAAATTCGCTGCTATCTTTCGCCTTTCTCCCATTTTTCCTTCTCGTTCTCCTTCTTTTCTTCCTTCACGCATCCCTTCTTGCTTTCCTTCACGTAATCCTCTGTCAAAAAATGAATTGGGCAATTTCTTTACGAACTCTGCTAAACTTTCTTCACCTGTGTTTTTTAATTCAGACATAAGGGTTTCCTCCTCTTCATTTGTTAAATGATGGTACGTTTCAAAAAAGCCAAATAGTAACTTCACTTCTTCACGATTTAGTGATTGAGTTGCCAACATTCGCAAAAATGCTTTTTTTACTTCTAATTTTTCAGAAGCATTATAATTCATTTTACTTAATAAAGCCGCAGCAACAGGGTTATCATTCTTCAAAAAAGTACGCCAATTTAATGATTTTAATTGTAGTTTGATATATTGAAAGGTAAGTGTCTCATGGAAAGGCAATGACATCGTAAATGTATCTGGCTCATCGCGAATGTGGTCATAACTAAATACAGCAATAGGGATAATAGGTTTCTTATATTTAGTATACAGTAAACAGTAGTATTCAAACATTCTTTTGGGAAAATCTTTTTGAGGAGAGCTCTGTGGTTCAATATGAATGATAATAAGCGTGTCCTCTCCCTTTAATTTTCCTTCCATTACAATGTCTGCTCGGCGTCTTTCACCAGCTACTAATTCTGTAAATAATTCTGTTGATAATGGTTTTAATGTTGGAAAGGCAAGATGTTGAGAAATGTGAGGAAAAAAAGCTGTGAGAAAATCTTCAAAGAACGTATCAATTAATTGCTTGAATAACTGGTCATGGTCTATATAATTAGACCGCTCTTCTTTTACTAGCAACAAAGATACCATTTGTTAGCACCACCTATTTTATTTATTATAGTCAGTCTACCATATACTACTAAACAAAACAAGAACTTATGTTCGTTTTCGTCGGTAAAAGAAGAAGCCAGCACTTCTCGAAAACACTGACTTCTACACTTTCTGATTTCTTCCTATTAATTTTCGAATACTGCCTAATATCGGCTGTTGGCCGTTCTTCACAATACCGGTTAGCTCAGCAATTAACTGAATGCCAATGATAATTAGCACTAATATAATCAAGGAGGTTAACATCGTTGCACTGTTAAAGATAATCGCCATCACACCGAAAAATCCACTAAATCCATAAATAATCAACACTGCCGTCTGATGACTGTATCCCATATCAATTAATTGATAGTGAATATGTTTACGGTCTGGTGCACCAATACGTTGCTTATTTATTAAACGGCGAACAATCGCAAATAGCGTATCAAAAATCGGTACCGCAATAATAATAATCGGAATGATAAAGCTGAACAAGGCGACATTTTTAAAGAGGCCGAGCATGGATATGACCGAAATGGCATACCCTAAAAATAATGCACCGGTATCTCCCATAAATATTTTCGCTGGGTGAAAATTGTGATATAAAAAACCAAGACAGCTTCCAACTAAGACCATACCTAAATAAACGACTATTAAACGATAATCCGTTATTGCGATAATCAAAATACTTGTTAAACCGATAGCAGAAACACCTGCTGCTAGACCGTCTAAACCATCAATCAAATTAATCGCATTCGTTACACCAATTACCCAAAGAATCGTAATGATTAGCCCCATTCCTTCAAGTTGGACAGTGCCGATAAAAGGCATCGTAATCTTATCTATGACTAATCCTGATGAGACCACAATAAGTGCTGCTCCCACTTGTCCAATTAGTTTTTGATAAGCTTTTAAACCGACAATATCATCTATAACACCAGTGATAACAATAATGATACCACCAATAATAATCTCTCTCATATGTGGATATTCTGGCTGTAAATAGAGGAGACCTGCTGCTACTCCTAATACGATAGCAAGTCCACCAAGTCTTGCCTTTACACCATCATGTTTTTTTCTTCCTTTTGGTATATCCACTGCGTTTATTTTAAATGCTAATTTTTTTATTAGAGGAGTTGAGACAAATGCTACTGTAGCCGAAATAAGAAATGCTACAACTAACTCCGTTACGTTAAACATAATTTACACCTACTTAAAAAAAGTACTGTTCCATCTTTTGTTCGTGTACCTTGCACCATTATAGCATGATTTCTCTTCATATATACTATATAAATATACGGCATTGATGCTAAAAACTAGTCCGTCTCGATAATCCGTATATCATTTTACCATATTTTATTACGGAAAAGGTAATTTTCATCAGATTTACTTCATTTACAGACTTGTTACAAGAAAAAAGCGAAGGAGCTAAATAATCAAATAATTCACAAAACTTATTTTACGTAGGAAGCATTCCATAGTAAAATGGCTGTAACGTATAGAAATCGGGGGAAATGAGATGTCTAAACAAGAAGCGAATTCGAGAGCAGCGTTAAAGACTGCCAAAAAGAAACGAAAACGTAGGAAGGTTTTATGGTTCATTTTGATTCCTTTATTCATCATTATTGCAAGTATATCTGCTTATGTGATTCATTTAGTGTATGAAGCGGAAAAAGCGGTCACAGATGCTTATGAAGAAGATGAGCGTGACAAATCCGCATTACGTGATGAAATAGTAGATCCGACTAAAGATCATATTTCCATTCTGTTTGTTGGTGTAGATGGTAGTGAGCACCGCGGTAGCAATGATGAACCAGTCCGATCAGATGCGCTCATTTTAGCAACATTAAATAAAAATGAAGAAAGCATCAAAATGCTAAGTATTCCACGTGACTCCTATGTGTATATACCGGAGGTTGGTTATCAAGATAAGATTACCCATGCTCATGCATTTGGTGGAATTAATGCGACGATAGATGCAGTGGAGAATTTCTTAGACGTTCCAGTTGATTATTATGTCAGACTTAACTTCAATGCATTTGTTGATGTAATTGATGCCATCGGTGGTGTGGAAATAGATGTGCCGTTCGAATTTAAAGAGTCTGACTCCAATGATAAACGTGATGCTATTCATCTCTTCCCTGGTGAACAAACATTAGACGGTGAGGAGGCACTTGCCTTTGCCAGAACGCGAAAGATTGATAATGATATTGAACGTGGAAAAAGACAGCAAGAAATAATGAAATCTATTATCGAAAAAGCGACATCCGTTAATTCTGTATTTAAGCTAGATGATGCTTTTCATGCAGTTGGAAATAACATGGCTACTACGTTATCTTTTGAAGATATGAAAGGATTAGTATCATATGGTACATCAGGTAGTATCGATGTCGAAACGTTAACCCTTGCAGGAAGTGACTTGTATCAAAATAATGTCTATTATTACAGTTTGGATGAAGCTAATCTTGCTGAAGTGCAACAAGTTTTGCAGGAGCATTTGGAGCTAGATCAGCATAACACTGTGTCAGAGTAGCTTCTAAAACAAAAAAATCGGCCGAAGCCGATTTTTTTGTTTTTTATTATTTATACTCAGGGATATCAAATACAAGGCGTGGATTGTTTAATTGACCATACATTGATTTGATATTACTAATTTGTTTAGACGCCCATGCCATATCTGTTGCGTATTGTGGGTAACCTGGGTTAGCAGGATTCCAACGCATTTTGTAAATGGTGTCTTGGTTATACTGATTATGAATATAACGTTCTCCAATGAATTTAGCGCCACCGACAATTGCTTTCTCTACGGTATCCCATCCTTCATTGTAAGCTTTAATTGCTCCTAGACGTTTAGCATCTGAATCTGCAGCACCAATACCAAACATGTTATGCACTTTTTTGATATTCGATAGGCTACTGCGATTACTTGAAGTGACTAAAACAGGTTTACCACTACTGTTTTTACCTACTTCAATTCCTTTAGCTAAAGCAGATTTACCATGTCCCGTTTCTAATAGAGCATGTGAAATCAAATAAATTTCGTTGACATTATGTGTTTCAGCAGCTTTGACGAACGCGTTACCTTGTCCTTCTAAAACACCTTTTCCAGTCAATACTTTACTAATTTCTGAACCTGGCAAACGAACACTCTCAGATAGTACTAAGTGTTGGAATTCATCTTGCTTCGCTGGGTCTAAATATTGTTTAACCTCTGACGCTTTTGCATTTCGCCATGTTTTACCATTGATTTGTGTCCAAGTAGATCCTTTGCTCTCAACTGTCGCTTCTGAACCTTTACTTAATTTGTAAAAGACATGTCCACTTGTACTTTTTGACGCATATACAGTCGTTGATGACTTCATTTTAGCTATTGTTTTATTTTTCGATGCTAGTGAGCTATGCACATATAAAGTATCACCTTTATATTTAATCTCATACCACGTTGTACTGCCGCTCACAGAAGTTCCTTTGACATTCTTGACATATTCAAACTGTGTTCCCTTAGCCAATGTTGCTGCAACATTATTTTTAGATGTATCTGGTGCAGTTCGTACATTAACACGAGATCCCGTGATTGCTCCACCAGTATAGAAGGATGCATCAGCGGTTTTGACATAAGCAGGGCTGTTAGCATACTTATCTGTTTGTGGTGGTGGGTTAAGGCTTAATTGCTTGTTTAATTGATCATTTAAAGAAATGTTGTAGCTTGTTTCACGATAAATGACGTTATCTACTTCTAAGTCCTCTAATGCCTTAATGGTTACCTCATCTAAGATCCCGTTAACACGCAAACCATTATCTTTTTGGAACTCTTTCACTCGTTTTTCTGTTGTAGCTCCAAAATACTTTGTTGTTGTAATACCTTTTGAATAGCCAAGATTTCTTAGCATCTTCTTATAGTCACTAATTTTAGAGGCACTTTTTCCTTTTTGGTACGGGCTATTTATAATAGATTCCATCTTAGATGTTGTACCCTTACCAACAACCCCATCTGCAGATAAACCATAGTAACTCTGGAACTGCTTGACAGCTTTTGCTGTTTGCGAACCATAGTAATCAGTAAAGGCAAAGTCGCCAAAACCTAACTTAACCAAATCTTTCTTTAAGGAAACAACATCGTCACGATACATTGGATTTTTCAATGGACCTGTTGCTGCTGATTCTAAGCGAGACCATGTAGTAGGATCAGCAATTCCTGTTACAGCCAGCTTCTGTGCTGATTGAAATTCTTTTACTGCCTTTGCCGTTTGACTACCATATAAAGTAGTACCAGATTTACTATCCCATAAGCCTACAACGTATAACATTTCTTTCAATTTCACTGTATCCTTATGGCGTACACCTTTACGGAATGGTACATTTGCTGCTTCGCTTAGCTTTTTCTTCGTTGCATCATTTACAATACCATTAACAGTTAAACCATATTGTTTTTGGAAATCACGTACAGCCTTTTCTGTTTGTGATCCAAAATAGTCAGTCAATGTAAACGAACCAAACCCTAGACGTTGAAGGTCAGCTTTTACTGTTTTGGCATCATCACGGTACATTGGATTTTTCAATGGACCTGTTGCCTCTTGTTTAAGTTTCGCCCACGTCTTAGAATCTGCTACACCTGAAGCCTTAAGACCAAAATCTTTCTGAAATTCTTTGACAGCCTTTGTTGTTTGAGATCCGTATAGCGTTGTACCGCTTTTAGAATCCCAATATCCAAGTGTATGTAAGTATTCCTTTAATTGAACGGTTTTGTCATCACGTTTACCTGATTGTAATGGTGTTGAAGCTTCGCTATTCAATTTACTAATTGTATTGTTCCCAGCAATCCCATCTACACCTAATCCGAAATATGCTTGAAAATCTCGAACTGCTTTTTCTGTTTTCGATGCATAATAATCCGTTTTCGCAAATGAACCGAATCCTAATAATTCAAGCTTTTCTTTCAAAGGAATAGCATCCTCACGATACATTGGATTACGTAATGGTCCTGTTGCAAGTCGTTCAAGAGTTGACCATGTCGAATCATCTACAATTCCTGTAACGGATAACTTTTGAGCTTTTTGAAATTCTTTAACAGCTGCTTCTGTTTGACTACCGTATAAAGTGGTTGGGTTTGATGAGTCCCAGTAACCTAAAATTGCTAGGCGCTCTTTAATAACCACTGTATCTTTATGTCTTTTTCCTTTTTGGAACGGTGAGTCACTAGTTGTTTTTGCTGCCGCTGCCTTCACTTCTTGTTGTTCCACTTCTTCTGTGCTTTCTTGTTGCTCATCCTCAACAGACTCTGTAGCATCTGCCTCTTGGCTGTCTTCTTCAGCATCATTCGGCTCTTCTTCTGGTACTGTTTCGTCTACTTCTGCTGATTCTTCCGTTACTTCTTCAGATGCCTCTTCATTCCCTTGCTCCGCTTCTTCCTCGCTAACTTCAGGTGCTGATTCATCTTCTTCAGCAATACTTTCTGCTAAAATTTCGTGTGTACTAAAGTGGAAGGAGAAAACAAACAAAGTAGTGATTCCTAAATATTTAATAGATTTCCCAATCTTCACTCTAGTTTCACCTCCTTATTTTTCTAGTAGATTACTATACTATTATCGACAAAATAACACTTTTTTTCAATAGATTCCTTCAAATCATTAACAATCTTTTCACTATTTAGTTATTTTCCTCCTACCTATGTAACGATCAATGAATACATTCACTTGACTCATAATAATAAAAAGCGGATAAACATATGTTTATCCGCTCTGTTATTAATTAGCTTTAAATGTCTGTGTCCAATAGTTATCTTTGTATCCTACACCAATATGCGTGTAATCAGCATTTAAGATATTTTCACGATGGCCTTCTGAATCCATCCAAGCTTCTACTACAGCTGCTGATGTTTGATAGCCTCTAGCAATATTTTCACCAGCTACACTGTAACTTACATTAAAATGTTCAAGCAATGATGGTAATGAACCATAAGTTGGACTAACATGATCAAAATAATCATTTTCTACCATATCGTTCGATTTTTGGCGAGCCACATAAGACAAATGTTTATCTAATGTTAATGGTAGCAGATCTACTTTCTCTCGTTCTTGGTTAACTAATTGAAATACATCTTTCTCCAAATCAATTAATTTAACATCGAGTAATGCCTCGATCACCTTTAATGTTGGTTGATCTGCTATTCCATTTACAGCTAACCCTTGATTAATTTGAAATGCTATAATGGCATTTTCTGTTTTCGGTCCATAGTAATCTGTCGGTGCATCATCACTTGACCAATAACCTAATTTTTGCAAGTTTTGCTTTAATGTAATAACCGCTTCACTCTGCCTACCATTTTGCATATCTGTATCTAGTATTGCTTCTATCTTATTCATTGTTGCTTTATCTGCTATACCTGTTTCTGGAATAGCATAGTATCTTTGAAATTGCTTCATATAACGCTCTGTTTTCGGCCCAACATAATCATTTTTTACATATGTGCCAAAGCCTAATGTTTCTAAATTCGCTTTTAATTCAATCGCATCTTCACGATACATACCATTTTGCAATGGTTGTTCTGCTATCGTTTGTAGCTTTTCTCTTGTTGCTTTATCTGCTATTCCTGAGACTGGTAGATCATTATCTTTCTGGAATTCTGTAACAGCTTTTGCTGTCTTACTACCATATAAAGTAGTTCCTGATTTAGAATCCCAATAACCTAGTACATATAAATTCTCTTTCAGTTTGACTGTCTCTTTATGACGTTTGTCTTTTTGAAATGGACTATTTAATAGCTCATTTAATTTATCTACCGTCACCTGATCGGCTTGACCACTTTCTGTTAAACCGTAATGAGCTTGGAATTGCTTGACTACTTTTTCTGTTTTCGGTCCATAATAGTCCGTTTTCGCGAAAGAGCCGAACCCTAATTGCTCTAATTTTTCCTTTACTTCAATCGCGTCTTTACGATACATCCCTTTTTTAAGTGGTTGTTTCGCCAAACTGCTCAGCTTCGCAATCGTTACTTCATCTGCTATTCCTGATTGGCGTAAACCATAATCCTTCTGAAATTGCTTAATAGCTTTTTCTGTCTTACTACCATATAAGGTTGTCCCAGATTGTGAACTCCAGTAATCTAATTTATATAAATCCTCTTTTAATGTAATCGTATCTTTATGACGTTTTCCCTTTTGCAATGGGCTATTTAATTGATTTTTAAGCTTTGTTAATGTATCTTCATCTGCCTGACCACTCGTCGTTAAACCATAGTAGGATTGAAAACTTTTTAACGTCTTCTCTGTTTGCGGACCAAAGTAATCCGTCTTAGCAAATGAACCAAAACCTAAACGTTCTAATCCTTCTTTTAGACTAATAGCATCTTTATGGTACATACCGTTTTGTAATGGTTGTTGGACAAGAACATTCAATGTCTCGCGCGTTATTTCATCTGCTATACCTGATTGCGGTAAGTTCCGATCTTTTTGGAATAGCTTCACTGCTTGTTCTGTTTTACTACCATACAAAGTAGTTCCCGATTTAGAATCCCAATAGCCAAGTGTATATAACTTTTCTTTCAATGAAACAGTGCCATCATAACGTTTCCTAGATTGGTATGGACTGTTTGTTAATGCTTCAATCTTATTTAAAGTAGCCTGATCCGCTTTACCAGTCTGCTTTAATCCATAATGTGATTGAAAAGCCTTTACTACTTTTTCTGTTTGTGGCCCATAATAATCTGTTTTAGCAAATGAACCAAAGCCTAATCGCTCCAGATCTGTTTTCAAGCTACTAGCATCCTGACGATACATCCCTTTAGATAGTGGTGCTGTGCTTAGCTCTTCTAATCGCTGCAATGTTATCTCATCTGCTATACCTGAAACTACTAGCTCCTGATCTGCTTGGAACTTCTCTATAGCTGCTGCGGTTTGTGAACCATATAAAGTAGTTCCAGATTTAGAATCCCAATAACCAAGTGTATACAATGCTTGCTTCATTTCGATCGTCTTTTGGTTACGATTCCCTGACTGGAATGGTGTTGCTAACAGCTCATCAATAAAGAGTAATAATTCTTCATCAACGGTTCCTGTTTGCTCCAGATCATAATACGTTTGTAAATAGGTAACTGCCGCTTCTGTTTGCTCATCGTAAGATGTATTGACTGTTTCAAACTGACCAAACCCTAGAAACTGCAGATTCTCCTTCAACGTGCTTACAATCTCATCCTTATCACCTACTTGCAGGAGAAAAGGTTGTTCTTCCTCTTCTTCATTCTCAGCATCTACATCTGTGTCTTCTTCCACTACTTCTTCGGTGTCATTATCTGTTACATCTGCTGAATTTTCGCCTTCTCCTTCTTCAGATCCGGCGTCATCATCTGATTGTTCTGTTGCGTCTTCTTTATCTACTTCCACTGCTTCACTGTCTGACTCTTCCTTTGAATCAGTGCCTTCTTCTGTTTGAGGACGGACAATGTTTACCGTTAAAATGGGATTTTCCAGTTCTTCTGTATCTTCCAATTCGAACTGCTGACCATTGGTATGAACCGTTTCTTCAACAGCTCCTGTTAAGCCAAATGTTTCATCATTGTCATCATCACTAGGAGCATAAAAACCAAAAACAGCTCCTTCACAAACCCCTGTTGCTTCAGCTGGATCTGACGGTGTGTGTTTATCATATTCAATGGTCATCGTACATGTTTCGCGCTCATCCATATGATCCGATTCTGCCGCCACTACATTACCAGCTATCATACTCCCCAATAGTGAGAATACTAGAATAACACTTAATCGTTTCTTCATCCTCTTCACCTCTCTTATAACACTTATGTAGTTTCTTGTTTTCCAAATGATTAAATAGGAAAGAAGGCTCTCCTTATTATAACAAAAAAAGGGGCCAATAAGCCCCTTTTTTCAATTATTTAGCTACAAGATTAAATGAAGTAGCGATTGCTTTAGCAGTAGATGTACCTAATTTCTTCAAATAGGCCTCATCTTTCAATAACTCATTATCTTTACTATTGTCAATGAATAAAAATTCAAGTAAGACTGCTGGCATATTGGTATTACGCAATACACTAAAGTCCGCTTGCTTCATTCCACGATCACGAACATTCGCATCATTTACAATATATGTGTGTATCTCACGTTGTAATTGTTTGGTAGCATTCGATACCTTACCATTATGGATATAACTTTCAAATCCTCTTGCTTTTCCATTAAATGCGTTGGTATGAATACTGACAAAGTAATCCGCTTGCCAATCATTTGCTAGCTTCGCTCTTTGTTCAAGGGCTAGAAATTCATCTGTGCTACGTGACATTTTCACGTCTACCCCTTCATAATGTTGTTCTAAATAGTCTTTAGCATATGTCCCAATTTTTAAGACAACATCTTTTTCTTTCAAACCATAACCAGTACCACCTGAATCCATATCACCATGTCCCGGATCAATAAAAATCTGTACTGCTCGATTATTATAAGCATTATCTAGTACTTTTAACGTCTCCACATCCAAAATTCCCGACACTGGTAGATTCATATCACGCTGAAATTCCTTCACGCGTGCTTCTGTTTTGCTGCCGAAAACGGATGTACTGGATATACCTTTTTTATAACCAAGAAAAATTAGTTGTTCCTTATATTTACGAATATCACTACTGCTATTCCCTTTTTGATTAGGACTTGCTAGCAAACTAGCTATTTTGGATAATGTAGGTTGATCTGCTATACCATTTTCCTTTAGACTATAGTGCTTTTGGAATGATCGCACAGCCTTTTCTGTTTTGGAAGCATAGAGATTAGTTGTTCCATTGCTATTCCAGAAACCTAAACGACGTAGGTCTTTTTTCAATTTCACTACATCTGCATGACGGTTTCGATTTTGCAGTGGACTGTCGACCACTTCCTGTATCTTAGCTAATGTTTGTTTGTCAGCTATTCCAGAGGTTTTCACTCCATAATAAGACTGGGCTTGCTTTAACACTTTTTCTGTTTTCGGGCCAAAATAATCATTTTTAACGAATGAACCAAAGCCTAAGCGTTCTAGGTTAGCTTTTAGCTCAATAGCATCTTGACGATACATGCCTTTTTGAAGAGGTTGTTGCGCCAAATCTGCTAATTTTGCACGTGTTACATCATCTGCTATACCTGTTTGGCGTATATTTTGATCTTTTTGGAACTGTTTTACTGCTTTCTCTGTTTGGCTACCATATAATGTTGTGCCTTTCTTAGAATCCCAATATCCTAAAATATACAGATTTTCCTTCAATGTTACGGTTTCTTTATGACGCTTTCCTTTTTGGAATGGACTCTTTAAGAGCTCATCCATCTTATTTAACGTTGCTTTGTCGGCAGTACCAGTTGTTGTCAGACCATACGTTGATTGAAAACTTTTCACTACTTTAGCCGTTTTTGGTCCATAATAATCTGTTTTAGCGAATGAACCAAAACCTAAGCGCTCTAAGTTACCTTTTAGTTTAATTGCATCCTGACGATACATGCCTTTTTGAAGAGGTTGTTGCGCCAATTCTGCTAATTTCGCACGTGTTACATCATCTGCTATACCTGTTTGGCGTATATTTTGAGCTTTTTGGAACTGTTTTACTGCTTTTTCTGTTTGGCTGCCGTATAATGTTGTGCCTTTCTTAGAATCCCAATATCCTAAAATATAAAGGTTTTCCTTCAATGTTACGGTTTCTTTATGACGCTTTCCTTTTTGGAATGGACTCTTTAAGAGCTCATCCATCTTATCTAACGTTGCTTTGTCTGCTATACCTGTTGATGACAGGTTATACGCTGATTGAAAGCTTTTCACCACTTTCTCTGTCTGTGGTCCATAATAATCTGTTTTAGCGAATGAACCAAAACCTAAGCGCTCTAGATTATCTTTTAGTTCAACTGCATCTTGACGATACATGCCTTTTTGAAGAGGTTGTTGCGCCAATTCTGCTAATTTCGCACGTGTTACATCATCTGCTATACCTGTTTGGCGTATATTTTGATCTTTTTGGAACTGTTTTACTGCTTTCTCTGTTTGGCTACCATATAATGTTGTGCCTTTCTTAGAATCCCAATATCCTAAAATATACAGACTTTCCTTCAATGTTACGGTTTCTTTATGACGCTTTCCTTTTTGGAATGGACTCTTGAGTAGCTCATCCATCTTATCTAACGTTGCTTTGTCTGCAGTACCAGTTGTTGTCAGATCATACGCCGATTGAAAACTTTTCACTACTTTAGCCGTTTTTGGTCCATAATAATCTGTTTTAACGAATGAACCAAAACCTAAGCGCTCTAAGTTGCTTTTTAGTTCAATAGCATCCTGACGATACATGCCTTTTCGAAGAGGTTGCTGTGCTAACTCTGCTAGTGTGCTACGAGTAGTATCCTCTGCAATACCTGATTGCGGTAATCCTTCATCTTGTTGAAATGCACGGATAGCTTTTTCTGTCTGTGTACCATAAAGTGTCGTACCTGATTTTGAATCCCAATATCCTAATGTATAAAGGTTTTCTTTCAGATCGATCGTTTGTTCATGCCGCTTGCCACTTTGGAATGGACTAGCTAACAATTCCTCGATTTTACTTAAGGTAGACGAATCTGCTTGACCATTAACAGTTAGCCCATAATAAGATTGAAATTCTTTTACAGCTTCTTCTGTTTTGGTATCAAAATCACTTGTCTGACCTAATGAACCAAAACCAAGCTGTTCAAGGTTTTTCTTCAAATTCTCTACATCTACATCTACATCTGTACTATCTTGTAGCGTATCGGACTTTTCTACTTGCTCTGCCTTTACTTCTTGTGATGGATTTTCCTCGTTCTCGGAAGTTGCTTCCTTTTCCTCTTCGTCTTCGTCTGTATGTGCTTCCTCTATTTCTTCTTCTAGACTAGCAGAAATATCCACCTCTTCCGTAAGTGGTTCTTCTCCTGTTTCAGCTTGAACAGTAGAAAATGTCATCACGATTAAAACAAGTGTTACAAAAAACATAAAAATATTCTTTTGCTTCAAGTTAATACCACCCTATTTTTCTATAATACTACCGTTCTATTCTACAGATATCTATAATACTTTTCTCTCGCACCTCCTAGTAAATTAGTATCATTTTTTTAGTGTCAACCAGAATTCATCAATAACTAGTTTATCATAAACTACTTTCAAAAAATAGGTATTTTTACTTAAATGAATAGGTGTAATTACTATATTACGACATAAAGCGAAACTTTTCAGGGAGTTAGCATTCGTTTATCCCCCAACTTAGCTTCCTCGTTTTCACTCGAACCTTAAAATGGAGTTTTACGTAGTTATTCACCGTAATAAAAGAACCATTCCTCATTTATAGGAATGGTTTCATTTTATAAACAACAACAGTATTTATGATAAATTATCTAAATAATAGCGCATATATCCTACTCTTAGTAAAGCAACTTGTCCGATTGCATTAGATGCACCCGGATAGCTGTTAGTTTCAAACATATAAACTTTTTTTGTTCTATTATCAATACCTAAATCTAAACCAATAGAATTAAATTCAAAATCTACCATTTTTTCTAACACAGAAGGTAGTTTCCTAGTAATTTCTGTCAATTGTTTATTGATTAAGTTTATGTCACTTGATGAATATTCTGTTTGTAAAAATTTGCTTAATCTGGTTGAACCACCACCAGTAGATAGATTAGAGGTAACTTTATCATTATATCCTACTCTTGCATATTGTTGAGGAGTTTTCCATTTTCCTTCATGACTTTTTTCAAAATTAATCCTAATATCAAATGGATGTCCACTCACTGTTTTCGATTCTATATACTTAGACATCAATAAACGCTTTTGTTTTATATGCTCATTATAAAATTGTTGAAAATTTTCTTTTTCTATTTGTTCCGATATTTGTCTACTTTCATATAAATAACCATCATCTTGTTTTGCTAAACTAAAAATTCCTTGACCTTTATCAGCATTCACTGGCTTAAACACGACTTTACTATGTTGTTCAACAAATTTTTCCACATGTGCTATATTTTTAATTCTTGTACTCGGTATAAGTATATGTTTTAGACTTCCTTCAGATTCAAAGTGCTTATATTCTTTTAATTTTCCACCAAAAGGTTTAAACATGAAATGTGATCTACTTGATAAGAAGTTATGTAAATCTTCTCTATCATGTTTATATGGTGAATT
This sequence comes from Gracilibacillus pellucidus, assembly GCF_033949965.1. Classification (NCBI taxonomy): domain Bacteria; kingdom Bacillati; phylum Bacillota; class Bacilli; order Caryophanales; family Bacillaceae; genus Gracilibacillus; species Gracilibacillus pellucidus. The sequence continues at coordinate 21,369 of NZ_JAWZSR010000009.1, read as the reverse complement.
ATTAATTATTTTAGGGATTTTAGTGGTAATTTCTTCAAAATGATTTTTTCTTAAAACAATTCCAGTGACTAGTTCATTTTCCATATCAACCCCATCACCTTTGAAAAAAACAACTTCTAAATCATAATGTTTACCAATCATTGAGTACAACATCATAGTCGATCTTAACGGATAATCCCACCTAAAAAAACCTACTTGATCCATCTTAAATTCCTCCAATAAAATCAAATTATATACATTTACCCTGCACCAATAAAAATCAAGTAACCATAATGATCACTTGATCTTCTTTGCTTCAATGCCTTTACCAAACACTCTTAATGGAGCGGTCATTTTCCATGAACGACTTAATTTAATTTTAACAATTTCTTTTTCTAGACGACGTTTATCTTTACGCATTTTATGCAATTCTTTTTCATATCTTTTGATGACTGTATCAATGTTCTTCCGACCGACATTTTCCATCTCTTCATTGATTTCGAAGCCAATTTTAACTGGTTGATAAAAGTTTTCTTCTGTCACTTTCTTCACGTCCGCGATGTCTTCTACCTCTGCTAGCAGATGCTTAAAGCGATTGACGATAGACTTATCTGTGCCAGCTACAATAACTTCTATCTCATCCTCAGCCAATGTAGTGATATATCCACTTAAATTCAAATCAAGGGCAGAATATTTAATATAGCGATGGTATCTGATTCGATTTACTTTACCCGTTACAATATAACGCTTTTGATAAATTTCGCCCACTAAAGCTGGTGCTACTTCAACTTCTTCACCTGAACGGTTTTGAAGCGGACCTAATACGGTATTGAAGTCAAAGTAAATCTTCTCACGATCTGTTTGCACATCTTTTGTTTCTGGGAAATAATAATCAACAATGGCAGAAGGAATATCTCTCGCTCTACCTCTCATTGGGAAGAGGATTCCTCCGATTTGTGCTGTTGGATTTAATTCAATTACAACAGCTGCTTGATTAACTGGCTTATTTAAGTCAACAATAATATCTACGCCACCGTGATAAAGTCCCGGAATTGCTTTCACTGCATCAATCGCAATCCGCTTAAACTCCTCAGGGATTTCATCTGTAACATCAACAGGGTCTCCCCCAGCAGATACATTTGTTTTTTCTTTTAGCAATATTTTTTCGCCCTTTTTCGGAACACTTGCTAAATCATATCCTGTGCTATCAATAAATTCTAATGTCTCTTGATCAATTTCAATTAAACAACTGAATAGACGTGCATTTTTACGTCGTTGATCATTTTTAAACTCGATAAGCTCTTCAATCGTATGCTCTCCATCACCAATAATATTGGCTGGTAAACGATTATAGGCTGCAACTACTTGATCCTCTACTACATATACACGATACTCTTCACCAGGCATATACTGCTCTAGGATTAATTCTTCATATTCTAAGGTATTTCTTACATAATCGATAGCTTTCTCTAATTCATTGGCACTTTTAATATTCGTAATAACCCCGTTACCTAAGCTTCCGTTTGTCGGCTTTAATACTAATGGATAACCAAGGTTTTCTGCATATGCAATAATATCATCTGACGTAGTACCTTCTAAAAATTCTTCACCTTGTGGTACTGGTACATTTGCACGTTCTAGATAGTTTTTTGTTTCATTTTTATCTGAACCGATTTCGACTGCTTCATCGGTTACTTTGTCACCACGTGTGCGGAAGAAATAATGCGTTTCTGTTTCAGAACTTAATGAAAACAAACGTCCTGGTGGATTAACACCAAACGTAATCATCTCATCAAATTTACCCGAGTCAATTGTATACCATTTTAACGTTAACCCTCTGCGCCAACCTTCTAAAGCTACAGCATATGCACATAGCTTTGTTTTCCTCGCACCTCTAACAATTTCATTGGTAAGGTGTGGAAGAGATATTACTTGTTGATTGTTCCACATATACGTTCCTCCAGCTATTTTAAATGATTGAAAGTGATAGGAACTCTCTCAAAAGTGTCGCGATCACCTATATCTTGGTTCTAATTTACACTAATAGAGAAGTTTTTCCTTTATTACTTTAGTCTTTGTTAAAAATTCGATAGGTTCCCTTTACAACATCTGATACTCGACGAATTGGTGAAGTGATTTTCCATGATTTACTTTTTTGGAAAACCGTATATTCTGCTTCTAACTGTTTCAGTTCTTTCTTCATTACGTTCATTTCTTCATTTAATTCCTTCAAATATTCTAATTGTGTTTTATAATCAGCCTTAATTTCAAAGCCAATTTTAATAGGTTCATCCCAAACTTCTTCCCGGATATCCTCAACTGTGGATCGATCTGGGTCTTCTTCGATAGCAGCTTTAAATTCTTCTAGCATTTCTTCATAATCACTAATAACAACTACTTCGATGCCACCATCGTGTAAGTTACTAATAAACCCACTAATCTTTCGCTCAAACGCTTGTTTTCTCAAGCCACGATGATAATCGATGCTTTGCACATCACCAGATACAATAAATTTACGACCGTGGACAGTACCTTTTGGTGGTTTCGAAACTTTTGACACTGTAGCAATATGGGAAGTGATCGGCTCCAATATATCTCCTAAATCAAAGTAAAGACTTGTTTGACGTTCTTTATCTTTTGTTTCAGGGAAATAATAGTCAATAATCGCTGCTGGTACGTCCCTTGCTTGTCCTTGCATTGGGAAGATTAGTGATCCGATTTGAGCAGTCGGATTAAGTTCTAATACAAAAGGAACATGTTCACCATCTTGTTCTTGCTCCATGACGTCTACTGCACCATGTGGTAATGATGGAATCGCTTGAAGTGCCGCAACTGCTGCTTGCTTCGTTGCCTCACTTAATTCATCTAATACATCAACTGGATCGCCACCAATGGAAATATTGGACTTATCCGTAAGGAAGAGCTGTTTACCCTCAGGTAACACATCATCAAATTCATGTCCTTGTGCTAAGACAAAATCAATCATATCCTGATTGAGCTGAATAAGACAGCTAAACAGACGCGGGTTTTCCTTACGTTGTTCATTCTTTTGATCAATTAATTGTTTAATGGTATTTACACCATTACCGACAACATTAGCTGGGATTCTTTTAATTGCCCCAACTACTTGATCAGCTACTACATAGATGCGATAATCCGTCCCTTCAATATATTGCTCCACTAATATATCATCGTTTGTAACTTTTTTTATTTTTTGGAACGTATTTTGCAGTTCTGTAGCTTCCGTAATATTCGTATATACATGTCGACCGAAACTACCATTAACAGGTTTTACTACTACTGGATAACCGATCGTCTCTACGTATTTGACTACTTCCTCTATCGTGCTATCTTGTGTAAACAACTTACTTTTTGGTGTATTTACCTTATTCTTCACTAAATATTCTTTCGTGGATTCTTTGTCAGCCCCAGCTGTAACAGCCTCATTGCTAACTTTGTCTCCTCTACTTTTGAAGAAGTAATGTGTTTTATCACCTAAGCTAAGCGAGAATAATTTACCGGGCCTTTCTGTTGCCCATGTTTTTAACTCTTTAAACTTCTCTGAATCTTTTGCATGCCACTTTAACTCTAGGCCCCTTCTCCAACCTTCAAGTGCAATGGCATATGCATCCAATTCCGATCCTCTTGCATCGGTAACTATTTCACTTGATAGATGTGGAAGCCAGCTTGTATTTTGATCTTGCATAAAGATGCCCCCTAGTTTTTTTCTTCCTGTCCGAACTTGACGATTTCTTCATAATAGGAAAATGACTTTTTGTCTAGTAAATCTTGAAATAGACGTGTTTCCGCCTCTGTATAATACTCACCTAACCAACTATCTGTTATTGCATCAAACTCATCGAAATTACCAGGTTTTGGTGTAAATTCCCCAAACACTAGCTCTTTATCTGTTTTCAGAAAATCTATCCGAATAAACGGTGCCGGTATTTGTTGACTGATCTTTTCGGCAAGCTCGATTTCTTCATGCAAGACACCTGTACCTTTGAACAGTTCATTTTCATACCTACCTGTTGAGATACGTTGTCCATCTCTTGTCCACCAGCAATACGTTAATGCTGGGTATCTTTCGATTTCTAAGATTAATGCGACTTTACCATAAAAGGAATAAAATTTCACATCCTTGGCAGGTTTTCCTTGCTCATTACTGATTAACTCTTCAACAGACCAATGATCTGACTCAACCCATTCACTCTCGATATCTTGCTTCATTTGTTGTCGCAATGCATCGATACCACTAATTATTTTCTTTCTACGTACATCTTGAATATGTTCTCGATCCATGACAAGATATACACCACGAGAGCCAGCCCCATCGACTGGTTTGATCACTGTTTGTTCTTTTAATGGGATATTGTCGATCGAATATGTTTGCTCATCGAACCATGGTCTTCTTATCTTTAATAAATCAACGAATTTATATGCTCTTCTTTTACTATCCAACACGATTTCAGGCATTTCTTTATTCCGTTGCCATTTTTTCGTTTGAGCAACGAGACTTGCCTGGAAAGAAGATTTTACCTTTGCTGAAGGATAATCATCTATATTTCGAAGCATAAATTCTGGTGTTTCTTCTAACGATAAATTGGCTAATATTTTTTGATAAAAATATGCTACTATTTGTCGATTTGGATCATTTTTATATAAATGAGCAACTGCCCTTATACTGTGATTTAAATCCTGATTTACTTGTTGCTTTTTGGCAATAAGCATATCAAGCAATGTATCTATTTCAGTAAATTCTCTACCTTGCTTTATTATACTCTCGATTTTGTTTCTTTCAAGTTCTTTAGCTGATAAAGCCTCGCTAAAGTGCTCTTTTAAGCTATTTTTTTGTTTTTCTATATCAAGCTCTAGTTGTAAAGCTTCGATTTGCTCTAGTAAGGCTTGATTGTCTGGAGAACTAGCTGATGAAGGAAGTTTATCGGCCAGTTGATATTTCTTACTATCTTTTAATTTTTTCGTTTCTTTCATTAGTTGCTTATTTTTCTTCTTCATATATGCTAGCTCTGCCTCTTTCTCTATGAGCTGGTTAATCTGTTCACGGTCATTACTTTCTTTATGATGCGTGATGATCATCACCTACTTCCGCTATAGTTGGTAATAAATGAGGCTCCAGACGATCTGCGTGTAGCGAATAGCCAAACTGTTCTTCGACAAATTGAAGTGCTGTTGCCACTTGTTTCGTATACATGTCACGATCTTGCATTAACTGCTGCACTTTCGCTTGCACTTGATGAGGCTCAGCGTAAATAGCTGCATCTTGGAATAAATCTTGATAGCTTGGTGAAATAATAACTGGTACACCTGCTGCCATTGCTTCAAAAATGACTCGACCAAATGCTTCGATCCAACCAGGATGTGTATAGTAAACAAATACATCTAATTGCTGTAAGAATTCTTTCGGGTCTTTTTCACCAAATTCATATACATGCCAGTTCGCAGGCAAATACCCTAACACTTTCTCTGGTACTTGTGCTCCTCCTAACACATGAATTTCCACATCCTTTGCATCTGGATAAATGGTAAGAAGCTCTTCTTTGTCATTTGGCCATTTCACATATTGTGCTCTGGAATGGCGCCCAATCTTAATAGGACCATTGTGAGCTAATCGTTCTGTACGTTTCCACTCTGCGACATTAATAATATTTACCCAATCTTCTGCTGCAAGTGTAATGGCAGCTAAATCTTGCTTATGATGCTTCATTAAGGCTTCTCTAACAGACGGACCAATTGGATACCAAATCGCTTTTTTGCCGAAATATTGCTTCAATCGTTTCGCACATGTTCTTATATCATAAAGTGGTGTTTCTTTTTTTGTATAATCTCGCTTCGGTGGTTGATTAACAATGACTTTAATACTTTTTGCCTCAACATTTGGCACGTATTTTTGCCATGTTTGTAAAACAGGTGGATGGCGGAGAATGAGCACATTACAGCTAACCTTTTCCCCGTAGCCAATCATTTGCACTTGTTTACCATCAATCTGTTCACGCACCTTTGGATTAATCGTTTTAGCGGAGTGTAAATCAGCGCGATACAACGGAATTAACCCTGTTTTTAAACCTAGTTGCTTCTGTGCTTTGATTTCTTCTATGTTGGACATGTTCGTTCCACCGAGCAATCGGAATTCTGAGGCGATAATCACATCAAAGTGACGTCTTCCCTGAAGTGACTTTTGCTCTCGAACAGGCCACATAGGCTCTGGTACTGCAAAAGGGCGTTCCGTCATTGGATATGGATAATATACGTCATCATGTGTTTGGTGGTAATGGGTATAGGCATCCAGATATTCTTTTCTTACACCCATAAAATAGCCATGATAACCAAATACACTATTACCTGTTAAGGAACTGCTTGATTGACGTTGAAAAGCACATGGTCCAGTACGTAAATCTACGACAGCCTCTTTGCCAAACACTTTGATTAACCGCTTCTTAAATTCTCCGTCAGCGCCGAAGCGGACACTATCCCAGAATCCTAGTTGCGCCATCACCGCTTCTCGTTTAAACATTAAGGAAGACATGTTAGCAAACAAATATTCACCTGGCTTCCCTCGTCTGTGAAAATGTAAATCTTCTGTTACCCTTGCTTGCTGTGACGTATTAGCGATAACGTCGGGATGCTCGATTAAATGCTGTACTTGTATAGCGATTTTTTCTGGATGGGACCAATCATCGGCATCATTAATCGTCACAAATTCTCCTGTTGCTTCTGTCAGTGCATGATTACGTGCAATATATGCACCTGCGTTTGTCTGATTGTGTAGTAAGCGAACTCGCGCGTCACGCTCCACATATTGCTCGACTACCTCAACCGTTTTATCTGTACTACAATCATCCACCACAAGAATCTCAAGGTTTTTCCATGTTTGACATAGAAGCGCATCTAAAGCAGTTTGGATAGTTTTCTCTGCATTAAATACAGGGATAATCACTGTTACAACTGGTCCAGTCGCATCTAAAGTAGCTGTATCTGTTCCGCTAATTGCGTCATACAACGTACTGTCCTCATATCGGTTATTTAATGTAATAGCTTGTAATGGATATAGCGCAAGTGCCTGATTGATCCATTCTAGCTTCTGGTCACTAGCTGTTTCAACTGATCCAAGCGCCAAATATAGATCCACATGTTCGTCATGTTTCACTTGCTCTAACAACACTTGTTTCGCTTGCTCACGCTCACCGATATGCACAAATGATTCTGCCTCTAATATTGCTACCCGCCTTGCCCAATCTGTTGATAAAGTAAACTGTTTAAGGACCTTTAAATAAGCTAGTGCTTGCTCTGCTCCTTGTGGCGTATATTGATTAGCATGCCATACAGCTAACGCTAATGCTCCATGTTTTCTTTCATAGGCATTCGTTGTTTTGTCTACGATTCGTTCTAGTTCTGCCAGCACCTGTTCTTGAAAACCGTATTCATATAAGGCACGTTTCAACTTTTTGATTTTCTGTTTTGCTTTTTTTTGCAAATGGTTTTTATCAAAAATTTGTTTTGCTGTCTTTTTTCCCGTAATGATTGCTTTAAGGTTTTTCGCTCGTTTGACCCCTGATTTGACTAGCTTGTTTTTGTCTAATCGATTAAAAGTTGTGACAGCTTGATGATATTCTAGCTTGTTCGTGACATACTTTTGTTTTTCGATTGCTAATTCGGATACAACTTTTTCTAATCGCTGTTCTATATCCGTATAGTCATTACTAGTCATGTAGATCTTGCTCCAATCTAGCAAAATGCATCTGATAACCGAATTGTTCTTCTACAAATTGCTGCGCTTTTGCTACTTGATCATTGTATAGTTGTTCATCTTGCATTAGTTGTTTCACTTTATCTTGTACTTGTGAGGCTTCAGCATAAATGGCTGCATCTTGGAACAAGTTTTGATAGCTAGGTGAAATAACGACTGGTACCCCTGCTGCCATTGCCTCAAATATTACTCGCCCAAATGCTTCCACCCAACCGGGATGTGTATAATAAACAAATACATCTAATTCTCGTAAAAAGTCTTTCGGCTCCATTTCACCGAATTCATATACTTTCCAGTTTGCCGGAATCTGACCAAGCACTTTCTTCGGTACTTGTGCCCCGCCTAGTACATGTACTTCATATGCGTTAGATGCAGGATAAATCGTTAGTAATTGCTCCTTATCACTTGGCCATTTCACATATTGTGCTCGTGAATGACGCCCTATTTTAATCGGGCCTTGCTTGTTCGGACGCTTGTCTCTCTTCCATTCTGCAACATTGATAATATTGAGCCAGTCATCCTTTGATAAGTTAATCGATGATAAATCTTCTTTATGATGCGTTTCTAACGCCTCTCTTACAGAAGGTCCAATAGGATACCATGTTCCTTCATGACCAAAGTATTCTTTTAACCTTTGAACAGACGTTGGAATATCATATAATGGCTGTTCATCTTTTGTATAATCTCGTTTCGGTGGCTGGTTAACAATGACTTTGACAGTCTTCGCCTCAACATCTGGTAAATACTTTTGCCAATCTCGTAAAATAGGCGGATGGCGAACGATTAACACATCACAGCTCACCTTTTCACCGTATACTAACATTTGCACTTTATTACCGTCGATTTGCTCACGCACTTTCGGATTAAGTGTTGTAACAGAATTCAAGTCATAACGATACATTTGTATAAGGCCTGTTGATAATCCTAATTCCTTCTGTGCTTTGATTTCTTCCACATTGGATGCATTCGTACCACCAAGCAATCTAAACTCTGATGCGATAATAACATCAAAATGTCTTCGCTTCCCTTTTTCACGTTCTGGTAACATTGGTTCTGGAACAGGGAATGGTCGCTGTTCCTGTGGAAATGGATAATACACATCACCTGTATGTTCATGGTGATCAAGTTGTGACTCTAAATAATCTTTTCTTGCTCCCATAAAGTACCCCGGGAAACCAAAAGCAGAGCTTGCTGTTAAGGATGATTCCGTCTGTCTTTGGAAAGATAATGGAGCTGTCTTCAGTTCCACCACACTTTTTTCACCGAACACTTTCTTCACACGTCGCACAAATTCAGAGTCTCCCCCAAATCGAACACTATCCCAAAAGCCAAGCGCCTCTACTACAGGCTTTCTACGGAACATAAAGGAAGACATATTAGCAAACACATACTGACCGAATTTCCCTCTGCGGTAGAAAGTCATATCTGTCCTTGCTCTGACTTGTTGTGAGAAGTTCGCCATAGCAGTTGTCTGTTTGATCAAATGACTAACTTGTGTCGCGATTTTCTCTGGATGTGACCAGTCATCTGCATCATTAATCGTCACAAACTCACCTGTTGCTTGCTGTAAAGCGGTATTTCGCGCTACATATGCACCAGAATTCTGACTGTTTTCCATTAATTTAACGCGGTTATCTTCTTGTAAATAGTTTTCGACTACTTCTAATGTATGGTCTGTACTACAATCATCCACAACGATGATTTCTAGATTGCGCCATGTTTGTGCTGTTAAGGAACGTAATGTCGTTAAAATCGTATCCTCTGCATTATATGTCGGGACAATAATGGTTACTTTCGGCTGATTAGCATATTCTGTTTGCTTGCTTCCTGCAGCAATATCAAGCGAATCATAAACAGTCGTTGCGCCATTATGTTGAAAAGCGAGCAGCGCATTTTGATAATGAGCATAAACCTTATTGATCCATGTTAATTTTTCTTGATGGTCATCTGCTACATTTGCTAATGCAATATATAAGTCATCATGTGCTTCTTGTTCAAGAGCTTTTAATAAAATATCTTTAGCTTCGCTTCTTTTATCTAACATTGCTAATGCTTCTGCTGCCATAATGGCATATTTACGACTTAATACAGTATCTGTCTCACCTTTAGCAAGCTCACGAACGATCAGTAAGCTTTCTTTCGCATGTTCTTTATCATACTGGTTGGCATGCCATAGACTAAGCTCACGTCCAGATAGCTTCTTCACGAAGTTGTTCTGTGTCGTCTGATAAAGATCGGTTAAATCTGCTAAACCTTTTTCGGTGAACCCCATGCTATTTAACTTATTTCGAATTCGCTCGACTTTTTGCAATTGTGTTCTTTTCTTACCAGGCTTAATCACCTTTTTGAGTACTGCTTTTTGTTTATCTGTTAACAGATTACTTAAAAACTCTTTCTGCTTCGTACTCATTTTTTGATAAAGAATCCAATCAGCTGTTTGAAATACTTTTTTCTTCATTTTTCTTATCATCAATACCACACCCATACCTAGGTTATTGTTTCACTATTGTTTTCTTCTTTTTCTTCACCTTTGTCTTCCTTTGACCTGTTGCTTCTCGGTATGCTGCGACAACTTGTTCTGAAGGACCGTCTTGTTTTACTTGACCTCGCTCCATCCAGATAGCACGTGTACAAACCGTCTCCACAAACTTCATACTATGTGACACGATAATAACGGCTTTTGCTTGTTCCATCATTTCTTGGATCTTTTCACTAGCTTTTTGCTTAAAAGCCACATCACCAGTAGATAGAGCCTCATCCAAGATAAAAATATCTGGTTTTAAAATCGCTGCAATACTAAATCCTAGTCTTGCTCGCATTCCACTCGAATAACTTTTGATCGGCTGATTAATTTTATTGCCCAATCCGGAAAATTCGATAATCTCCTCTACATGCTTATCAACTACCTTCTTAGGTAAGCCTAATAGCATTCCGTTCAAGTAAATATTATCAATACCTGGTAACTGTTGGTTGAAGCCAGTACCATAGCTTAACAATGCGGTTGTCTGACCGTTGACGACCATTTGGCCTTCATCAGGTTTTAATATCTGGGTCATTACTTTACACAATGTACTTTTCCCCGCTCCATTGTGACCAATAATCCCCACTACTTCCCCTTCTGAAATAGTGAAATTCACTTTATTTAACGCAATATGTTCATTTTTACGGTTATTATTGAATTTAATCGTTAAATCTTTTGCTGTTACAACCGCTTGATCTTTTACTTCTGATTCTGTTTTGGTCAGTTCTAATCGTTTTCTCGGCTTCCGATTCACCTTCGGAATCGTCGCCTCGTATTGCTCTAATACTTCTGCTGGTTCACCGATTGCTCTAATTTCGCCTTGTTCCAGCCAAATAAGTCTGTCACAATTTCTTTTCGCATAACGATGACTGTGTGTAACGATAATGACCATTTTTGCTTTATCTAGTAATTCTCGAATTTTTTCTGCTGCTTTTGTTGTAAAAGCGCGATCACCAGTATTCAACGCTTCATCAAGGATCAAAATTTCTGGTTCTAAATGTGCCGCAACACTAAAGCCTAGTCTTGCCTTCATTCCACTTGAATAATTTTTCATTGGTCGATCAATGAATTCACCTAGTTCAGAAAAGGCATGAATTTCATCAAAAAAGGAATCAATTTTTTCCTTTTCAATACCTAACATCATACCGTTCAAATAGACATTTTCTCGTCCTGTTAACTCTTTGTTAAAGCCCATCCCCATCGAAAATAAGGCAGATACTTTCCCATCAACATGCATCTTGCCTTCGTCAGGTTGTAGGATACCGGTAATGGCCTTACAAAAGGTTGTTTTACCAGATCCATTTGAACCGACAATGCCTACTACCTCACCCTTATAGCCGGTAAAATTAATATGGCGCAGTGGCCATGTTTTCTTCGGCTTCTTTTGTTTCTTTTCCTTGTCCTTCTTCGTAGTGAGATATTTAATCGCTATTGATTTGTAATCATCTCTTTGATTAGAACTAAAAGCAATCCCTACATCTTCTGCCTTTATGACAACCTCACGATCTTGCTCTTGTTCATTGTTTGTTGTATACATAGTAAACAACCCTCTTTTTTATAATACTTTAATGATTTTATGTTCATTTTTATAGAAATGGTAAAGCATTAAGCAAATAACGATGATCGATATTACTGCTAGCACACCTAACCCTAAAAATTGTGGGGTGTGATGCTCCATTAAAATTGCTCGATAAGCGTCTAGTAAAATCGCAACTGGATTCCAATCTAACAAGATCATGAACTGATCTGGTAAAGGACTATTCGCTAATCTGCTACCTTCCCAAATAATCGGAGAAGCATAGAAGAATATACGTAATATATGTGATAAGACATTATCAATATCACGAACAAATACGGTGATATAGGATACACATAGACTTAATGCAATTAAGAAAAGTAATGTAATGAAAATAACTATTGGCAATAAAATTACTTGCCAACCTGGAATATAGCCAAACGCCCCTAAGAAAATACCAATAACAATTAATCCAAAGCAAAAATTAAACAATTGTGTTAGTGATAATGCTAATGGAAAGATTGCTTTGGGCAAATATACTTGATTAATAATCGATGAATACTTCGTAATAGATTTAGCAGACGAATTAATTGTTGTATTAATCCAGCGCCAAACAACTAAACCGATTACCAAGAATACTGGATATCCTGGTCCGCCACGTCCAATCAGCACTACTACTAAGAAATAATATACGGCTACATTTAATAATGGATCTAGTAACCACCAAAAATATCCTAAATAACTATTACGGTTTTCTGCTTTTAAACCTGATTTGACTAAGTATATTAATAAATCTTTTCGTTTAAATATTTCGGATAAATAATTTAACATTTGTTTTCAGACACCACCAATTTTTACCTCATATAATGTAAATATGCTTTCACCTTCAAAATAACATAGTGGGCAAAATACCATGCACTCTTTAATAGGCTAAGCTTTTCAATTTGTCTATATACGATCCAATTTTGTTTGGCCATTTTGATTTTATTACTAGAAATCGAATTACCTCTTACACGGTATAATGCAAGTGATTCTTGTAACGCGTATGCTGTATAACCTCTTCTCGTTAAATTCAGCCATAACGCATAATCTTGTCTTGCTCTGATATTCGACATACGAATGTCTGTAATCTTCTCACGGTCTAGCATTACCGTTAAACAACCAATCACACAGCTTTTTAATAACTCGGTATATGTCGCCTTACTTGGCATTTCTACCTCTTTGTTCGTTGTCGTACCATCCTCATTCTCTTGGACACGCTCATAGCCTGTATACGTAAAAGCATAGTCATGCTCCTGCATAAAAGCTAGTTGCTTCGCGAGTTTTTCCGGAAGCCATCTGTCATCACTATCTAAAAAGGCGATATATCGACCTTGTGCATGTTCCATTGCTGTATTTCGTGCAACAGCCGCACCTTGATTCGTTTGAAGGGTAATCAAACGAATCCGGTCATCTGCTTTCTGATATTCTTGAATGATAGAAATCGTTTGATCCGTTGAAGCATCGTCGACAATAACCATTTCCCAATTGGAATAAGTTTGTTGCCTTACAGATTCAATCGTTTCTCGTATATATGTTTCTGAATTATATGTTGGTGTAATTACAGAAACAAGCTTTTGATCTTTTATACTCATAGTTTCCATCCTATTTTGTTAATAATTGCTCATACCATGACACTAGTTTTTTCTCTTGTGATTCCCAGCTCAATTCTTGTAATACGGCCTTTCTACCATTATAGCCCATCGCTTCTGCTTCTATCGGATTATTTTGCAAAAACTCGACTGCATCTATCCATTCTTGTGGATTTTCTGGATCAACCGCGATACCACATTGATGTTTGTCAATAAACGCCTGCCACGTCGGGAAATTGGAGCAAATTATCGGCAGACCTGCACTCATGTATTCAAAGAACTTTGTTAGCTCTTTTTTGACATAATGCTCTGTCGCTGGAAAAATGGCTAAGCCTGCGACCCAATTTTGATTGATATAATAGTTATCAATCACTTCACGTTCGACAAATTGATCAATCCCGTCAAAATGAAGGAAATCTTGTTTCACACCGGCATGTTCTTTCATCTTATCTGCTAAGTCACTTGGACACTTCCCAACAAAATAAACGTGCTTGTCCATGATTTTCGGAATGTCAGCATGGTAATAAGCACCACGCACTTCTGAAACATTTCCTGTATATAACAATTGCTCATTCGTTGTCTCATGCTTTATTTCCTTATTAATTAACTTCTCATTGACGATTGGGTAATTAAGAATACTCTCTCCTCGTCCATACCGATCATGATAATATTTTTCTGCTAAACAGAGCTCCATTCGTTTAATCAAAAAGCGCTCGATACGATTATATAACTTACCAATAATTCGCTTAATCGGTTCGGCAAAATAGTCTTTTTGCATAATACTTGTATAGTAATCTTCATGTACATCATAAATCACTTTGTTGTTGTTCGTTTTTAATAACCAACCAACAAAGATTAACTCCGGATCATGAAAATGATAAACATCTGCTTTCAGCTTCTTCGCTTTTTTATATACCTCTAATGGTCCTAAAAGCATTCTCTTCCAACGATTACGATGTTTTTTAATCGGAAGGATGTTCAACTTACTTGCTTCTGCTTGATCCTTTGTCTGTTCGTCTACTGGCGCAATTAATGTCACATCATAGCCTGCTTCTTTTAATGATAGACATTCCTTATGATATATTCTCGTATCAAAAGGATGATGGACCGTTGTCAAATGCACCACGTTTTTCTTTTGTGACAAATGGAATAACCTCCACTTCTAAAACTACAGGCTTGTTTGAATATCCATGACCACTTTTATATAAAGTGCGACTACAATCAGTGGGAGTTTTTGACTTGCACTGATTGTTAGCGAAACTTATCAGGGCATTAGCGTCCGTTTATCCCCCACTTAGCCTCTTTGTTTTAACTCGAACCTTGAATTGAGGGTTTTACGGACTCATGCACTATGATAAAGTAATTTCCATTAGTATCAACGTCTAATTATAACACATCAAAAAAGATTTGTTCATATTGTCGAACAATCTTACTTGAGTGGAAAAATGTCGCGCGCTCAAAGCCTTTGTCCTTGATTTCTTGTAATTCTTGCGGATTTTTTTGTAAGACTGTTAACATGTTATCTGCTAGCTTCTGTTCATCCCCAACAGGACTTAACAAACCATATTTTCCTTTATCTAATACTTCTGACGGACCTGATTTACAATTCGTCGAAACAACTGGTGTTTTCGTTGCTAATGACTCGGCAATAACATGACTGAAGCCTTCGTGTTTCGAAGACAAGACAAAAAGGTCAGCATGGCGGAAATAAACATAGGGATTTTGCTGAAAACCGAGAAAGTGTACGCGATCCGCTATATGTAATTCCCTTGCTAACTCGTTTAATTCTTCATATAACTCACCTTCACCAAGCAACATTAATCTACTCGGTGTTTGTTCATTGACCTTCGCAAATGCACGAAGCATGGTATGTTGATCTTTTTGCGGAACGAGCCTTCCTGCTGTAATCACAATCTTGTCATCTGTATCAAATAATGAAGCATGCTGGAAATCTTCTTCTTTATTAGCAAGCTGCTCAATGTTATCGACATCAACCGGGTTATACACGACCTCTATTGATTTTCTTGGTACTTTATATCGATCGACAAGGTTATTCTTTACACCTTCAGACAGCGATACAATTTGATTAGCTAGACGGTACATCAGACCAAATCCTAATAGCTGCACATTTTCTTTCTGTGTACCCCCTAGATTATCCGCTTCCCGAACAACATTTTTGGCCTTCGTAAACGAAAAGATTTTCGCTAAAATGGCGATGGTGTTCACTCTTGGAATCGTACTAAAGACAATATCCACTTTTTCTTCACGGATTATTTTGGCTAATTTAAAAATCGATCTACTTAAACGTTTCGTATCCAATTTTATGAATTTTACATCATCTTTTAATGCGTGCTCATATGAGCCGTCATAATTAAGCGTAACTAAAATAGGAGAAAACTTGTCTCTATCTAAATTATTGATAATATTCAATAATGTTCTAGCAGCTCCGCCTGCCCCCATTTGATAAATATAGAACACGATATTAATTTTTTTCATCTGTTTGTCTTCCTCCTGGTTCTTATCAGGATATAGTCATATCTTTTTATTTTATACGATTATTATAGGAAACGAAAGTGTTATCAAGAAAATGTAATCAAAGCGAAATCCAATTGTGACAAAGTGAGACTTATCAGGGAGTTAGCGTCGGTTTATCCCCCACTTAGCTTGCTCGTTTTCACTCGAACCTTGAAGCGGGAGTTTTACGGACTCATGCACCGTGACAAATACGTTTCATGATATGATACGTATTTTTGTCTCTTCTATAGAAAAACAGCCTGGTTATTCAACCAGACTGTTTTCGTTACTTATGCTTCCTTCTTATTCTTTCTCGTAAATAATCGTTTAATACGCTCTGATAACCCATCAAAGTACGTATATACAACAGGAATCAATACAAGTGTAAAGAGGCTGGATGTTAATAAACCGAAGATAACGGTAATTGCCATCGGTTGTTGCATCTCTGCACCTTCACCATATCCTAACGCCAATGGAACCATTGCTAAAATCGTTGTCAAGGTTGTCATTAAAATCGGACGTAGCCTTGATTTCCCTGCTTCCACAATTGCTTCATGTCGCTCCATTCCACGACGACGCAAGATATTAATATAATCTACTAACACAATCGCGTTATTAACCACTATACCGGCGAGCATAATCACACCAATAAAGGCTGTGATAGACAATGGTTGACCTGTTATGAATAATCCTCCGAATACCCCAATCGCTGTTGCTGGCATTGAGAACATAATAACGAGCGGATGGAGGAAGTTTTCAAACTGAATCGCCATAACGGCATACACTAGGAAGATAGACAATAGTAATGCTAACCCTAAATCAATAAAGGCTTCTTCCATATCTTCCGTTTGACCTCCCATAGAATAATCATAATCATCAGGGAAATTAATCGTACCTAGTGCTTCCTCTACATTTCGTGCTACCGTACCAAGATCATAATCAACAATATCTGTTGAAATATTTACTTGACGTTGTTGATCTTGGCGAGTAATCGTTGCAGCTGTTTGTACTTGTTCAAAGGATGCAATCGTCTCTAATGGAATCGTTGTTCCTTGTTGATTTTGAATTTGTAAGTTTTCTAAATCATTAACTGTTGTACGCTCATCCTCTGGGTACATTAATTGTACATTCATTTCATCACCAGCTTCACGATATTGCATAACCGTTTGACCAGTGAATCCAAGTTGAATTTGACTCATTACTTCTTGATAGCTTAAACCATACTGTGCAGCAAGCTCTCGATCAACGTTCACGGCCATTTCTGGCTGTGTATCAGAAAGTGATGAGGATGGATTATATACACCATCTACGTCTCCAAGCGTTGTTAATATTTGATCAGATAGCTCTTGTAATACATCTAATTCAGGACCTGTAATTTGGATCTGAATTGGGTCCCCTAAACTTGCTCCTGAGCCTGCTTCACTAACGGTAATATCTGCTCCGGCAATGTTTTGCAAGTCCTTATCTATTTGTTGCACGACATCTGTTGTTGTTTCATCTCTGTCATCTACTGGAACTAATTGAATTTGATAAGAGGCAGAAGAGCCGCCACCCATCATGTCACCGCCAGCATTGTCACCACTAACGGTCACATAGCTGACATCAATAATATCATCATATGCCGCTAATTTTTCATTTACTTGTTCCGTAATATCTAACCTTTTCGCTTCATTCGTGCCTGTAGGTGTTTCCACTGTAACACCTAATTGACCTTGGTCACCTTCTGGAATAAAGGCTGTACCGATAAAAGGTAACAAGGCTACACTTGCGATAATCGCTAGAATCGTCACACCAATTGTTGTTTTTCTAAACTTCAAGGCTGCTTCAATGATACGTTTGTATACATTCGACACTTTATCTAAGAATCGATCAAACCAATAACGACGGCCATGATCTTGCATTGCTTTCGTTAATAGTTTAGAAGAAAGCATTGGCACAAGTGTCACCGCGACTGCAAGTGATGCTATTAACGAAAAGGCTACTGTCAACGCTAATGGTGTAAATAGCTCTGATGCAATACCACTATCAAGGAACACTATCGGCAAGAACACTACTAATGTGGTAGATGTTGATGCGATAACGGCTGGCGCCAGTTCTGATGCCCCTTTAATGGCCGCATCCTTCATACTGTACCCTTTTTGCCTGTAGGCGACAATGTTTTCCAAAATAACAATAGAACTATCGACCATCATCCCGATACCGAGTGCGAGACCACCCATCGTCAATACGTTCAATGTTCCACCAGTGAAATAGAGTAGAACAAATGTAGAAATAACGGCAATCGGAATCGATACGCCAATGACAAGTGTTGCTCTGACACTTTTCAGGAATAGTAGTAATACTAACAAGGCGAAAATACCACCAAAGACCATATTTTGTAAAACAGAATCGATCGATTGCTTAATAAATTCTGATGTATCCACTACTACTTCTAGTTGAACACTCTCGGGTAAATCTTTATTTAAGTCATCAATTGCTGACAAAATATTATCAGAAACATCAACCGTATTACCGTCAGATTGCTTCAAAATACTTAGTACAACTGCTTCTTCATTGTTCACTAATGTTGTACCATTACGTTGATACGTATCTTTCACATCTGCTATATCTTCTACTTTTACTTGGGCACCTTGAGGTGTTGTCATAATGACCTGCGCTATATCGTCAACAGAGGTAAAATTACCATCGATACGAAGCTGCAGATTTTGTTCACCACGTTCAATCGTACCTGCTGAAGCAGATTGATTCGCACCTTGTAATGCTTGCTGTATCGTTTGGACGGACACACCGTATTGATTCATCGCTGCTCTATCTAGCTCTAAATCAATAACTCGTTCCTCTCCACCTTCGACATTAACAGAAGCAACACCAGTTTGACGTTCAAAGTATGGTTGAATATCGCTTTCCGCTATTTGGTGTAAAGTAGAGGCATCACTTCCTGTTAAACCAACCCACATAACTGGTAATTGATCTGGGTTAAAGCGAAGAACACTTGGATCATTTGCCCCTTCTGGTAACATTCCCTTTATTTGATCAACACTTTCTCGAACATTGAGCAAAGCGTTATCGAGGTTTGTCCCATTTTCGAACATAATCATGACAAGTGACGAGCCTGATTGTGATTGTGACTGAATCGTGTTGACTCCCTCAATGGAACTAAGTGAGCTTTCAATTGGTTCTGACACTAAATTTTCTACTTCTTGTGGTGCGGCATCTGGATAACTCGTCGCAACTACAGCAATTGGCAAATCAATTTCTGGAAATAGGTCAATCGCTAAGTTTCGAACAGATATAACGCCCATAGCAATAACAGCGAGGACAATCATGATGACCCCGACTGGTCGTTTTACCGATGTATTGACTAGCTTCATGATTAATCCTCCTCTATTACATTAATTTTGCCGCCATCTTCAAGCGTTAATTGTCCACTTGTTACGATTTGATCCCCTTCATTAAGATCGTCAGCTTTAATAGCTGTTTGGCTAGATTGTATTTTCTCCACATCTACTTCTACTTTTTTGACTGTTTCATCCTCTACTACATACACATATGCCTCATCACTTTCTTCTACTAAGCTCTGAGTTGGGATAATCAATGTATCTTTTACAATTGTTTCTTTTTTCACAGCCGAAGCAACAGCACCTGCTTTATAGTTATTGTCATTCTCAAACGATAATTGAACAACGAACAAGCCTGCATCATTTGCCGTCTCTGCTATATAATCAACGGTTGCTTTTTCTTTATCCTCTTCATCCTCGATAAAAAGATCTACTTCTTTTCCTTTTTTAAATAACTTCGTTTGGTGAGCTGGAATTTGTAGTTGAACGGTTAAGTCTTCTACATCTAAAATAGTTAAAAGTGGGTCTTGATTAGATACCATCGATCCTTCTTTTGCTTCTAATCCAGCAATGGTACCATCCACAGATGCCTTCACATTAATCTTACCTTGTGGGCTAGCAATAGTTGCGATGGTATCATCTTCTTCTACTTTATCGCCATTCGTTACTTCTAGCTCATCGATTTCGCCTGCTACAGACGGTATCACTGGTGTTGTCTGATTCGGCATTGTACGGCCATAGAAATGACGCTCTGCAGTAAGGTTACCTTCTGTTACTTCATCTACTTCAACTGGTGTTACACGTTCTGCTTGTTCATCTTGATCCTCATTGTCATCATTTGAACATGCAACCAATGTGATGATAACCATCACAAACAATAATAATAAACGCTTCATTTTCTTGTCCCCTCTCGCCTTTTATAATTTTCTTTTTAATGCTTGTACCGTTTGCTCAATCGTTGGGTATGCTTCTAGGTGCTCCATCATACTTTGAATAATAATTTTCTTCGGTTCTTTCTTTTGCCATTCTTCTTCCAATACATGTAGCGCTTCTGCTACTTGTTCACGCTCCCCTCTTTCTAAGTTTTTAGCTTGTTGTTTTATTTGTTGAAAAAGGGTTTGTGCATGGTTTTCATTAAATCGCGTTAAATCATCATGTTGAAATAGTGGAGGTGATGCTTCAGTAAGGATAGACGTAACTAATACATCTAGTTTCTCGACAATGTATGTAGCGATTTTGTTCGACTCAACGGAAATATCGTGTATCGCAATCCATTTTAAATAGCCACCGAGCAGCCCTTCGATTTGGATAACGACATCAACAATATACGGACGCAATTTCTCGCCATATATATCAATTAAACGATGACTCATCCATTCGAAACTTTGCTTATGTAGACTAATGATCAACTCTTCAAATTTATCACTTTGATGAATGTTATCCCGAAGCTGCATAACTAAATATTCTTTATGCTCTTTGAATAATCGTAGAAAAGCGGCCAGCTGCTTCGCTAATTGTTCTGACGCACTGTTTGTACTCTGCTCAATGTTATTCAAATTTTCTAAAACAGTGTCTGCATAATATTGGTATGCTTCGATTAATAACGAGTCTTTCGAATCAAAATGTAAATAGAAGGCACCTTTCGATACATGGCTTTTATCTGCAATTTCCTGAATCGAAGTCGAGTGGAATCCTTTTTCAGAGAAAAGCTTTAAGCTCACTTCAATCAGCTGCTTTTTCTTCTCATCCAAACTCCCTACACCTCCTTTTCTTTCCTACGTTATGAAAGTGTCATATGTTTCATTATTTTTGTTGGATGACTGGTCAGTCAGTACATACTATATCAGTTACTACCCAGCTTTTCAATCGATAGCGTCTTGCTTAGACCAATGAGGATGGTGAGTCTTTTTGTAACTTTGTGTTCTTTTCTTGTAACTTCTGCTTCTCTTCTTGCAACTTCTGTTTCTCTTCTTGCAACTTCCGCTCCTCTTCTTGCAACTTCCGCTCCTCTTCTTGCAACTTCCGCTCCTCTTCTTGCAACTTCCGCTCCTCTTCTTGCAACTTCCGCTCCTCTTCTTGCAACTTCCGCTCCTCTTCTTGCAACT
>NZ_JAWZSR010000008.1:0-177765 GCF_033949965.1 Gracilibacillus pellucidus | reverse complement strand
ATACAAAATAACCTCCTAAGTTTTTTAAATTAGAGAGACTTTTGCATATTTACCACTGGACAACATGAGCAACACATACCTAATGCTCCTTTCATTTACAACCAATTAAGCATATCAAAATTATTAACATGCTACAAGTATACTTATTTCGGTTTATCATACATAGATTTCATGATAGATAGGTGATCAGTTAAAAATATAAGTACATACTTAACCTCTCTGTCAGAGCTACTTTAATGGATACAATAAAGGAAAGTGTTTTACTGTCTAGATAATCATTAATCATAATTCAAAAAAGCAGGCCCAATTTAAACGTAACCACATACTATAAAATGACCGTATTAAATAAGATTTCTACGATTGGGAGGTAGTTTTTATGTATAGACAGCAAACAAGAATACCAGGGAACTGTCCACAAGGGTTTTTGGGTCGATATACCGTAATTCCAGGAGACACTTTCTATACCATTGCACAAATGTTTAGAGTTAGGATAGAAGCACTTGCAGTTAATAACCCTCATATTCCTGATCCTAATGTATTATTCCCCGGAGATATCCTCTGCGTTCCGGGTTTAGTCCCTTACCCCTGCTGTACGTTTTTACAAACCCAAGGGAGTGTCCCATTCGGTACAGGTGGAGTAGCTTATGTGCACTTTGGTCCAAGAGGAGGTCAGGCAGTGAGCATTATGGCAACCTTACCAGAACCGCGAGTCTTCGGTAATTTTGACAAGTATACAGGTGAAATCATCATTCCTGGAACTGGTAGCTTTAGAAACCAGTTATTTGCAACTTCCGAAGCCCCACCTACTTGGTCATCCAGAATAGAACTTCCTACCGCTGCCTCCGTTACTCCAAACTCGCGTGTGTTAGTTCGTCCTTTTAATTCGTTGGCCAGCACTTCAGGTGCTCCTGTCTTAGAAGGTATAATTCTTGCTGGAAATTGTCAATAACATCAATAAGAGTAAACGGAGCTGTCCTTGCTTGTGTGACTGAGAGGCAGCTCCTTACATTAGTTTTAAAATGCACTAGCTCTCCGAAAAAACAGATCCTCCAACTCTCACCATCTTGAAATTCCCGATAATCTAAGTCAAACCCAATTTTTGTTCGTGGATTTCTATTTGCTCTTGCTCTAAATTTCTGCTTGTTGTCTACCTAACTCAGTTAATGGAGTATCTGTCCATCCACCTGAAGTATTATTTATGTGATGTTCTGATTGACAATGCTGTATCAAGATAATTTTATTCATTCATTTTTATCTCTCTGTAAAATATTTTTACTGCCTTCAATAACTTCTTCTTCAACCAAACTGGTCATTAGTGCAACATGCACAACTTCATTAATATTTAAAATTGTTCTGTTAACAACTTTTTAGATGTTTATTCAATTACAAATATCCTTGTACTACGAAGCTAGTTATTCGAGTTTCTCAGCCAATTCCAAAATGATTCCTTCTGGCCCGCGAACGTAGCATAATTTATAAGCGTTTTTATAATTTTGAATCTCACCAATAAGCTCTGCGCCTTTCTTTTCCAATTTGACAACAAGGGCTTCAATATCTTCAACAGCAAAGGCAATATGCCGAATACCCAAAGTATTTGCCAAAGGACGCTGTATGTCATGTTCATCTGATGGCGTGTGAAATTTTACTAGTTCTATATTCGCCTCACCGTCTGGCGTTCGCAACATTACAACTTCCTCTTTAACGTTTTGGAGGTCTATTATACGCTCCACCCACTCACCTTCCACTTCTCCTTCCCCCATCATTTCAAGGCCAAAGTCTAGAAAAAATGCTTTCACGCTAGGAAGATCATTGACAATTATACCAACATGATCTATTCGATGGATTCTCATACCCCAAACTCCTTTTTCCTAAGTTTATCACATTTGTCACGTAATAATTTCTTCCTGTTAGCGTGCTTGATAACTTTCCCTCATTATTAAACAACTAGAACTGACACAAAAAAGTTATTTGTTACATAGTATCAGTCAAATACGACAAAACCATCACTCTAAAAAGTTACCGCCATAATGATTGATTAATAACAAGTATCGTTGTACTGCGCAACAAGAGGTTCTTTTATTTTTCAATTCTCTTGTTTAACATAAGCACCCGTTACTTTAAGTACATTCCTTCACAAAGTTAAATTTTATCTTTTTTACCTACTTTAATTCCAAATGCTATCCATCTTCCATCTATATCTTCAACTACAAATTCTTTATTATTGTAATCAGTATTATCTAAGGAACGAACGATTTTCACATTAGAATTGATTAACTCTTTTTGAAGTTCCTCTTGATTCTTTGTTATAAAGTAAGCGTCGTACCCATAACCATATAACTCTCTATTTGGGATCACTTTTTGTCCGTTAGTTTTAGTTAAAATAATTTCTGTTGTATCACGATACAAACAAATATGTGGTTCATTTGCATCCAAATACTGTACAACCTTAAATCCCATCTTTTGTTCATAAAAATAAGCAGTTTTTATTATATCTGATGTTGGGAATATACAATGTGACTCTAATAAAAGGTTCTTCATTCTTCTTTCTCCTCTTTAAATTAGGTTCGTTTTTAATTTCTATATTGCCTTTAATTTCTCCTTCTTTTAAAAACCTTCTCCCATTGTAATTTGAATCTATCTGAGGGAGTGAGTATGGTCCGCTTTTTTCGATCCTTTGAATAGAAAGAGACTATTACTTTTCGGATAATCGTCTCATAATAATTGTGTATAGCTAGTATCGTTGTACTATGTAGCAAAATGGGTTTGTTATATTTGTTGTTCTTCTCATGATAAGCTCCCGTTAACTTAACAGTGAATATGTTGTACAATTCCAATGTTTTACACCCACTTTTCTTTTTCCTTTCCATCCTTTTTTCTGCAATTCCTTCGCAATAAACATATTAAAAAATCCATGTCCAACTAATACTACAGAATTATATTCATCAGCATAATCAATTAATCGTTGTGATGCCTTTTTCGCTCTCTGTTTTGCGTCACTCAAAGACTCGCATTCGTTAGAATATCCGCTAAACCATAGTAGTCTTAAAATGACTGCCCAAATGCTCGTTCTTAATTTTAAATTCAATAGTTTCATTAAAAGAGTAGGTAATTCCGTTTCTCGAAACAAAGTGGCAGAAATTGTTTTCACTTCTGGATTTAATATTTTCACTGAATCAACTGACCTTTTTAAATCACTAGTTAGCACAATTTTTGCTGCTGCTATTTTTTCCAGTGTATCAGCAGGATAATTTGATTCTATAACGACTCCATTGTAATCATGCTTTTCAACCTATTCCTTAAATTTCAAACAAGTTAATCTATCATTATCAGCTAACTGTGATTTCCCATGTCTAATCAATGATATTTCCATAATAATCTCCTGTAAATAAATTTTATCCATTACCTCAGTAACAGTTATTTCTGGGGAAATCTTTCTTTAACTCTACTGCCCGTATGTTAAGTTCACTTTTCACATTCTAAACTGGCTTCAAAATATATACAGTAACTTATTATGCTTTACTGATGTAAATCATATTTATGATAATTCTTCTACTAATGTCTCTTTACCGTAATCACTACTCATTAATAATTGAATTAGTTTTTCAGCAGTATCTAGAGGGGTTTGTAACTTTCCTTCTTCAAATAATTGATTAAACAATTCAACATATGGGAACTTTTCCTTACTTGTTGACCGTATTTCAGCTTGTAATTTTGTTTCTATTACACCTGGATAAACTGACGCAACCTTTACTGGATAAGGTTTTTCTTTTTGTTCTAAATAAATACTTTTTGTAAAAGAATCCAGTCCTGCTTTTGCTGTACTATAAGGGCTTTGTGAAGAAAGTAAATATTTTGCAGAACCAGATGAGATG
Organism: Gracilibacillus pellucidus; assembly: GCF_033949965.1. Lineage (NCBI taxonomy): Bacteria > Bacillati > Bacillota > Bacilli > Caryophanales > Bacillaceae > Gracilibacillus > Gracilibacillus pellucidus. Next base: position 173,893 of record NZ_JAWZSR010000008.1, on the reverse strand, counting down.
TTTAATACTCTTTTATCTATCTCCCAATTATTTGTGTATCTTATAAAATTAGATGTGAGCAAAATCGGAGCAATTAAGTTTACATTAATATTTCTAATGACATCTTCACTAATAGTTTCCTCTATTGGTCCAATCGGAGAAAGAATACCTGCGTTATTGATTAAATAAATAGAATCAACATCATCTTCATTAATTAAACTAAATACACTTTCAAACAGGGATTCAATATCCGTTAAATTATTAAGGTCAAAAGAAAAATTCAATACATTACCAGGTTTTAATCCTAAGTCAAAATTTATATTTTCACTCATACCTCTTGAAATACAAATAACCTGGTTATTCCCATCATTTAACAGTATTTTTACCAATGATTCTCCAATTCCTCTAGAAGTTCCAGTTATAATAAAATACTTCATTTAGTTACCTCTTTTCCAAATAATTAACTACCTATATTTTTTCTTCTTCTTTTAATAGACTATTAACTGTTTCTTTCCATACTTCTTTGTAATCAATATTAAAGCCTATCATAATACTCCTCGCTATATTATCAATAACTAATGCTAGGAGTTGAGCATAATTATCAACATTAGAAACTTTAATAACTCCTTCATCAATTCCTTTTAATAATATATTTCTAAATCCATTAATAAACTCGAATTGTACACTTACAAGACGCTGTTTAAAATTATTATTTCTATTAGATAATAATGTAAATTCATTTAAAACCTTTATTAACTCATAGTTGTCATCCTCTGTAGTTGGTAAAAAATCTAATCCAAATTGATACAGTTTTTCACCAAAATTTTCTTTATTTAGTTCATTAACATGGAAAAAATCACTAAATTTATAGTTCCTAAGAATATGATTAAATGAGTGTTCTATCAACTCTTCCTTCGACGAAAAATGATAGTAAATTGAAGGTTTAGTAATCCCTACTTCTTTTGCTATCATCGCTAAACTTGTCTTCTCTATACCGTAGTTTTTAAAAAGTCTTAATGCTGCTTCTAAAATTTGAATAGAGGTTAATTCCTTTTTATTAATAGGTATCACTCCTTAAAAGTGAAACATTCCAATTATTGTCATTTTACATACCGTTAGGTAAAATAACAATAGGAATTTCTCACTAATTAAGAGAAAAAGTCTTTTGAATATTAGCCTCCTTATTATCCTATTCTGCCACTTCGTAAGTACGCACCTTTTTTACTGCGTAGTATACGTCAAATACGAAGAAGAGACGATCACTTAATAAACGTAATCGTCCCAGAAATTTTTAAACAGTATCGTTGTACTGCGCAATAAAAAATCCATATACTTCCACATCCTTCAATGTTATAATCCTTTTAAATAAACATTTAAGGTGGTGTTTAAAATGACCAAATAGTTCCTTGCTTTCTCTAGGATTTTTTAGGTTTAACATTCCTTATCGCAGGTATAAATAGTTATTTTGTAATTTTCAACTTAGAATCGTTTATTGCAACGAGTACTAATTGAAAGGGTGTTTTTAATGGAAAAATTGACTGCTATTCCTCAACCGAAAACTTATGGACCGCTTGGTAATACCCCATTGATTGATAAAGATAAGCCGATTTTATCGTTTGTCAAACTAGCAGAAGAGTTTGGTCCTATTTTTCAGCTACAAACTCCGGGAAGTTCTGCCATTATCGTTTCTGGACAGGAACTGGTAGCAGAAGTATGTGACCAGTCACGATTTGATAAAAGTGTAGAGGGTGCCTTAGCAAAGGTTCGTTCCTTTGGTGGAGACGGGTTATTTACAAGCTCGACCCACGAGCCTAACTGGAAAAAAGCCCATAATATTTTGATGTCTACATTTAGTCAGCGAGCAATGAAAAATTACCATGCCAAGATGGTCGATATTGCCGGACAGCTCGTTCAAAAATGGGCACGGCTTAATCCAAATGAAGAAGTGGATGTACCAGAGGATATGACTCGTCTTACATTAGACACGATTGGTTTATGCGGTTTTAATTACCGATTCAACAGTTATTATCGAGAGACTCCTCATCCTTTTATTACAAGCATGGTCCGTGCTTTAGATGAAGCGATGCATCAATTACAGCGACTGGATATACAGGACAAACTCATGGTGAGAACGAAACGTCAATTTCATCATGATATCCAAACCATGTTTTCTTTAGTGGATAACATTATTGCTGAACGTAGAGCAAATGGAAACCAAGAAGAAAATGATTTACTTTCCCGTATGTTAAATGTGGAGGATCCGGAAACGGGCACAAAACTGGATGATAAAAATATCCGTTATCAAATCATAACCTTTTTAATAGCCGGACACGAGACAACAAGCGGATTGTTATCCTTTGCAATCTATTTCTTATTAAAAAATCCAGATAAGTTGAATAAAGCCTATGAAGAAGTAGATCGGGTATTAACAGGGACAACTCCGACATATCAACAAGTTCTACAGCTTAAATATATACGTATGATTTTAAATGAATCCCTGCGTCTATGGCCTACCGCACCAGCATTCAGCCTTTATGCAAAAGAAGACACCATGATTGGCGGGAAATACCTAATTAAGAAAGAAGAAGATCGCGTTACTGTTCTTATTCCACAGCTGCATCGGGATAAAGACGTATGGGGAGACAATGCAGAAGAATTCCATCCTGAACGATTTAAAGACCCGGATAAAATCCCTCATCATGCTTATAAGCCATTTGGAAATGGCCAGCGAGCATGTATCGGTATGCAGTTTGCTCTTCATGAGGCAACGCTTGTTCTGGGGATGCTTCTTAAGCAATTTGAATTTATCGATCATCAAAATTATCAGTTGGATGTGAAGCAAACATTAACGCTAAAACCGGGTGATTTTAAAGTTAAAGTTAAGTCCCGTGATCAAGTTAGTAATTTACCACCTGCCATTGCTCCAGTGGTCGAGACGCCAGAGGATGAGCAAGTCAAACAAGAGAATGTAGCTTCTCTCACTGGACTTAATGATCGTCAACTACTTGTTCTTTACGGTTCTGATACCGGGACAGCAGAAGGCGTAGCAAGTGAACTTGCAGACACAGCTAGTTTACACGGGGTTCAAACAGAAGTGGCGCCGCTTAATAATCGAATTGGTAATCTCCCAAAAGAAGGGGCAGTTCTGATTGTGACTTCCTCTTATAACGGCAATCCACCAAGCAATGCAAAACTGTTTATACAATGGCTAGAAGAACTAAACCAAGGCGATCTTACTGACGTCCATTATGCAGTGTTTGGATGTGGAGATCTTAACTGGGCTAGTACTTATCAGCGTGTCCCGAGAATAATTGATGAACAACTTTCCCAAAAAGGAGCAACTAGATTTTCAGTACGTGGTGAGGGAAATGTAAATGGTGATTTTGAGGAACAATTTGACCAATGGAAAAGTAAAATGTGGTCTGACGCTCTGGAGACGTTTGGACTAGAACTGAATGAACATGTAGAAAAAGAGCGGAATACGTTAAGTCTTGAATTTGTCAGTGGTCCTGGAGGTTCCCCTCTTGCTCGCTCATATGAAGCAGTGAATGCAACTATTGTGGAAAATCGAGAGCTCCAATCAGCTGACAGTGAGCGAAGTACACGACATATTGAGATTGCCTTACCAGAAGACGTTACTTATCAAGAAGGAGACCATCTTGGAGTACTTCCACATAACAGTGAGGAACTAGTCAATCGTGTACTTAAGAGATATCAACTAAACGGAAATGATCAAGTATTGCTTTCAGCAAGTGGAAGAAACGCGGCTCATTTGCCACTAGATATGCCAGTTCCTTTACATGACCTGCTTAGCTATAGTGTGGAATTACAGGAGGCGGCGACTAGAGCTCAAATTAGAGAAATGGCATCTTTTACGAATTGCCCTCCACATAAATACGAATTGGAACATTTAGCGGAAGAAGGAATTTATCAGGAGCAAATATTCAATAAACGTATTTCTATGTTAGATCTTCTCGAAAAGTACGAAGCATGTGAAATACCGTTTGAGCGCTTTTTAATACTTCTACCAGCACTCAAACCACGTTACTATTCTATTTCTAGTTCACCACTTGTTGCCAAAGATCGTCTAAGTATTACTGTCAGTGTCATTGACGAACCTGCATGGAGTGGATTAGGAAAATATAAAGGGATTGCTTCTAACTATTTAAGTCAATGTAACATTAACGACAATATTGCTTGTTTTATTCGAAATCCACAATCTAATTTTCAGTTGCCGCAAAACCCTGAAACTCCAATGATTATGGTTGGTCCAGGAACTGGTATTGCACCATTTCGAGGTTTTTTACAAACTCGTTGTGCTCAGAAACAAAAAGGAATAAAGTTAGGAGAAGCTCATCTATATTTCGGTTGTCGCCACCCTGAACAAGACTACTTTTATCGTGCAGAACTGGAAAAAGATGAAATGGATGGCTTACTATCCTTGCACACTGCTTTTTCTCGTTTAGAAGGACATTCTAAGAGATATGTACAGCACTTAATGAAACAGGATGGAGCTAAATTAATTTCGCTATTAGATAACGGTGCTCACCTATATATATGTGGTGATGGAAGTCAAATGGCTCCGGATGTAGAAGATACTCTTTGTCACGCTTATCAAGAAATTCATGGTATCAGTGAACAAGAGTCCAAAAATTGGTTAGATCGGTTACAACGTGAAGGACGATACGGAAAAGATATTTGGGCTGGAATCTAATCTTTTTTACTAAATAAGTCACATACAACTACTCATAATAAAAGGATAATGAGCTTCATTTGATTAAGTGTTACGTTACAACAAAGATAAACTGCTTTGAATAAAGTCAACTATTTTTATAAAATATTCAATCATAATCCCGTATACAATAAAGGATACGGGATTTTTGTTTTCTCTTTTTAAATAATATCTCGCTCAATTTAGTTCAATAATTCACAACATCTTTTTGAACCTTAACATTGGTGTCTGATTTTTTACAGGTGCTATTCCATAAACGGGCCTGTTTGTTAAAAGTATCACCTATACATAAAAAGATATTTCTTTACTTTACTTTACTTTACTTTGATTCTATCAAGTTATTTAGGGCGTAGTAATAGTCAAATACGAAGAAGAGACAATCACTTAATAAACGTAATCGTCCCAGAAATTTTTAAACAGTATCGTTGTACTATGCAGAAAAACAAGCTCTTTGGATACAAGCTTGCTCAACTAAAGCCACCCTTATATTTAATAAGACTTCACTTTGTTGAGTCAAACTTTTTAATAACTGATATAAGTGTTTCAAATGTTGATTTCACCTCTGTTATAACTTCATTAAACTCGTAATACAAATTCTCATTCTGCTTCCAGAATTCATTATCAACTTGCAGAACTAGTTCTAGTAAGTCGACAATATACAAATCTCCTTCCGCAAAAGAGTTGTTCGCAAGAATTTCGATTGCTAATGAAATCATGTAATCTAAATCCATTTTTTTACTGTTCATTACTCTTAATTCACCAGCAGTAAAATCTCTTAGCTTTTATCCCTTAAACTTACCCATCTTCTGATTAGACTGGAATTAAAAAGATTCGTTTAATAAAGTTCATTCCAACTCATTCAAAGTTTTATTTGTATCGAAATTAGTCATTATAATTCACTCCACACTGACTAAATTCAACTTTTTCTTATTATGGATGCGCTTCCAGTTGGTTTAACATGACTCTCACCATTTTTAATTATGTAATTTTTCAGTGATTTGTTTTGAGTGGTGAGCATCGTGTTTTATGAAAATTTTTGTAAAACTTTCTCCTGAGAATTTTCTTTTACCTCCACCAATAGTAAACCTAACATCTTCGTCTAATTTTGAAATTCTTTCAGCTAACTCCTTTCGAGTTAAAACAAAATTATCTATGATAGTTTCATCTGAGTAATCTTTAATAAATCTCATAGCTTCTTCGTTATGTTGGTCATGGTCTGGGAACTTCGGTAAATCAGCATCTTTAATCATTAAGGGTACCATATTTTCTAAGTTGAATTTATCCCAATAATATAGATGACCCACGATTTCTCTAATTGACCATTTCCCTTCTTTAGTAGGTTCAGATAGTATCTCTTCAGAAAATTCTTTTAAGCCCAAAATATTATCGATCATCTTTTCAAACTGACTTAGCGTTTTGTTCATTTTATATCCTCCTCAAAAATATTAGAATATTTCAACTTCCCCATTACCACAAATTGTAATGTAATAGAACGTTCATTCTTACTTTTTATTACAATAATTAACAAGTATATTTGAGTAACTCGCTTCGTTAGTTTAAGTGTAAATTTTCACAAAATCTCTAGTTGCAAGTGAAATTGGTAAAATTATTTTCTTAAAATTATGGATTGAAAGTGATATTTTCCACCAACTATTTCATTAGGTACTACATTAAAATAATCGATTGAAAACAACTCTGATAGTAATTGTTTTATGGATTCATCTTCATAAAAGGAAAAAAACCTCTTGGGTGTATAAGAATCTCCTTCCCAGATTCCCTCATAATTTTCTCCACCATAAACCCCCATATAAAATAAACCAGATGGCTTTAATACCCTTTTGATTTCATTTAGAGCGCCTTTTATGTCTTCTTTTGAAACATGAAGTAGACAATTAAGTGCCCAAATAGAATCAAAGTGATTATTTGGAAAATCAATACTGGAAAAATTCATCACTTTAGCACTTAAACCTTTTTCCTTACACAATTTAACCATTTCAGGAGAAATATCGGTACTTATAGTATTTAAACCTTGTTCTTTAAAGTAAAGGCTATCTTTCCCGGTTCCTGCTCCAATTTCCAATAAACTACCGCATTTTTCTTTTTTTATTTTATTCAAGAAAACATCTCGTTCTTTAACCTTCCAGTCTTGCAAACTATAAGTATCTCTCTCAATTGCTTTCTTGTTATATGATTCAATAATATTTTTTTCGTCTGAAGCCTTCATTGTATTCCCCTCCGATATTTTATTCGACTAACCTGTCCGTTTAGTCGAAGAACGTTATCGCCAAATCAAATGTAACATTTTTTTCCTTTAACTTGTTTCGAAAATAAGAAAATGCTATTGCAGAAATGCTCCCTATAGTGAAACGAGCTATCTACCTATAATCTTTAATTCCACTTTCAAATGCCCGTTTATCGTTATTCTCAATCCCGTGCAATGCTTCTTGCAGAGCGAATGTACTCTTATAAAACTTAACTCGCTCTGATATCTCTTCTCCATTAGGATATAGACTAATACAAATATCAAAAAATCTCTACCATAGCTGGAGAATATTCCAGCAAAATCATAAGCTGGGTCTCCTAAACCAGAACCATCAAAATCAATTATCCCCGAAATTCTACTTGTATCTGGATTCCACAAGATGTTTGAAGCTCCGAAATCTCAGTGAATCAGTGTTATATCTAAATTTGAGAATGCTTCCCCTTTTAGGGACGTTTCAAAGCAGTCTGTTATTTCTCTTTGAGCGTCTTTTTTAATATAAGGAAATAATTTATTTTCAATCCTATCGTACAGGTTATACATTTTTATACGAGGATTACGAACTTTTAGTTTCAAGTCTCGACTTGCTCTTTCTTCTGAAATCGAATGTAGTTCTATTAGAAAAGAAACAAGTTGATTTGCTAACCCTTTAACCAATTCAAAATTTTTAATACCTATTAAACTTTCCTTCCATAAAGGAACACCACCTATTAGATTATAGCCAGTAAAGACCTTACCTGGTTCTAACTCTTCAAAGTATTGATATATTGGATTCGGAATAGGGGTTGAGACAATATCTTTAATATATTTCAAAATTTCCGTCTCTCTTTTTAATTGAATTATTCCATTTTTATATTTGGGAAATCTAAAAACCAAAGATCCGTTTACAATTAACACGTCATTATTCTGTCCAATTTCATTAGGATAAGATTTTTCATTCAGTAATACTCCCTTTTGGTCTCTTTCTAATTTTATTTCAAAACTCTTGTTGAACTATTCTGCTGCTTTAGTTGAATAACCTATCTTAATTCTAACAATAAATCCCACTCGATTCACCCGAATATTTTAAAAACTTATTTTATTCAACTTAGTGGTAAAGATGTTGATAATAATACTTTTGGGAGTGAGCAATTATGTTATTATCGGAAGCCGCACAATCTTATGAGGCAGACAAGAGAATTGAGGGTTTTTCAGCACAAACATTACATGCTTATAGGTTGTAAGCGAAGCTACTTACAGATTACTTTGGGAATATCGACATAAGTAAAATATCAACCCTACAACTGAAGGATTATTTAGCTGAATCGAGTAATAGTTTAAAGCCTTCAAGTTTGTCGCATCGTATTAGATTTTTAAGGTCCCTATTTCGATGGTTGCACGAGGAGGGTTTCATTGAGTTAAATCCTGCTAGTAAAATAAAGGAACCGAGAGTTGGAAAGAGGATTCCCAAATTCCTTACTGAAAGAGAAATTGAATATCTTAGAGATGCTTGCTTTTCTCCAATGGAAAAATCCTTATTTGAATTTATGTTTTCTACTGGTTGTCGTATAGGAGAAATTGTTACCTTGGATCGAAATAGTATAAATTGGGGAAGCCAATCTGCCATTATACGTGGTAAAGGAGATAAGGAACGAGAAGTATACTTTAATATACGTTGTGATATTTGGCTAAAGAAATATTTAGATACCAGATACGATAACGATCCAGCAATATTTGTCACAGAACGCTCTCCACATAGAATGAGCATAGCTCAGATGAGGTATATCATTAAACGTATTTCCAAACGAGCAGGAATAAATAAAACAATTCACCCCCACCAGTTAAGACACAGTTACGCAACACACTTGTTAAATAATGGTGCCCCATTAGAAGTTATTCAAAGCCTATTAGGTCACGAAAAAAGCGAAACTACGAGGATATACGCAGAACTAAGTGGTAGACTGCGACAAGAGCTTTATAGAAGATATTTCTAAAATATTAAAGAGCAACGCTGTTGTAATATGCGTTGCTCTTTTCAACTCTTGCACCCGATTGTTCAATGATCTTTCTCCATTTCCTTATGATTAATTAGCCATATAGAAGAAATTAATAAGATTAGCACCCAATTTATTTCTCCATTTTGAATCGTACTTATACCTATAATTCCTATAAGAACACCTATAATTCCCCAAAGGTAAAATTTAGTCAAAATTATCGCCCCCTATATACGTAATGATATATAACAATCTGCCCGATTGCCGAATAGTCAAAGGTACTTGAGCTATTGCACCCCGTTAGTTTAAGTACACTGTTTCACAATTAAAATAAATTTTGGATTAGAACCTTTATTCCTTCATATATAGCTATTCCTACAACAACCCCCAAAACCATTGTGATAAAGTTCATAGGTTTCTTTTTCATAAAAAAATCCCCCTTTTATAACTTAATACGAATTATCATCAGTTTTGTTTCAATTGTAATTATTAAGTTCTTTCATAAACCTGCTGCATTAGCTTAATAACTTCTCTATGTAAATACTAACATAAATTCCAAATATAGAATAAGAATTTCAACCATAAGAAAAGGTGATCCAATTGGATCACCTTTTTTAACTCATGCACCCGTTTGTTGAACAAAATTTATTTTATAATCCCCTTATTTTTTTAATTTAAACACCATAAAATCAGCACATCTAAAGTCTTCTTCGAATGAAGGGTATTTTTTAAGCATTTCTTTTGATGGCTTTGGTTCTACAATGCTTTCTATTGTAAAACCAGTGTTTATTAAAGTATTAACATAGCTTGTTAGTGTTCTATGGAAGAATAACATTTTTTCTTTATCCCCCAAAGCAGGTTGCTCATATACACCTTCATAAAAATAATTATCTACGTTCCAGTGCAATTTTTCACCACTTTCTGTTTTCTCCCAACCACTTTTAGGCGTAATAAAACAAGGATGTAGAATCGAAAAAATAAAACTCCCTCCATCTACTAATAACCTATACATTTCTTGAAATGCTTTATCATAATTAGCAAGGTCTTGGATAACCATATTGGACACAATTAAATCAAAACTATTATCTTCTAAAGTATTTAAGTCCTCACAGTTACCTTGTCTATAATCAATTAACAAATCATTCGGTGTTCTTTCTTTCGTAATTTCTATCATCCTTGGAGAATAATCAACTGCTGTAACAATGGCACCAGACTTGTAAAAAATTCTACTTAAATACCCTTCACCACATCCTGCATCTAAAACTTTTTTATTTTTTATATTCCCCATCAGCGAAAATAAAGTGGGGTTTAGGAATACCTCTTTATGAAGGTCTCCTTGTTCAGTGTGATTCTTTGAATATGTATCTGCAAAGGTATCCCATCTTTTTATTGCTTCTTCGGTACCCAAATTTTGTTTCATTTTCGTATTCCCCCTCAACTGTCATATTCTTTATTTCCTTAAACCATTCCCTTTCTTTCTTAAACCTTCTTAAGCATTACTGCCCGTTAGTTGAAGTGAATAAATTCACAATGTCACTTATCTTCACTCTTAAATCAATACCAGAAGATAAAGAGTAATTCTTCTGATTTCCGAAAATTTTGGAAATACTTACTTTATTGCGCAGTATAAGTCTACTACGTACTAACCTAATAGCTATATTCATTATTAAATTTCTTTACACGCCCATGCATCGATTTCTACTTTAAACTGTGGTGCTGCTAACGCTACTACATAAATCATTGTAGTACAAGGAAGATGTTCTCCAAGAAAATCTCCAATGATTTTTCTTCGTTGTTCTGCTTCAAAATCTCCAACTAAGTAGAATACCATTTTAGTCAAATCTGCAATCTCCATTTCAGCAGCATCAAGATTCTTCTCTATGTTTTTTAAAGCTAATTGCAGTTGTTCTAGCGGATTTTCTGGTACATTACCATCTATCCCCATACCCAATTGTCCAGATAATGTTAACCACCTATTTGGCCCTGTTACCTCAATTTGATGTACATAAGGGGCAACTGGATTATGTACTGTATCAGGATTTCTTGAAATTTTCACTATCCATCATTCCTTTACCTATTATTTTACATTCCATCTTTACTTTTCATCATTTAAGTAACCTTGTACAATTATCCGTTTAGATTGAGTCATCGTAGAAACAAAAATCTTTTCAGTTAATCTAACGAATTTATTTAATAAGTATCTTTAACATATTGAATTGTTAGTTTGGGCCAAATGGATTTCCAATCCTTTTTTGCTATTCGTTCTTCATATATATTGATTCTTTCTTTATCCTCTGTAAAAAAATGATTCGGCTTCACTTTTAGCTGGAGAACATCACTAATTCCACAAGGAGCAGTTAGTATCACATTATCTTTTTCATCCAATTTCACTCCTAGAGCTGTCGCTGTCTCTGGAAATTTAGAAATAGCATCAACGGCAGAAGTATACGGAGACATATTGCTTTTAATATGCATCCTTGCTTCATTCTTTACAGACCAAGGTGTGTTGGGCAGAAGGTTTTTAAGCGTTTCTTCCAACTTCTTTTCTTCTAATTCATCGATGTTAGCGGGATCAAAATAAATGACATCTATATCAGGGATTGGTGTTCTATCACTGAAATGATGCAAGGTATCCCATACTTTAGAGCGAACAAACCCTGCACATACCCACCAATCGGGTAGATTCAATGATTTTGCTGCTTTTAAAATATCCATCATCCATTCATCTTCTTTAATAATTTCGATAATTTCTTTCTCATTTACCATGTAAAATCACTCCTTCAATACATCTGTGTTTCTATTATGGATAGTCCTCGTTTAATATATAGCCTTCATATGCTTCTATCACGTAATTTCCAATAGCACTCTACTAAAGTTTATAGAAAACAATGTTAAAAGGCGTGTTAAACTTACAAACTCTAATGTGACTTGAATTACTTCAAATACCATTCAAGTGCGTTCATATATGAGATTTTCTTTATTCCTCCTATTCTCCCATCCCTTTTCTACTAAACTGCTCGTTAATTTGAGTGAAAATTCTCAAAATTCTAGACATAATTACTTTAAAAATTATGTTCTTATTTACTATCGTTGTTTTATTACTGCATTTTATAGTTGAAGAAGTAATGAATTTAATTACTGTTTATTTCTTCCAATCTTTTCTCAATATTCCCATTTTAATTGCATCAAAATATTTACCATTAACCTTTCTTGCCTCTCTAATTCTTGCTTCTTCTTGCATTCCTATTTTTTCTGCTACCTTCATCATTCTTGTGTTTCCCGACCAAGTTGACATACCTAATCTGTGTATATCAGTGGATGTAAAAAGATAATCAATCCAAAGTTTATAGCTTTCTGAACCATATCCACCGTTCCAAAAATTACTATCATAAATAACGATACCTGTTTCAAGCCAGTTTGTGTTTTTATCCACCCAATAGGAACCGACATAACCAATAGCCTTTCCATCACATTTTATAACGAGAGAAGCAGGAATATCTGTAAAAATCTCTTGCTCCCATGCTTTTTTATACTCTTCTTTAGTTATTTTCTCTTCAGGAATATAGGGGCCGTTCCACTTTTTGGCTTCTTGTTCTTTTTCTTCAAATTTCCAAAAATATAGTTCATCAATATCCTTATTTGTTGCTTCTTTTAATACAACTTTATTTCCTACTATTTCAATCATAATGAGAAAACTCTCCCCTTGTTATCAATTATATAATAACACTTTTTCATGTATTGCTTTTGTTAGTCTGTACTCTATTATGTATCCAAGTTACAATCAATACCGTCTCCGGGCGAGTAATCTTGCCACAAAGAATATCAATTGTCACACTGCTTCGTTACATTCATTCGGAAATTCATATGAAAGTGAAGAATTCTTATCACACAGGAATAATCTACTGTCTACTATGATTTTACAAGTTTACTAATTTACATATCATCACTATACAGGAAAAAATAAGAAACATCAAAAAAGGCAACCTCCTGTATGTACCAGTTGGTCGCCTTTCCTTCCTTAGCTTCTTACCATTTTTCAATCTCTGCCCGATCACCTTTATTGTTCCCTTTCTTACTAAAGCGATTGGATAATTCTTGTTTTACATCTTCTAATTCTACGCCTTGATTTGCCATCATCACAAACGTATGGTATAACAAATCACTGACTTCGTTAGTTAATTCCTGTTTATCATTATTTTTTGCTGCAATCACTACTTCTCCGGCTTCTTCAATTACTTTTTTACCGATTTTATCGACACCTTTATCAAATAAATAATTCGTATAGGAATTTTCTATGCGTTCTGTTTTACGTTGCTTGACTTCTGCCATTACCTCTTCAATAATAGCTGGATCAAAGTTTGCTTCTTTTTCTGCTATTCGATTGTAAAAGCATGACGTTACACCAGTGTGACATGCTGGACCTGCTGGTATTACTTGAATGAGTACTGTATCTTGGTCACAATCTAAGTCGATCGATTGTACTTCTTGTGTGTTACCAGAGGTTGCCCCCTTATTCCATAACTCATCACGTGATCTAGAATAAAACCATGTCTGTTTCGTTTCTAGTGTCTTTTCATATGCTTCTTCATTCATATAAGCAAGCATAAGTACATCTTTTGTATAATAATCTGTTACGATTGCTGGTATAAGTCCTTTTGAAAAATCAGGCTTCACGAATATTCACTCCTTGATTGATGCAGACATCTTTGACTTGTTTGACTGTAAATGTGTTTTCATGGAAGATTGATGCTGCTAAGCCAGCTGATACATCTGTCTTCTTAAATACTTCTGGGAAATGCTCAGGTTTTCCAACACCACCAGAAGCAATAACGGGAATACGGACTGCATGAACTACCGCTTCGGTAAGCGTAATGTCAAAACCATCTTTGACACCGTCTGTATCGACGCTTGTCAGCAAGATTTCACCTGCTCCTCGTTTCTCTGCTTCTTTTGCCCATTCTATCGCGTCCAAGTCAGTATCCTTTGTTCCACCATGTGTCATGACGTGCCACTTCTCACCAACTCGTTTCGCATCAATTGCTACGACAACACATTGGGCACCAAATCGATCAGATGCTTCTGTTATTAGTTGTGGATTGTTAACAGCTGCTGAGTTCATCGCTACTTTATCGGCACCAGCTTGTAACAAACGAGTTACATCATCAATTGTTCGTACACCACCACCAACGGTAAAAGGAACAAAAACTTGTTCAGCTGTTTGTTTAACAATCTCGACCATTGTTTGACGTCCTTCATTTGTTGCAGAAATATCTAAAAAGATAATTTCATCAGCACCTGTTTTCGAATAGTTCGATGCCATTTCTACTGGATCACCTAGTTCTCGCAAGCCGACAAAATTTGTTCCTTTTACTACTTTTCCTTCCTTCACGTCTAAACAAGGAATAATACGTTTGGCAATCATACAATTTGCCTCCTATCGCTTTTCGTTTCTTCTAAAAATACTTTTAAAAGCTCGACACCAACTTCCCCACTTTTTTCTGGGTGAAATTGCATGCCATACACATGCCCATTTTGAACAATACCTGGTACTTGCGTGCCATAATCTGCCGTAGCAACCAAATACTTTTGTGCTGTTCTCGCTTGGAAAGAATGAACAAAGTAAACATGTTTCTCTTGAAACGCTGCAAAAGCTTGATTATCATTTTCAATTTGTAGCTGGTTCCAGCCGATATGTGGCAAAATATAGGTTGTTTCGATTCTAGTAACCTCACCGGGTATAAGCCCTAATCCATCTGAAACCCCATTTTCATAGCCTTTATCAAAAAGTAATTGCATGCCTAGACATATACCTAAAAAAGGCTTTTCTTGTGCGAGTTTACGTAAAGGTTCTGCTAAGTTTCGCTCTTGAATCTCTTGAACGGCAGCTTGAAAAGATCCTACACCAGGTAGAATAATATGACTTGCAGCTTCTAATCTATCGATAGAATCTGTAATTTCCACCTCGTAGCCTAATTGTTCAAAGGCTGTTCTAACACTTGCTACATTTCCCATACCATAATCTACAATTGCGATCATTCGATTAACCCCTTTGTAGAATTAACCCCTTTAATATCAGGATTGATTCGAACTGCCTCACCTAATGCACGACCAAGTGCTTTGAAAACCGCTTCAATTTTATGGTGTGTATTGTGACCATACATTACTTTTGCATGTAATGTTATCGCCGATTGAAAAGCAAATGCTTGTAAAAATTCTTGGACTAGCTCTGTATCAAAATTACCTAGCTTTTGATTAGAAAATTCTCCATCAAATACAAGAAAAGGCCGACCACTAATATCTAAAGCGACAAAGCCTAGTGCTTCATCCATTGGTACATAGGCACTTCCAAAACGATTAATTGATTTTTTATCGCCTAGTGCTTCTTTAATCAATTGACCTAACACAATACCTACGTCTTCTACCGTATGGTGACTATCAATGTGTAAGTCACCTGAGGCTTTTACGACTAATCCAATCCTACCATGACGTGCAAAAGCTTCTAACATATGGTCAAAAAATCCAACGCCTGTTTCAATACGTACTTCTGACGGATCATCTAAGTTAACAGATATATCAATCTTTGTTTCTAGTGTTTCTCTTCGTTTACTAGCTGTTCTCATTATTTCTCCTCCAAACGTTTACTCACTGCAAGTCCATGTCCTTCAAGCTGTTCTTGGTTAGCTATCGTTACAACAGCTTCCCCAGCATCACGTAATGCTTGCTCTGTGTAATATAAGTAAGTCGTTTTTTTGACAAAGTCATCGACAGATAATCCGGATGAAAATCGAGCAGTTCCAGACGTTGGCAATACGTGATTAGGACCAGCAAAATAATCCCCTATTGCTTCTGGTGT
Source organism: Gracilibacillus pellucidus (assembly GCF_033949965.1). NCBI lineage: Bacteria > Bacillati > Bacillota > Bacilli > Caryophanales > Bacillaceae > Gracilibacillus > Gracilibacillus pellucidus. The sequence continues at coordinate 158,096 of NZ_JAWZSR010000008.1, read as the reverse complement.
ATATGGACCTAAAAAGACGGAACCCGCATGACGCACTTTACTCAAATGACTGAGCGGATCTGTCACTTGAATTTCTAAATGCTCCGGTGCAAGTTTGTTTGATAATTCAAACGCCTTTTGTAAATCTTGAACAACTACTGCAGCACCTTTTTCTTGTAAAGAAGTGGTTGCAATTGATTGTCGTGGTAATTCCTTACATTGTGTCACTAATTCTTGTTGCACTCGTTCTGCTAACACAGCAGAGGTTGTAATAAGGAATGCGCGCGCATTTGTATCATGTTCTGCTTGTGCAATTAAATCAGCTGCAATAAATACAGGATTGGCAGATTGGTCTGCAATAATGGCTACTTCACTTGGACCAGCAATCATATCAATGCCGACATCGCCATAGACTAATTTTTTTGCAGCAGCAACATATGCATTACCTGGTCCTACAATTTTATCAACCTTTGGAATAGTTTCCGTTCCATAAGCAAGTGCTGCAATCGCCTGTACACCACCAACACGATAAATATTCGTTACACCAGCAATATCAGCTGCTACAGCTAGAACGGGATCAAGCTCTTCTCCATCCTTTACTGGTGTTGTCATCATCACATCATTAACTCCAGCAAGTACAGCAGGAATAGCATTCATTAATACAGATGAAGGATATACCGCGGTTCCTCCAGGTACATAAATACCAACACGGTCAATCGAGCGATATAACTGCCCAGCAATAATATCTTCATCCATTTGCATCATACGAGAATTGTTTACTTGCTTTTGGTGGAAGCTTCGAATATTCTTTGCCGCTCGTTGTAACGCCTCTATCACGTCTTGATCTACTTTATCCCAAGCTGCTCTGCGCTCCTCTTCCGTAACAAGAAATGTCGCTGGCGCTTTTCCGTCAAATTTTTCGATATATGTGCGAACAGCTTGATCACCAGCATTCTGTACATCAGCGATAATACTTGCTGCAGCTTGTAAAAATTGTTGCTGTTCTTGACTATTTGTTTTTTCTGGTGCTGCTTTTGTGAGGAATTCCTCCACAGATAATAAAGGAATCATCTTTTTTTCGCCCCTTCCCTAAACCGTTCAATGACTGGTACTAATTTCTCTCTCTTTATTTTTAACGATGAACGATTCGCAATTAATCTTGCACTAAATGACAAAAATTCATCTTCAATAACAAGTCCGTTTTCTTTCAAGGTAGTGCCTGTCTCGACAATATCAACAATAGCATCTGCAAGACCTAAAATCGGTGCTAACTCCACCGATCCTTCTAATTTAATCACATCAACAGACTCACCTTTTTCTTTAAAGTAAGATTTCGTAATATGTGTAAACGTACTCGCGATTCGTTTCTTTTGATCTGGCCACACATAATCTTTCTTCGTCGCTAGCGCCATTCGGCAATGACCAAATGGTAATGGAAATAGATTAAATACATCTGGCTCATGTTCAATCAAAATATCACCACCGACAACACCTAGATCAGCGATACCATTTTCTACATACGTTGTCACATCGACACCTTTAGCAAAAAAGAAGGAAAATTCATTGGTTTCGATACGGAGCTTTCTACCTTTTTCCATTAAAGGCTCTGCTTCATAACCAAGTTCTTTAAAAAATTGTACAAATTGCTTCTCTAATCGTCCTTTTGTTAACGCAATTACTGGCTTCATTTTTCAACCACCTTATACTGACCGTCCTCTTCCACCACTTCATATACTGTATGATAGACTGATTGGTCCTTTAATTCATATTGAATATCGACTACTGGCTCATCCATTGCGATTCTATGTTTCTCTGCAATCGCATGTGTTTCCGGAGAAGCTAGTATACAAATTTTATCTGGCTCTTGTTCTGGTTTCATATGCTTCGCTAATACATCTACATCAAAGGCAAGGCCTACCGCAGAAGTAGTTATATCAAATTGCTTATACAACCTGTCATATCTACCTCCGGAAAAACAAGTAGAACCGTCATTGGTTAAAAAGCCTCTGAACATAATTCCGTCATAGTACGGTAGATTCTTCACGCGTCCGAGATCAACAATTACTTCTGATACACCTGATGCTTCCAATAAATCTATTAACTTCTCAATATTCGTCAACACTTCGATTAAATCTTCTCGGTCCGACCATTTTTGACGATACTGCTTAATAATATCTCTTGAACCGTACGCATCGATTAAGGCTAATAAAGACTCTGCTAGTTCCGCATTTCCTGCCTTTAACACAATGGCTTCGACTAAGTCTGTTCGTTTATCATGCATTGCTTGTAACAATTGTTCTTCTTCTAGCTCTGTAAAAGCAAAAGGAGCAACAAGTGCTTCAAATATACCAGTATGTCCTAGTTCAATCACATATTGATCAATCTCTAATTGTTGTAAATAGGCAATGGCAGTTAGTAAGCTCTCTGCCTCACCGAAAAAGCGATCTGCATGAACAATTTCAATACCTGCTTGGCGACTTTCCGTATTTTCTTGATCAAATCGAAAGACACTACCTTGATAAGACCATTTTTGCTTAGATGGATGCTGTCCAGCAATCGCTCTTGCTATCGCTGTTGTCCAGTCTGGTCTTAACACCTCGATTTCCCCTTCACCGTTAAACCATTTCAACATAGAGAGCAAATCCATTCCCGCAACATCATTTGTAAATGTTTGAGCGTATTCTACTACCGGCGTAGAAATTTGTCTGAAACTTTTATTATAAGTAACTTGTCTAAATATTTCATATGCTCTTAGTCGGTTGGAAATCTGAACTCCTGTTTCATCTTGACTACCTTCTGGTAAAAACATATCGGTCACATCCTATCCCGCGCTTTATTAGTTTATCACTCTACCGTAATAAAGTGTTATTTTGTAATATTAGATTAGCATACTTTTCTTAAATTTGTCAATCTCACTTTCCATTTTCTATAATTCTGTTTACAATAGATATCAAGCTTATTTATATAAGGAGAGATACTTATGCAATTTGACGGTGATTACCACGTACATACCCAATTTTGCCCACATGGTTCAGATGACACGATTGAACAATATATTGAAACAGCCATCCAAAAAGGGCTAAAAGAAATTACTTTTACAGAACATGCTCCACTACCAAGTGAGTTCGTTGATCCGACACCAGATAAAGACAGTGCAATGGCATGGGAGGATGTGGAGCGGTATATTGCGATTATTGAACGTTGCAAAAAAACATATGAGTCACAAATAAAAATAAATCTAGGCTTTGAACTAGACTATATTGAAGGCTATGAAGATGCGATCACTTCTTTTCTTAAAACATATGGTCCATATATCGACGATGCGATTTTATCTGTTCATATGTTAAGAACACCAGATGGTCGTTATGTATGTATTGATTTCAGTGATACAGAGTTTGCAAAAATCATTCGTTTGTTTGGCAGCATTGAAGCTGTTTATGATAAGTATTATCAAACAGTAGAAAAAGCGATTGTTGCAGACCTCGGTCCATATAAACCTAATCGAATCGGTCATTTAACATTGATTCATAAATATCAGCGTAAATATGCCGTTGATGGTAGTTATACAGTAACGATAGAAAGACTACTTGATTTAATTGTTCAACGTGATTTAGAGTTGGATATTAATACTGCTGGACTGTATAAAGCAGATTGCCTTGAGCTCTATCCACCGCAATCAATCATTAACAAAGCACTCGCAAAAGGAATCAGATGGAAACCCGGATCTGATAGTCATTCTGCAGAAACTATTGCCCGCGGCTTTGATCAATTAACGTTTAACAAATAATCTTATTAGGGAAGGACCATTATCTATTTACCCCATGTCCTCCCCTTCTTAGCTTTCTTGAACTGTGTTTACGCGTGAGAAGTTACGATACAATTCAATTGCTCATACAATCGTTTTAGCTCCTCTTTATTCTCCTCTTGACCTTCCATCCCTTCGATCACATGTCGATAATAGTCTTGTACTTCTTCCGTGTGGTTACTCCAAACTTGTTGGTCTGCTTGATTCCATTGTTCTTCATAAAATGTCAATAAATCTTGTTCTAGCCGTTCCATTGCCAGCTGCCACTCATCAGTAAAGTAGTCATTCGTAACGGTTTTTAATCTTTCTTGGCCATTTCCAGAGAAAAATGATTTAGAATCTTTATAATGGTTACTCCATTTTCCAAGTGTATTTTCCGCTGGATCGATAGATGTTAGGTCAATATTAGGTTCTTCTAGTTTATAATCCTCCGCTGCAGATAAGGAGAATTCCGGGTCAAGCTTTTGTATTTCTGCCAGCGTGTCTTCTCGCATTTTTCGGATAATTTGGTGAAAATGTTGTTCCACCCGAATGAAAATAGCCTGATATTCGTAGGTTAAGCGCAAATTGATTGCTTGGACGAGTTGCTGCAGACTAACAGCTACTTCGTTTTTTCCTTTACGACCAGAAGACTGAATGGCACCTGGATTCACATAATCTTTAAACACATCATCATATTGAATGGAAAATCGTTGTTTTGCATAATAGATTTGCTTAGTTAACTTTTGCTGTATTTGCTTTAAGTAAAAGGATTCGTTTCTTTCTTGAATGACATGCTCAATCTTATGTTGATTATTTTTCGCCTTTGTCATTAACCGTTCTTTTTCAGCTTGATCTCCATTCATAATAGATAACCAATTACTTACTAATGATTTTGCCCTAGATAAGTCCATATAAATCGACCGCATGCTCATCTGTGTTAATTCTTCTTGAACAAAGTGATAAAAATCCGCTTCAAACGAAGGTAATCCAGTTGCTTCTGTTTTTTCTTCTACAGCCTGCTTACTTGAAACGGCGTACATCCGTGGATTGTTAATATCAAATTGCTGCAGCTCTTTTGTTACATAATCATGAACAAGTGCTGCTTCCTTCTTATCTTTAGCAAGGTCGATTGCATTGATAATAAAGAACATTTTGTCTAATTCAAATGCATCCTTCACATTACCTAACCGTTCTAAAAACTGTTTATCTGGCTTAGAAAACGGGTGATTATAATACGTGACAAACAAAATAGCATCTGCATCCTTCATATAAGAAAATGCTAAGTCTGTATGTCGAGCATTTACAGAGTCTGCTCCAGGTGTATCAACTAAGGTAATCTTATTTTCTGTTAAAGGGCAATCATAAAAAAGCTCCATTTCCTTTACAAAACAAGCTACCTCTTCATCACGGACATATCTTTGGAACGTTGTAAAATCAATCGTATATTCTGTGCCAATTTTATCCTTCATATCGGTATAACCATTGTAAAAAGCAGTAAGAAAAGACTTATATTTATCCGCAATATCTAATTGATCTATTTTTGTCTTGCTTATTATTTTATAAGCATCATCAAGGCTTTGACATTCTTGTAACAACATTTCCTGTAAATCAGCTAGTAATTCTCTTTCTTGTTTCCATGCTACACGAACATCTTTATGGTTGTATTGTTCGGTAGGTGGACTGATTTTATTAATCGCAGCTGTAGTTGGATTTGGTGATGCGGGCAGCACCTTCTCACCAATTAACGCATTCGCAAATGATGATTTTCCAGCACTAAATGCTCCAAATAAAGCGATCGTAAAGGAACGATTGCGTAGTCTGTTTTTCTTTTTAAATATCTCTTGGCGTATTGTTGAGAGTCCACTTATGTTTGCGAGTAGCGGCTCTACTTTTTCCAAATCAGCTATCGTTTCATTAAAGCTATACAAAGGTGAATGTTCTTCTTTTGGCGATATATCTCTTTGTTTAGCTTCTTTCTTTTCTGCATCCTCTCTTGTTAGCTCCTTCATATCGACTATTTTATGAACAATTCTTGCATTTGATTTCGCTACTAATAGCTCTAATGCATCTTCTCCGAACGTAGCTTGTTTCATCAAATGGGATTCCACTTTCTCTTGGAACTCTTCCATCACTTGTTGTATTTCGTTTACTTTTTGCTGGATGGATTGGGATCTCTCAAGAATGTTCATTTGCTCCTGGATTTCTGTTATTTGTTCTTCTATCGGTCCTAGGACTGGTTCTTTATAGGTCATCCATTTAGTTTTATAATATTGTCGATAGATTTTCTTTACTTCATTCGCAACGTGATCTGTATAAACAAGCACATACTCTCCATTAGCGGTCGCCCCATCACTCATCATATCTACTAACGCTTTTTTACTGAATTGCTCTTTAAATACTTGTTCCGAAAAATTAAAGGTTATGTATTCCTGCATAAATGCAGTCATTTTATCTCTCAATTTCCACTCTAAATTTGCTTCTACTTTCTCTTTCAATGCTTGATAAAAGGTATCCAATCGTTCTTCTCGTTCTTGTTCAATTTTTTTACGGTTTCGGAACAATCCCGTTTTGAATTTGGGGTCATATGCCTGCAAGCAATGTTCTGCCTTTTCCCTAATATCAAATGGCATTAATTGCGCATTTTTCGTTGTCTGTTCTACTTGATGGTTATAGTCTTTTTCTATATTTTTTTTCTTCTCCTGTAATGACTCTAGACGTTGCCCGATTTCTTCAAAAGAGTGCTCAGGTAATATTAATGATGCTTTTTTTTCTTGTAATTCGGTTAATTGTTCATTGGTTTCGATTTGTTTGTTCTTAATAGCGTCCTTGACCGAATAATGAACGCCATTACTTAACGTATTTTGCAACACATCTTGATGGTGAGTCGAACATAATTGATCGATTGTTCTTTTTAGCTCATCAAATTGATTAATCACGTTATCTTTCGTTTGCATTGATGTAAAAAATACTTGTTCAGGCCGAATATCCCATTGTACCAATACATGTTCCAAACTTTTCTGAAATGCAGTAAACGGGAGCTCTGTCTCATCATGTTTATCCATTTGATTGATAATGACATAATAAGGTTTATTCATTTCATCAATTTGCTTAAGGAAATGTGCGTTAACTTCTGATTGTACATGATTATAGTCCATCACATAAAACATGACATCCACTTGATGTAGAGCAGATTCAGTCATAATCCGATCAGCATCATTCGCAGCATCAATGCCTGGTGTATCCATTAACGTAACTCCATTAGGTAATCCCTCTACTTGCTTAAAAATTTCTATTTTCTTCACTTCATCTCCATCACGACACAGTTCCTGTAAATGTTCAACTGTAGGAAGAGTGTTCATCTTTATTGCAGATTGGTGTGCAAAATGGACAATAATTGCTTCTTCACCTTTTTTTATTTCTACTATATTCGCACTAGTTGGTATCGGGCTCTGTGGTAACAATGATTCATTCATAATTTGATTAATGATTGTTGATTTCCCTGCTGAGAAGTGACCACTGAAACAAATATGTATCATGCTTTCATGTAACTTGTCATAGTAATCCAGCATTTGTTCTTGATAAACTTGCTCATTATGTTGTCCAAAAAAAGAATATAAATCTGCTAACTGTTGCTTATCTACATTGTGGGTGCTAGTTGTCAACATTATCGAAACTCCTTGAATGATCTATGTTTTTTCTCAATTATACTGATTTTTCGGAAAAATCGCTAGGATGAACTTTGGTATAATTAATTCCCAACTATTTATAGAGAAGAGAATGCTACATTAAATGAAGGATGTATGCTAACTGGAGTTTGCTCATGGACATAACTCTTGGAAAAGAGAAAGTTATGTCTATGATAAGCCACCTCATGGACATAACTCTTGAAAAAGAGATAGTTATGTCTATGATAAGTCGTCTCATGGACATAAATCTTGAAAAAGAGATAGTTATGTCTATGATAAGTCGCCTCATGGACATAACTCTTGGAAAAGAGATAGTTATGTCTATGATAAGCCACCTCATGGACATAACTCTTGAAAAAGAGATAGTTATGTCTATGATAAGCCGTCTCATGGACATAAATCTTGGAAAAGAGATAGTTATGTCTATGATAAGCCGTCTCATGGACATAAATCTTGGAAAAGAGATAGTTATGTCTATGATAAGCCGTCTCATGGACATAAATCTTGGAAAAGAGATAGTTATGTCCGTGATAACCTGTCTCATGGACATAACTCTATGAAAGGTATTGTCTTAAATATTCTTTCTCTACAATGTAACTAAGTGAAAAAAGGTTCCGTCCATCAAAACGATGGACGGAACCTTTTTGCTAGTTCTATTTTTATTCTTTTTCGTCTTCAAAAACTTTCGTTAGTTCTTGTTTTGACTTGATATTTATTACTTCTCCTTCGATGTCTGTATCTATTACATATGAACCATTACTGTAGCGATCACTTAATGGTAAGTCTGTTGGTTTTACTTCATGACGTTCACCTTTTGCTGTTATCATTGTCATGACATCAGCATCTGTCACAATATCAAATCCGACAATTCGGTGTGGTTTTGATTTTAGTTCTCTTAGCATAACTAATCCTTTTTTCGCACGAGCTGACTTTTCAAATCGATTAACCGTCATTTGTTTACATGCACCACGTTGTGTCATAACGAATAAATGTCGCTTCTCATTATTTTCATTCATCATTACTGCATTGACAACAAATTCATCGTCTTTCAACTGGATAGCTTTGACTCCAGAAGCACGCTGGCCAATTGGGGTTACTTCGGATTCATTATACCAAAGGCCATAACCTTTATTTGTAGCAATGAAAATATCTTGTTTACCATCAGTTTCATATACATTCACTAACTGATCATCATTTTTTAAGTTTAAAGCTATTAGCGGTCTAGAAAAACGTTGTGACTGATATTGGTCCAACGTTGTTTTCTTTACCATACCATTTTTAGTGAAGAAGATAAGATATTTGTTTTTCTCAAAATGACGAATAGGTATTGCCTTAACAATCGTTTCATCTTTATCGATTGACGCAATATTAGATATATGTTGACCTAATTCCTTCCACCGAATATCCGGTAATTGGTGAACTGGTATTGGCATATAACGCCCTTTATTCGTAAACAACAGTAGATGATCCGTTGTATTTAATTCTAACAAGGAAATTAAATGGTCATCTTCTTTCATCGAAAAATCTTCATCACTAGAAGCCGTATAGGATCGTATGCTTGTGCGTTTTAAGTAACCTTGTTCTGTTACAGATGTAATCACATCTTCACTAGCAACTGTTACTTCAACATTAATTTTCAACTCTTCGATTTCTTTTTCTACTTTAGTACGACGAGCTTCTGCATATGATTTCTTCATATTTCTTAAATCTTTTTTGATAACAGCTAATAAATTCTTCTCGTCAGAAAGAATTAATTGATATTTTTTAACCGCTTCTTCAAGTTCTGCTGCTTCTTTTTCCAAAGCAGTAATATCCGTATTCGTTAAACGATACAATTGTAACGTCACAATTGCCTCTGCTTGTATTTCTGTAAAACCATACGCTTGCATGATTCGTTTTTTCGCATCTTGCTTATCTTTTGATGCGCGGATCGTTTGAATAAGTTCATCTAAGATCGAAACGGCTTTAATAAGTCCTTCAACGATATGTGCTCGTTTCTCTGCCTTATTTAAATCAAATCTCGTCTGCCTAGTCACCACTTCTTTTTGGTGATTGACATAAGCATCAATCATTTGTGTTAAATTCAATAATTGTGGCGTTTTATCTTTGATAGCAACCATATTAAAATGATAAGTAATTTGTAAGTCTGTATTTTTATATAGATAATTCAATACACCTTGACTATCTGCGTTCTTTTTCAACTCTACAACAATTCTTAAACCTGTTCTATCTGTTTCATCACGAACTTCTGCAATACCTTCAACTTTGCGATCAATTCGCAATTCATCCATTCGTTTAACTAGAGCAGCTTTATTTACTTCATACGGAATTTCATCAATGACTATTTGTTCTCGGTTACCCTTTAATGGTTCAATAGTTGCTTTCCCACGCACAACTACTTTACCTTTACCAGTTTGATAAGCTTTCTTCAGACCTTCATATCCTTGAATAATTCCACCAGTTGGGAAATCTGGTCCTTTAATAATTTCTAACAATTCCTCGATCGTTACAGATGGTTTATCTAAACGCTTGATAATAGCATCAATGACTTCCCCTAAATTATGTGGGGGAATCTCTGTTGCATAACCAGCAGATATACCTGTAGATCCGTTCACTAACAGATTCGGTATTCTTGCTGGTAAAACAACAGGCTCATCAATGGAATCATCGAAGTTCGGAATATAATCAACTGTTTCTTTATCAATATCACGTAACATTTCAGATGCAATAGCTGATAAACGTGCCTCCGTATAACGCATTGCTGCTGGTGGGTCACCATCGACACTACCGTTATTACCATGCATTTCGACCAATACATTTCTTAGTTTCCAAGTTTGACTCAATCGCACCATTGCATCGTATACAGACGAGTCACCATGTGGATGATAATTACCGATAACAGTACCTACTGTTTTGGCTGATTTTCGGAACGGCTTATCATGTGTATTCTTCTCTTCATGCATTGCATAGAGAATTCTCCGTTGTACTGGTTTTAAACCATCTCGTGCATCTGGCAATGCACGATCCTGAATAATATATTTACTATATCGTCCAAATCGATCTCCCATGACGTCCTCTAAGGGTAGATCTAAATACTTTTCCTCTACTGCCAACGAAATTCCTCCTAAAAGCCTTAAATTTGAATATTTTCATTATCAATAATATTGTCGTCTTCTTCAAGCGTAAATTGTACGTTGGACTCAATCCATTTACGTCTTGGTTCGACTTTATCACCCATCAAGGTTGTGACTCTGCGTTCAGCTCTAGCTAGATCATCAATTGTTACTCGAATTAACGTACGAGTTTCAGGATTCATCGTTGTTTCCCATAATTGATCTGCATTCATCTCGCCAAGTCCTTTATAACGTTGCAAATGGTAACCATTCTTGAATTTTTTAGTCACTTCTTGCAGTTCATCTTCCGTCCAGCAATACTCTATTTGCGCCTTAGCACCTTTGCCTTTAGATATCTGATATAAAGGTGGTAACGCAATAAATACTTTTCCAGCCTCAATTAACGGTCGCATATATCGATAAAAGAACGTAAGTAATAATATTTGAATGTGTGCACCATCTGTATCAGCATCTGTCATAATTACAATTTTGTTATATTGGACATCATCTATAGAAAATTCCGTGCCGACCCCTGCACCAATCGTATGAATAATCGTTGAGATTTCTTCATTTTTCATAATATCTACAAGTTTCGCTTTTTCCGTATTAACAACCTTACCTCTTAAAGGAAGGACTGCTTGAAACTTTCTATCACGTCCTTGTTTGGCTGAACCACCCGCAGAATCACCCTCGACAAGATATAATTCATTTTTGTCTGGGTTTCTAGATTGTGCCGGTGTAAGTTTACCACTTAACAAGGCATCTTTCCGACGTTTTTTCTTGCCACTTCGAGCTTCTTCTCGCGCTTTACGAGCAGCTAAACGCGCATCTCTCGCACGAATTCCTTTCTTAATCAACATCGAAGCGACATCTGGGTTTTCTTCAAGAAAATAAAGCAAATGTTCTGCCACAATTACATCAACAGCAGAACGCGCCTCCGCAGTTCCAAGCTTACCTTTCGTTTGGCCTTCGAATTGCAATTTCTCTTCAGGAACTTTAATAGAAATTACAGCTGTAAAGCCTTCACGAATATCGTTACCTTCTAAATTTTTATCTTTTTCTTTTAAAAGATTTACTTTCCGTGCATAATCATTCACAATCCTTGTGATAGCTGATTTTGCACCAGATTCGTGTGTTCCACCATCTTTTGTCCGCACATTGTTAACGAAAGATAAAATATTTTCCGTAAAGCCATCATTATATTGAAAGGCAAAGTCTAATTCCATCTCTTGTTGTTCCCCTTCAAAAGCGACAACCTCGTGAAGTACATCTTTTTCTTCATTTAAGTACGAGACGAACTCTTTTAACCCATCTGGATAATGGTATGTTTCTTCAACTCGTTCATTTCTTTCATCAATTAATTGGATCGTAATTCCTTTTAATAAGAAGGCAGCTTCCCTTAATCTTTCCGCTAAAATGTCAAACTGATAGGTTATCGTCGAGAAAATAGTTGAATCTGGCTTAAAGGAAATAGTTGTACCAGTCTTTCTTGTTTTTCCTTTTTTCTCTAAGGTCGTTACTGGTTTTCCACCATTTTCAAAACGCTGATGAAAGACTGAACCATCACGTTCTATCGTAACTTCGAGCCACTCCGATAAGGCATTTACAACGGATGCACCTACACCGTGTAGACCACCACTTGTTTTATATCCGCCTTGACCGAATTTACCGCCTGCATGTAGTACAGTTAAAATGACTTCTGGCGTTGGTCGACCTGTTTGGTGCATCCCCGTTGGCATCCCTCGCCCATTATCTTTTACCGTAATACTTTGATCTGGATGAATCGTTACCGTAATCGCTTCACCAAAGCCGGATAGCGCTTCATCAACTGAATTATCTACTATTTCAAAGACGAGGTGATGCAAACCTCTGGCATCCGTACTACCAATATACATACCTGGTCTTTTTCTAACAGCTTCTAATCCTTCTAAAACTTGAATCGAATCGTCATTATACATTGTATTGTTGCTCATTACTTACTCGAAACTCCTTCCCTGCACTACCACTATAACTAAAATATAGAACATATATTCTTATTTGTAAAGCTATTTTATTAAAATGGAGTGGGCCACTTTTATACATTGATCCATAATTACTTCTTTATTATGTTCTGTTAAATAATTATATGCTTCCTCATCAGAAACACCTTGTTGCATCCAAACATAGGAAGCATCTGTTTGAACAATTTCTGTTGCTAGTTCTTTTAATGCAGATGATTTTCTGAAAATGTTGACCGTTTCATATGGTTCTTTAACATCTGTTAATGTAGCATATGCTTTTTCTCCCAAAACTTCTTCTACATTCGGATTAACCGGAATAATTCGATACCCTACTTGTTGCATTGCATGTGCAATTTGAAAGGATGTTCGTGACGGATTATCTGATAATCCAACCACTGCAATTGTTTTTGTTTTCTCTAGTATTTTTTTCATTAATTGTTGTTCATTAGTATGTGTCATTTCCAAACACCTCATTTTTATTGATTAAACCACTGAATAAACATTTACGCAAGTAACTATGTATAAAAGTATACATGAAATTAACCAGTTTTTGCTAGGTAAGCTTCTGTTTTATGTCGTGTAAACTCTCCTTTTTCATCTACCATTATTTCTATTTTAACATGTTAACCAAAGCACATTCTGTAAAATAAATAAAAATATTCATAATGACTGTACTTTTTTTCATAACAACGTGCTAAAATATAGTAGAGTTTCTATCCATCATACTTAGCAACAGTCCGTTTTAGATGGTTAGCTTATACGAAAAGGACAAATGTAATCATATCATTTTTTTAAGGAGTTTGACGATGGAGTATATTATTTTTATCATTCTTGCCTATTTACTAGGTTCTATACCAACAGGACTAATTGTAGGTAAACTCGGCTATCAGAAGGATATTAGAGAACATGGAAGTGGTAATCTGGGTGCTACTAATACCTTTCGGGTTCTTGGTATAAAAGCTGGTATTATTGTTACAGTAGTTGATATTTTAAAAGGTACATTAGCAGCTACTTTACCGATTATTTTTCAAATTGATAGTGTTTATCCACTTGCTATTGGAGTATTTGCAGTTGTTGGACACATGCTTCCTATATTCGCAAAATTTAAAGGTGGCAAAGCAGTGGCTACCTCTGCTGGTGTTATCTTAGGAGTGAACCCATTATTATTTGCGATTATGATTGCTAGCTTTCTAATTATTCTTTACTTATCTAAATATGTGTCTCTTGCTTCAATGGTGACAGGTATTATTACAATCATTGTAACGATTATACAACGTGATCTGGGATTAATGATTGTTACATCCCTTTTAACCGCATTCGTTATTTATCGACACAAAGCAAATATTAAACGAATTATTAATAAAACAGAACCTAAAATTAAATGGATGTAAAAGGATCTAACTTAACTGTTAGATTCTTTTTTTCTTCTTATGTCCCTACATAATAAGTTTTATAAATTGAATATTCATTGAAGATTAAGTATACTTTGATATAGTTGATCACGAAAGGGGTACAATCATGAAAGAGTTTAGTGCAAAACAACTGCCAACTAAAGAAGAGAGACATAAATTATTTGGCTCAGTTGAACCAGGCGAAAAAATAAAGCCTACTGAAAAAGAAAAAATGCCTGATTTACAAAACACACATAAAGATTTTTTATTTGATATAAATCAAGTTGGTATTTCCAATGTGAAGCACCCTGTACAAGTATCCAGCAAAATGAAGCCTGAAACACAAACAACAGTTGGTACCTTTAAAATGACTTCTTCTATTAAGCAAAATCATAAAGGGACAAACATGAGTCGCTTTACAGAAATGATTCAACTATATAGTAAAGGCAACCCATTTGATATTTCTATCGCTTCATTAAAAGCATTTACAAAAGATATGGCAGAACGTTTAGAACAAGATGATAATCAATTAACTGTTTCATTTCCTTGGTTTTTTGAGCGTAGTGGCCCTGCTTCTGATATGCCCGGAATGAATCATGCAGATGCAGAAATCACTATTTTATATGATAAGCATGCAGGCTACCAAATTACTGTTTCATTAAAAGGAACGATTACGACACTTTGCCCTTGTTCAAAAGAAATAAGTGAGTACAGCGCCCATAATCAACGTGGTAATGTTACAATGACTGTAGATTTATCCAGTGAATACAATGAAGAAGTGGATTGGAAGTATGCTTTGCTTGAAGCGGCAGAAAGTAATGCAAGTGCGCGAATTCATCCAGTGTTAAAACGACCAGATGAAAAAATGGTAACAGAACAAGCATATGAAAACCCTCGTTTTGTGGAAGATATGGTTCGCCTAGTTGCAGCTGATTTATATGAAATGCCATTTGTTAATAAATTTACTGTAACATGTGAAAATGAAGAGTCGATTCATTTACATGATGCAATAGCTTCTATCACATACGATAAAGCACTTCACGCATAGGTGATTATCGTGAAAAAAATCATTATGTTACTCATTCGTTTTTATCAACGATTTATTAGTCCGATGTTCCCACCAACATGTAGGTTTCAACCGACATGCTCACAATATAGCTTAGAATGTTTTAGGCACTATAATGTGTTCAAAGCTAGCTATTTATCAGTGAAACGGATTCTAAAATGCCATCCGTTTCATCCAGGCGGCTTTGATCCTGTACCGATAAAAAAAGACAGTAACGATAAAGAAAATGAGTAAGAAAAAACGTTCAGATAGCGAATGCACTGAACGTTTTTTTCGTTTATAAACAAAAATAAATGGTTACACACATCTATTTTGGGAAATAAGCGCCATGTTACGAGGAAAGTTCATTTGTAAAAATGATTTTCAATCATAGTCGGAAACGGTCTATTTGCTCCCATTGCTCTTCTTTGGTTAAGATGTCCTTTTGTGTTTCACCAAAGAGATCAAAGTGAGGAAATTTTGGATCGTTGTGTATCCACTCTTTTTGCAATCCGTACTGTTTCCCCCACGCAATTAGCTTTTCATAATCGGCACAACCTACTTTTGTAACAGTTGTACAGCCAGGAAAACGATCGTCTAACCAATAATGTGTTAAAAATGATATCTCACCATTACGTACACTTGTCTTCCAAGCCTTTAATATAGCTCTATCAATTCCAAATGCCATAATTATTCCGCGCTTTCTAAAGCTTTTTGATAGGCTTGATGCCAATTAGGAAATTGTTTTTTTAGTGATAATGGACGAAAAGTATCTTTATTTACAATCACGTGTTGTGTCTCACCTGTTACAGCTACTTCTCCATCTTGATTTGTAATACGATAACCATACGTTGTACGAATACCATTATATTTTTCTAACCATGTTTCTACATAGGCATCATCTCCGTAACGAATCGGTTGCTTAAATTGAATATTCGCATCAACCACTGGAGAAACAACTCCATCTGCTTCCATTTCATGATATTTGAAACCTAAATTTTCGACAAAATCTGTTCTACCTATTTCAAACCAGATTAGATAATTCGCATGGTAGACAACTCCCATCTGATCTGTTTCCTGGTATCTTACTTTAATTGGTGTCGTTACTTTCATGCTTCCTTCGTCCTCCTTACAGATTTCCATGCTAATTCAAAATCTTTTTTCGTTAAAAGCTCTAGTTGCTCTACTGTCTCTTCTACGTCTCCTAGTCGCAATGCTTGATATTGAATAGCTTCATTGACTAAATTCACAACAAAACGTCCGTTACCTCTTATTGTTGCGTTCTCTAATTGCTCTGTTACATATTCCATTACCTCATTATCTAATTGATATTGGAATGTCTCGACATGATAATCAATCATTTCCAATAATTCCTCGGTAGAATAATCCTCAAAATGGAAATATTTTTTAAATCTTGATTCTAGCCCTGGGTTACTTGCTATGAACCGTTCCATTTCATTTTTATAACCAGCAAGGATCACAACTAGGTTCTCATTATGCTTGGTCATTTCATCTACTAATGTATCAATAGCTTCTTTTCCAAAGTCCTTTTCACCACGGAACAAGGAATAGGCTTCATCGATAAATAGCACACCACCTAGTGCTTCTCTTATCTTATTTTTCGTCTTTATCGCAGTTTGACCGACAAAACCAGCAACGAGATCACTTCTAGATGCTACAACTAAATGTCCACGTTTTAGCAAGCCACATTGCTTTAGAATTTGTGCAAATATTTTTGCGACCGTTGTTTTTCCCGTACCAGGATTTCCTGAAAAAACTGAATGTAATTGGATGGGGACGGTTGGTAGTTGTCTAGCTTTACGCTTTTGTTGTACTTGAACAAAAGCAGATAATTTTTTTACTTCTTCTTTTACATTATCGAGGCCGATTAACTGTTCTAATTGATTTATTGGCTCTGTAGATTCTTGTTGATCATCTAATGCTGCGATATCGTGTTCAGTTATCCGCATGTGTGACAACCAATTTTCCTTTAATGGTAAAGAGTGATTAGCACCTATATGAAAAATAACTTTCAACACTAAATCCTTTACTGTTCGAGCATTACCGAATGATTCATCTACTCGTGATTTATCAATTAATGATAAGAATCGATGTCTCGCTTCTTCTGTGAAAAAGTAATCATTATTAAGTGCGGCTTCTTCAGCGATTTGTAGCAACTCTTCATTAGAAAAATCAGGTAGTTGTATAAAATTCCCCTCCGGAAAACGACTTCTCAAGCCTTGATTTGCCCATAAAAAATGTTCCATTTCTTCAGGATAACCTGCCATAATCACTGCAAATTTATTCGCATATTCATTACTCGTCATACTTGAAACTAGTGTATCAATAACAGCTTGTCCATAGTCATTACCAGTTTGGTCTTCTCGTTTTAAATTATAAGCTTCATCAATAAAAAGCACACCGCCTAATGCTTTCTTTACATAGTTCAGCGTATTCTCCTCACTTTGTCCCATAAATGAACCAACTAATTGTGATCTATTCACTTCCACTACTTCATTTGTCTCTAATAAGCCAAGACGATAATAGATATTAGCAAGCAATCGAGCTATCGTTGTCTTACCAGTTCCCGGATTACCTGTTATCACCATATTTAACCCTTGTTCATCAACCATTTGGAAACCGGCTTTCTTTCGTTCCTGCTGGTATTTTAAATATTGATAATAGCGATTAATGTAATCTTTCACTTGATGAAGCCCAACCATGCTTGTTAGTTCATCCAAAGGATCTGTACTTGTCTTTTCTTTGATGAAAGAAGGTAATTCATTATAAAAAAGAGCCATTTGATATTTTAGCTTATCCATAGCTTCATTATATGGTTGAATA
Organism: Gracilibacillus pellucidus; assembly: GCF_033949965.1. Classification (NCBI taxonomy): domain Bacteria; kingdom Bacillati; phylum Bacillota; class Bacilli; order Caryophanales; family Bacillaceae; genus Gracilibacillus; species Gracilibacillus pellucidus. The sequence continues at coordinate 140,251 of NZ_JAWZSR010000008.1, read as the reverse complement.
TCTTTGGTTGATTTTCGATTCTCTAAAGCATATACCATTGTTTCTGCCACATCTTCTATCCATTCAATTTGTTCAAAAATCTGGTCATACGCCTTTTTTAGTTTGTCTGTTCCGTTTAACTGATGATTTTTCAGCTTGGATAACCGTTCCATTTCAGCTAAAAGTCCTTTTACCTTTTTCAGTTTTACCGGATCAAAATCTGTTTCCCGAATTTGAAACTGACTTAAGTCAGTCTCTTTCATTTCTTGAAAGATACCTAAATAATGCTTTAACGCTTGAACCCCCGTAACCATAGGATGCTCACTCTTATTATTTAGTAAATCTAACTGTTTATTTAGATGGTCATCTGCTACATTTCTTTTTAATCGATAAAATGTAAGCATACTAAATAAAATTGCTTCAGCATCCGCATCCAATGAAATAGACGCTTGTTCAACTTTATCTAATATTCTTAGAATTTCAATTTCATTATATGGCGGAGTCTCATCAAATGATTGCCAGCTCTTTATGTTCTCTTCTATCTTTTGTAATTCTTTTGTCGACACACACATACACCTTCCGATCAATTCTCTTTCTCTATTTGTTCTAACTGTGTTTGCATTTGCTCTAGTGACATGGCTCCATTAACTCTCGCCATTACTTGTCGGTCGCTATTTCGGATAATAAATGAGGTAGGCATGCCAACAATAGCATAATGGTCATACACCGTATTATCCTCATCTAACAAAATCGTAAAATCGAAGTCACCATCATCCACAAATGATTTCACTTTATCTACCGAAGTTTCACTATTTGTTGTGTTAACTGCCACTACTTTGATGGTTGCTTGATTAGCCTCTTCAAAGGCTTGTAAATCAGGCATTTCTTCCGTACAAGGTTTACACCATGTTGCCCAAAAATTTAATAATATGTACTCTTGCTCTACGTCAAATGCTTCCACTTCATTACCATTCAAATCTGGTAATTGAAAAGACGGCGCATTATTTCCTACTTGTATTTGCTCCGCATTTGGCGCAGTAATCGTTACACCATCAATCGATGTGTCCCCTGTAACATCGACTATATTCGGATCAGCTTGTTTATCAAACATATCAGTAAAATTCGTAACAAATACGATACCAACTAATATTAAAACGATCGTTACAGATATAATACTTTTCCACATCATTCTCATCCTTTACGAATAGCGCTAATTCCTATTATATAAGATAACGGTTGTATCGTCTAATTATAGAAACTTACAGAATACTAAACCCAAGAAGGTACTTAACACTCTTTTATAACTACCTGATAACATTCGCTAACACTTACGAAGTCTAAAAACGAAAATGGGCGGTAACTCATGTTAATTATTCCATGAAACGCGCTCACCCATTCTCTTCGTAGATAGTGGATAACTTATCGCTACGTCAGAATACTCCGCTTTCATAGTGTTTTCTATGCCACGGGCTTGTCTTCAACTAACTTTTTCAACAAGAACGGTTGAAAAAGTGGTTTTCTTCACAAAGTTAGATGAAGCCGTACCGAGCAGCATAGAAAACACTACGAGAGCGTTCTTTGCTTGAGTAGATGTTGCACTTGTGCCCAGAGGGTGAAAGCGTAGTGTTTTGTCGGAGCTTATGCAAGCACTCATCAACAATAGAATGGGAAAAAGTCTAGCCCACAGGAGACTATCGCTTTTAGACTGTGAAAATACAATATGCATATTGAGATAATGTGTTTCCATGTATACGTGACCGAGTGGTTACTCTTCTCTTTTTTCGATTTTTAATACAAAAGTGTTTTTGAAGAAACACTGTAGCAGAGGCTAGTATTAATACTTCTCTTCACAAAAAAAGATAGCTCATGTGCGAGCTATCTTTTTCTTTCTATCTATTAAGCTAGTTTATTACGTAATACCATTTGAAGGATGCCACCGTGGCGATAGTAGTCTACTTCTACTTCACTTTCAAAGCGTGCCACTACTTCAAATTCTGTTACTTTACCGTCTTTTGCAGTTGCTTTAACTTTTACGATATCACGTGGTTTAACTGTTTCGTCAATTTTTATTTCAAATGTTTCTTCACCAGTTAATCCTAAGGAATCTGCTCCTTCACCTTCTTTAAATTGCAATGGAAGAACACCCATCATAACTAGGTTAGAACGGTGAATACGTTCGAAGCTCTGTGCAATAACTGTCTTAATACCTAATAAGTTTGTACCTTTGGCAGCCCAGTCACGTGAACTTCCCATACCATAATCATTACCAGCAAGTACAACAAGTCCTGTGTTATCTTGTTGATATTTCATTGCCGCATCATAGATTGGCATTACATCACCAGTTGGCCAGTAAGTAGTGAAACCACCTTCTGTTCCAGGTGCTAATTGGTTTTTGATACGGATATTTGCAAAGGTACCACGCATCATAACTTCGTGATTACCACGACGAGAACCATAAGAGTTAAACTGACGAGGTGACACGCCATTGTCTTGTAAGTATCTACCTGCTGGCATATCTTTTGCGATTGCTCCAGCTGGTGAAATGTGGTCAGTTGTGACAGAATCACCAAATTTACCGATTGCACGTAATCCAGATAATTCTTCTACTTTACCAGGTTCTTTTGAAAGTCCTTCAAAGAACGGAGGATTTTGAATATAAGTAGAATCATCATTCCATGAATATAACGGCTCGTCAGTCGTTTCAATTGCATTCCATTTTTCATTAGAATCAAAGACGTTTTTATATTGTTCACGGAAGATCTCTGGTGTTACAACTTTCTCTACTTGTTCACGAATCTCATCCATTGATGGCCAAATATCATTAAAGTAGACAGCATTACCATCTGCATCTTGACCGATTGGCTCATTTTTCAGATCAATATCTACTGTTCCAGCTAATGCATATGCCACTACTAGAGGTGGTGAAGCTAAGTAGTTCGCCTTAACAAATGGATGGATACGTCCTTCAAAGTTTCGGTTACCAGAAAGAACAGATGCCACTGTTAAATCATTATCAGCGATCGCTTTTTCAATTTCTTCACGTAACGGACCAGAGTTACCAATACACGTTGTACATCCATAACCTACCAGATTAAATCCTAGTTGATCTAGGTATGGCATTAAACCTGCGTCTTCTAAGTATCCTGTAACTACCTTAGATCCTGGAGCTAATGAAGTTTTCACGTAAGCTGGAACTTCAAGTCCTTTTTCTACTGCTTTTTTCGCAAGTAGACCTGCCCCTAGCATAACATAAGGGTTAGAAGTATTTGTACATGAAGTAATGGCTGCGATTGCTACAGCGCCTGTTTTCATAACTGATTGACGTCCATCTGCATGGTTGATTTCCACTTCTTTATCAAATTCTGTAGCATCTAAACCGAATCCTTGATTACCAGCTGGAGCTGTAATAGATTCATTGAAAGAATCCTTCATATTTGATAGTGGAATTAAATCTTGTGGACGTTTTGGACCAGAAAGATTTGGTTCTAATTCAGATAGATTAATTTCTACTAGATCAGTAAAATCTGCATCTGCTTGATCAGGTGAATACCATAAGCTATTTTCTTTACAATACTTTTCTACTAAAGCAATTTGCTCTTCACTTCTACCCGTTAAGCGAAGATAATTTAACGCTTCTTCGTCAACTGGGAAGAAACCACAAGTTGCTCCATATTCAGGAGCCATGTTAGAAATAGTAGCGCGATCAGCTAACGGCATATCTTTAAGACCAGGCCCGAAAAATTCTACAAACTTACCAACAACCTTTTTCTCACGTAATACTTGTGTTACTTTCAATGCTAGGTCAGTAGCTGTTGTTCCATTAGGGAAGCTACCTGTAAATTTCACACCAATAACATCTGGTTGCGGGAAGTAAGATGGTTGTCCAAGCATACCTGCTTCCGCTTCAATACCACCAACACCCCATCCTAGCACACCTAAACCATTAATCATTGTCGTATGTGAATCCGTACCAACAAGTGTATCAGGGAAGGCCTCAACTTCTCCATTTGCATTTTCTACTCCATGGACAACATTCGCAATATATTCTAAGTTAACTTGGTGAACAATTCCTGTTGCAGGTGGAACTGCACGATAGTTATCAAATGCTTTTTGTGCCCAGTTTAAAAATTCATAACGTTCAGCATTACGTTCAAATTCTAATTCCATATTTGCGCGTAACGCATTTCTTGTTCCATACTCATCAACCTGAACAGAGTGGTCAATAACAAGATCGACAGGTACTTCTGGATTGATCTTGTCTGGAGATCCACCCATATCAACCATTGCTTTACGTAATGACGCTAAATCTACTACTGCAGGTACACCTGTAAAATCTTGCAAAATTACACGTGAAGGCTTGAAAGGAACATCCTCGCCTTCTTCTTTCCCCCAGTTTACTAGACTTTTAACATGCTCATCTTTAATTACGTGACCATCATGTTGACGAATTAATGATTCAAGTAAAACACGGATAGAAAATGGTAGACGATCAATATTACCAATTCCTGCTTCTTCTAATGCTTTTAATTGGTAATAGTTATACTTCTTACCATTCAGTTCAAACTGCTTTTTAGCTTGAAATGGATTTTGATTTGTCATTTCGTCAAGTTACCCCCTTAAAAATGTTAGACCGTAATCCGATCTTGCATATCTCTTAATACTATGTAATATAGTATGCACCATACTATTTTAAATGAAATCGGTTTATAAGTAAAATAATTAATAATGTAACGTCCTTTGTTCATTATGAAGCACGACTTCTACCAGGGAACTAACACTGATTTATCCCCCACTTAACTTCTTGTTTATACTTGAATCTTGCCGTGGGGGTATCTCGGACTTTTTTATCTTAATAAAACCTAGCAAAATTACTTAATCTTCAGAAAAAGGCAGGCATATGCTAAATGTACTTCCCTTTCCATTTTCCGATTTTATTTCTAATCTACCATTATGATTATCGATAATTTGGTTGGAAATCATCAATCCTAAACCCGTACCATTCTTCTTCGTTGTAAAAAAAGGCTCTTTCAATTTATGGATGAGATGTTTTGGTATACCAGGACCTTGGTCAGCAATAGAAATCACACATTCTTGCCCATTACGATAGACTTGAACATGAATCATACCTCCATTTGCCATTTCCTCGATTGCGTTTTTTATTAAGTTAATAAACACTTGCTTTAACTGAGACTTATCACAATGAACCATATAATCACCTTGGACCTCTAGCACTAAATCGATATCATATAAATTAGCTTGCGTTCGAAGTAAAATAATGACATCTTGCAGCATTATTTGTACATTTTCATTACACTTCTCATCTGTCATCGGTTTCGATATAAATAACAACTCTGATGTGATTGCATTGATCTTATCAATCTCATCCATCATTATTTTATAATACTCATCTTTATTTGTGATACCACCTTGCAATAATTGAACGAAGCCCTTCAAGGAAGTAAGTGGATTTCGAATTTCATGTGCGATCCCAGCAGCTAATTGACCAGCGATGGACATTTTTTCAGATCGAATCAACATTTCTTCAGCTTGCTTTTTGTCAGAAATATCCCGAGATAAGGATAAGACCTTTTTTTCACCTTGAAATTCTATTACTTGTAGGATGATTTCAAAGACTATAAAACGCCCAATATGATTTCGAATATGTATATAAAATTTCTGTTCATTATGATTGTTCATATCAAAATAGTTTTTTATATTTATTAAATCATCTCGCATGATATAACGAAAAACAGTTTGTCCTATCGCTTCCTGTTTACTAAATCCAAGTACTTTTTGTACAGAATCTGATATATATTCAATCTTTCCAGAATAGTTATTGATACACGCTATATCAAATCCATTATTTTCCATCTTTTCAACAATATCTTTCGGTAAGTCAAACAACTTAATGATCTTATTTTTGTCAGGACCGGCATCAGCATTTTCTGGTTGATCGACATAATTCAGCAATTTTATACCTCCCCACTTTTTTGTTTGAAAATAATTTTAGTAAAAGTCTAATTATGCTATAATATCAACGATCTAGTAAATTATATGAACAAAAGAAATAATCATGCCTTATTTGACGATTTATTGTTATCTTACTATAATTTTACATGAAATAAAATAGTTAAACCAAGAAGATTGGTAGGTGTAAAACATATGTCCTCATCTTTTATGTTATTTATCATGACATGGACTTTTATTTTATTAGGACTTATTGCTATTGGCGGCTTCTTTATGTTTCGAAAATTTCTGAAAAGTTTGCCAAAAGATGATGGAAAGTCTGATTTAGATTGGGAAAAATACTATATTGAACAATCGCGTCACCTCTGGAAAGAGAGCGAAAAATCACTTCTTGAAGAATTAGTCTCACCTGTTCCAGAGCTTTTTCGAGATGTAGCACGACAGCGAATCGCTGGAAAAGTCGGTCAAATTGCTTTAGAAAAAAACGAGAAAAACATCACACAAGAAATATTAATTCAAGGCTATATCATAGCTACTCCGAAACGCGATCACCGATTTCTGAGAAAGAAATTAAAAGAGAAGAATATTGATGTGAACAACTATGAGCATTATTTCAACTACTCACCAGAAGACTACCGTAATAAAAAATACGCAGCAAGAACACGTAGTAATATGAGATAACCGTGACTTGCTGCGTATTTTATTAGCTTTTTTTACAGTGCAAATGTCCGTACCCCCCACTTCAAACGCTCAAGTCAAAACAAGGTAACTAGGGGATAAACGGTAACTAACTTCCTGATAAGTTTCCATTTATGTTTTTAACGATCACTTGAAATAGTTAAAACAATGGTCATTGTAACACCAATAACTGTTAAATATACTCCAAGGTCAAATAGCATTGCTGTTGCTAACTCTATCTCACCAAAGATAGGTACATGAAAATAGCCAAATGTTTGACTTAATAATGGTTGACCAAAAATAAAGGCACCTACACCTGTTGCAATAGCAATTAGTAGACCCACACTGATCATTGTACGGTAATTAACTGGTAATATTTTATTTACCGCCTTTTCTCCATATGCCATGTACATAAGGACAATTGCTGCAGCAGTCATTAAGCCGCCGATAAATCCACCACCGGGTTCATTATGGCCTGCGAAGAACAGATTGACTGCAAAACCAAAAAGGATAAAAGCTATTAGCACAGTCATCGTTTTAAGGATTAAATCATTTGTTTTTACCATTCTATCTCCTCCAACTATCTATAGTATCTCTTACTTACCTAATTAAAATCCTGTGAAATTAAATAGCCCCGCAAGAAAGGATGTTAATTTTGTCATTAAATCAAAAAATAAGAAGAATCCCATGAAAATCATGACATATCCACCTATTTTCACTAACTTTTGCGCATTATTTCTAATCCACTTCATTTTACCAATAAAGAAGGCAAGGATAAAAAATGGAACAGAGAAACCTAATGAATAAGCAGTCATTAAGATGATCCCCATCTCCGTATTTGCTGCCGCAAGAGAGATTACCGCCATTAGAATTGGTCCTGTACAAGGTGTCCATCCTAATGAAAATGCCATCCCTATAATGAAAGAACCGATAAATCCTGTCGGTCTATTTTTGAAATGTACTTTTCTTTCCTTCATTAGAAAATCAAATTGCAAGGCACCAACAATAATAAGACCGAAAAAGATAATTAATATCGCACCGATCTGCCTAATTAAATTATCCCATCTAATTAAAAACTCTCCAATAAAACTTGTTGTAAATCCTAGAACTATAAAGATACTGGAAAAGCCCAACAAAAAGAATAAAGTGTGGAGAATACTTTTGTAGTTAAACATTGCCTTTTCTTCTTTTATATCACTTACACTCATTCCCGTAATATAGGAGAGAAATGCAGGATACAGTGGTAATACACAAGGAGAAATGAAGGATAAAAAACCTGCACCAAATGCAATAAACATATTTACTTCATTCAAATCGGTCACTCCAAACAATGCCAAAAAATAGACATTCATTATTGTGAAATATATTAAACTTGTGGATTTTATGTAGAACAAAAACAGTTTTTTTGATCATTCTTTCACCAAAAATATAGCATAATAACAAAAGAATAACAAGAGTAACTTCCTTTCTATTCAATACTCCAAACGATACCGACCTGTTTCTTCATATTTATATATACCAAATTATTTTATTACAATGGAAAAAACCCAACTCCTAATAAATTTCGTTAATAAACCATTAAAATCTAAAACTCTCACTGTTTGAACGTGCACTTTATTGTATTATTTTGTACATAAAATGAATATTGATAAGAAATTTAAATGTTGGAAATCGTAATCTTTACAAATTGATTTACGAGGAGTATACTTTAATTAAAGTTTACTTAGGGAAACTTTTTTACCCAAAAGACATATTATATATCCAAAATGTATAACGTTTTATTATAAACAATGAACTCTATTTATTAAAAGAGGTGGAAACTAGCATGATTGCAGTGGAAAATTTGTCTGTTACATACGATGGCAGAACAAATGCAGTAGAAAAGGTTAACTTTACGTTCGAAGAACCCTCAATAGTTGGCATACTCGGTCCGAATGGTGCTGGTAAATCAACGTTAATAAAAGGAATGCTAAAGTTAATTCCTAGTGAAGGACAGACTTATTATAATGATGTTTTGCTAAAAAAAGTACAACGAAAAGTCGCGTATGTTGAACAAAAAAGCGCAATTGATTACACTTTCCCTATTACAGTGAAAGATTGTGTTTCACTCGGACTCTATCCATCAGGTAAATTGTTCAAGAAAATCTCAAATGAAGACTGGAAAAAAGTTGATAATGCATTAGAAAAAGTAAAAATGATTGATTTTAAAAATAAACAGATCGGAGCACTATCTGGTGGGCAGTTCCAACGTGTGCTTATGGCTAGAACTCTCGTACAACAAGCAGACTTAATTTTTCTAGATGAACCGTTTGTCGGAATTGATGCGGTTAGTGAAAAAATTATCATGGAAATTTTATTTGAATTCCGAAATCAAGGAAAAACTATTTTTATCGTGCACCATGACTTAGGCAAAGTGAAGGATTACTTTGATAAGTTAATTCTTATGAATCATCACCTTGTTACCTATGGTGATACGGAAGATGTATTTGTCGATAAAAATCTTATTGCAACATATGGTGATTCCATTATTGTCAAAGGCGGTGAAGAAAAATGATCAGTAATTTTATTGATGGCATTCTGCAATATCATTTCTTGCAGAATGCTCTAATAACTTCTACCGTCATCGGGATTGTAGCTGGAGCAGTTGGTTGCTTTATTATCTTAAGAGGTATGTCGTTAATGGGTGACGCTATTTCACACGCTGTGTTGCCTGGTATAGCTATCTCGTTTATATTAGGATTTAACTACTTTGTCGGAGCAATTGCTTTAGGTTTAATTGCGTCATTTATTATTACGTTTATATCAAATAATAGTAAAATTAAGAACGATGCAGCTATCGGCATTACGTTTAGTTCCTTTCTTGCCTTAGGTGTTATTTTAATCGGCGTTGCAAATAGTTCAACGGATTTATTCCATATACTCTTTGGGAACGTATTGGCCGTACAAGACTTTGATAAATGGTTAACAATTGCTATCGCCATTATCGTTTTAATTATATTGTTTATTTTCTTTAAACCGTTACTCATTACTTCTTTCGACCCGAATATGGCAAAAGCCTTCGGTATGAAAGTAAATAATTATCACTATTTACTCATGATTTTATTAACACTTGTATCTGTTACTGCGATGCAAAGTGTCGGTACTATTTTAATCGTAGCAATGTTAATTACACCTGCTTCCACTGCATATCTGTACACTAATAGATTAAGCTCAATGATCTTCCTTGCTTCTTTTTTAGGAGGGATAACGTCGATTATCGGCTTATTTATCGGTTATAGCTTCAATATAGCAGTTGGTTCTTGTATCGTATTAACATCTGCTCTCATTTTTCTTATTAGCTTCTTTATTTCGCCTAAACAAGGCTACTTTAAAAGAAAGGTGGTTAGTTCATGATAAAGCATAACAAAATCGCTATTTTTGCCAGTATGTTTACTGCGTTTCTATTGTTATTATCAGCCTGCGGCGGTGATGATAACTCGTCTGACAACGATAAATTAGATGTTGTAACAACAAATTCAATTATTTGGGATATCACAAATAACATCGCTGGAGAAAAAATTAACTTACACAGCATCGTCCCTGTTGGTAAAGACCCACATGAATACGAACCATTACCTGAAGATATTGTTAAATCAACGGATGCTGACTTAGTTTTTTATAATGGATTAAACCTTGAAACAGGTGGTAATGCTTGGTTTAGCAAATTAATGAATAATGCTAATAAACAAGAAAATGAAGACTATTTCCCTGTTAGCGATGGTGTTGACCCACTCTACCTTGAAGATAGCAATGAAGAAGGAAAAGAGGACCCTCATGCTTGGTTGAATTTAGAGAATGGTATCGTGTATGCACAAAATATCACAAAGCATTTATCTGAAAAGGACCCAGATAACCAAGCGTTTTATGAAGAGAATCTAGAAGAATATGTTGCGAAATTACAGGAATTAGATGCAGAAGCGAAAGATAAGTTTCAAACCATTTCTGATGATAAGAAAATGATTGTCACAAGTGAAGGTTGTTTCAAATATTTCTCGAAAGCTTACGACATCCCATCTGCTTATATTTGGGAAATTAATACGGAAGAAGAAGGAACACCAAACCAAATCAAAGATCTTGTGACCAAATTAAATGAAACGGAAGTACCTGCGCTATTTATCGAAAGCAGTGTAGACGATCGTCCAATGAAAACTATCTCGAAAGAAACAGGCATTGATATTTATTCAAAAGTATTTACAGACTCTATTGCTGAAGAAGGCGAAAATGGAGATAGCTATTATTCCATGATGAAATGGAATCTAGACAATATTTACGAAGGTTTATCACAATAATTACCTGATATGATTTCCATGTAATATGGAAATCATATCTTTTTTTGATTCCGCTTCTATTCGTTAAGCAAAAAGAAAAAGCACCCTAAAGGATCCCTTTTTCTATAATACATAATTATCGATATCTTTCACTTTATAAAGTTGAATTCTTTCTTTGAAAATGTCTACTTCCGAAATATTTGTTATTTTGCTTTTCTCTTGTTCTGTAATAATATTGTTATCCGTTAATTTTTAAAGCAGTTTTTCTATAACAAACTTTTGTTTTAGATATCCCTCAACTAAATGGAGGCTTTCAATCTCATACGCTTAAAACATTACAAGCCATTCTCTCTGCTATCATTTTTTCTAACAGAAAGAATGGCTTGGAAAATAAGTTTCTTACATTTTTTATACTATTAAGAGACCCCTATAATATGGTCCGAAAACCTATTTGCTATCCATTTGATTGTTCATTGCACGCATCATTTGTTTAATTTTCTTCTGCGATGGTTTTTGGCCCATCTGCATCATTAATGTTCTTAACATTTGCTCATTAATAGGTGGGTTTTTCTTTAAATAACTCATCATGTATTTTCTCGCGATAAAAAAGCCTAGGGCGATCCCGGCTAACAAAGCAACTACGAGCAATACAATCCAAATCCAAGTGCTCATTTACTTGTTCCTCCTTCAATTTCTCTCTAATACAGTATATTAAAAGTCGATTAATAATACAAGCACTACTTATGTATAACTACTGTTTAAAAAAAGAAAATGGGACGAGGAACTTCTCCTCTGTCCCATCAACCATTATATTAGAATAATTCGTTCACATGTTTCACAACATTTTCAACAGTGAAACCATATTCTTCGATAATCTTGTCACCATTTGCAGAAGCACCAAATGTGTCGATTGCAATAATTTTACCTTCTAGGCCAACATATCGCTCCCAACCTAATGAAGAAGCCATTTCAATACCAACACGTTTTCTTACTGTGCTTGGTAATACAGATTCTTTGTAAGCTGCATCTTGTTTGTCGAAACGATCAAATGACGGAATACTTACAACACTTACATCTTTACCTTCTTCTTTTAATGCTGCTTGTGCTTTTACTGCAAGCTGTACTTCAGATCCAGTTGCAACAAGAATTGCATCAGGTGTTTCTTTCGTTGATGGACTAATGACATATCCACCTTTTTTCACACCTTCATACGCATGTTCAGCAGTACCAGGTAATGTTGGCAAGTTTTGGCGTGTAAGTACTAATGCAGTTGGCTGTGAAGTAGATTCAACAGCTAAACGCCACGCAGCTTGTACTTCATTTCCATCAGCAGGACGGATAACAGAAAGATTAGGCATTGCTCTAAACGCTGCTAATTGTTCAACAGGCTCGTGAGTCGGACCATCTTCCCCTACTGCAATAGAATCATGTGTTAATACATATGTTACAGGTAGGTTTTGAATAGCAGATAAACGAACTGCTGGACGTAAGTAATCACTGAATACGAAGAACGTACCACCGAACACTTTTAAGCCACCGTGTAATGCCATACCATTAAGCGCTGCAGCCATAGCAAATTCACGTACACCAAACCAAATATTACGCTTGTCAGGTTCAGCTGCTGAGAAATCACCAGCATCTTTTAGGTTTGTTTTGTTAGATCCAGCTAAGTCGGCACTTCCACCAAATAATGATGGTACTGCTTTAGCCACCGCATTTAACACTTCACCAGATGTAGCACGAGTAGCTGCTGCATGAGTACCAGCTTCATATACAGGTAATTCTTTCTCCCATCCTTCTGGAAGTTTGTCATTAATTGCATCCTCTAATTCTTGGCTTAATTCAGGATAAGCTTTCTTATATGCATCGAATAGTTCATTCCATTCTTGCTCAGCTTTTTTACCGTTTTCAACAATTTTCGTTTCAAAATCTTGGTATACTTCATCTGGAACAGCAAATTCTTCATGATCCCAAGCATAAGTTTCTTTTGTTAGTTTCACTTCATCTTGACCAAGTGGTGCACCATGTGATGCAGATGATCCAGATTTGTTAGGAGAACCAAATCCGATTACTGTTTTTACTTCAATTAATGTAGGTTGATCAGTGTTTGCTTTTGCATCTGTAAGTGCTTTAGAGATAGATTCTGTATCTGTTCCGTCTTCTACACGGATTACTTGCCATCCATATGCTTTAAAACGATCTTCTACATTTTCCGAAAATGCTTTATTCAACTCACCATCTAAGGAAATATCATTAGAATCATATAGTGCAATAAGTTTGCCTAATTTCAAATGACCAGCAAGAGATGCCGCTTCATGTGAGATACCTTCCATCAAGTCACCATCACTTACAAGTGCAAATGTGTAGTGATCTACAACATTGAAGTCATCTTTATTATATTTAGCTTCTAAGTGTTTTTCAGCCATTGCCATACCAACACTCATCGCAATACCTTGTCCAAGTGGTCCAGTAGTTGCTTCTACTCCATCTGTATGATGAACTTCTGGGTGACCTGGTGTTTTAGAACCCCATTGACGAAATTCTTTTAGGTCATCGATTGATACATCATAACCAGCTAAATGTAGTAAGCTGTATAACAACATTGACCCGTGTCCTGCTGATAATACGAAACGGTCACGGTTAAACCATTTAGAACTTTTCGGGTTATGGTTCATGTGTTCAGTCCAAAGAGTATATGCCATTGGTGCTGCGCCCATAGGCAACCCTGGGTGACCAGAATTAGCTTTTTCAATAGCGTCTATTGATAATGTTCTAATAGCATTAATAGACTTTTGTTCAATTTGCTTTGCCATCGTAAATTTGTCCCCTTTCAATATACAAAAAAATATGTACGCACATCTATAATCCTATAACGAAATGAAGTCAAAGACAAGTATCTCTATTCAAAAACAGAGCATTTTCTTCAAAAACAGCAATGTTTAACAAAATTTTCTTGTATAAACAAAGAAAAAGCAGCAAAATACTACTTTTTCTTTTGTAACTTTTTAAGTTTTTCCGGAGTAACGTCATTCCCATTCGGGTCAACGACTGTCATCCCCTTCATATGATTTTTAAATGATTTTCTCACATTTTTCAAATAAGCTTCACGTAATTCTTTTTGTTCTTGTTTTTCTTCTACTGTTAAGCCTTCTTTTTTCGATTTATTTGCAAGCTCATTAATTCGAGCAATTTTATCTTGTGATAACATCGAGATTGTACACCTCATTCCTTTTAAAAATGAAAAAAAGTATATGACATCATCGTCTATACTCCCTATCATTCTAATCTTCATCTTGTAATTTTTCAAGTGTTTGATACTCTTGGTAACGGCGATGTACCGTTGCTTTGGATACATCATAACCCATTCCTCTAAGAACAGATGCAATCTCTTGAAACGTAAGCTTATTGCCCTTCAATCTAACAACTTCTTCAATCGGGAATTCTTTTCGCTCACGTCCTGTCGCAAGATGTTGATTAGAAAGGTTTTTAGCTGGATTATAGCCGTTGCTTACTGCTTTTTTCATTCCTCGTCTTATTTTGGCATTATGTAATTTTCGCTGATACTCTTCTACTATGGACACAATTTGCAAAACCATTGAATCCCCTTCTGACAAATGAAGCTCACCATTATGTGATAATGTGTAAATCGATATACCTAAACGATTCAATTGATGTAACAAAGCTATTTTCGTATTTCCTCTACCTAGTCTAGTCTCATCCTGAACCAGAAGGGTGTCAGCTTGTCCATTTTGAAATGATTCTAACATTTCAAAGACACCCTCTCTTTCAATCTCATAGCCGCTCTGTTTCTCTTGTATCGTCTTAAACACATTAAAATTATATTGATTAGCGAAATATTGTAGTTCTTCTGCTTGTCTTTTAAGAGAAGTTTCTTGTGCATCCTTCTCTGTACTTACACGACAATAAATAATTGCATTAGTCATTTTTCTTACTCTCCTACTTTATAAACTAGTTACTACAGAATAATATAAAAAGATAATAGCTAGTATAAAGGCAACTAAGTAAAAAATGTCAACTTTCGATAAATTTTTTAACATATTATCCCTCCACAGAACTTTTGTTCGTAACCATATTATACACGAACGAATGTTCATGTCAACAGATTTTTCGAACGAATGTTTGTAAAACAATTGTTGCTGTGCTATAATTTACTTAATAAATAATACGTGTGAGGAGATTTTAATATGACAAATCTATCAAAACGGCAAGAAGAGATTTTGGCTTATATTAAACAGCAAGTAGAATTAAAAGGATATCCACCATCTGTTCGTGAAATTGGGGAAGCGGTCGGCCTAGCATCAAGCTCAACTGTTCATGGACACTTGGCTAGATTAGAAAAGAAAGGCTACATTCGTCGTGACCCTACGAAGCCAAGGGCTATTGAAGTCCTTCCACAAGAAGGCGAAATTACTATTCCAAAATCTGAGGCTACTTTTGCACCAGTTATCGGGAAAGTTACAGCAGGTCTACCGATTACTGCTGTTGAAAACATTGAAGAGTATATCCCAATTCCTTATAACGAAATGCATGCAAGCGACCAATTATTTGTATTGATTATTGAAGGCGATAGTATGATAGAAGCTGGCATTTTAAACGATGATAAAGTAGTAGTTAAACAGCAAAACACAGCTGAAAATGGAGATATTGTTGTTGCAATGACAGAAGATAGTGAGGCTACGGTTAAACGTTTCTTTAAAGAAAAAGACCATATTCGCCTACAGCCTGAAAATGCAACAATGGAGCCATTAATTTACGAAAATGTTAGTATTTTAGGGAAAGTCGTAGGGTTATATCGAACCGTTTAAATGGATACCTCCTGCCTGATATAGAGTGCGCACTATTATAGTCGCACTTCTTTTTTCTTAATACCATAATAATATTATGTTAACTATTTTGCCCATAATAATCCCCTTGGCAATTGATTCATACTGCCAAGAGGATATTTTTCTTATGATGGTGATGACTGTAGCGCTTGTATCCCACATTACTGGTACGTCTAATTAAACAAAGGTACCTCTTTGTCAATGGAATATCTGCTAATGTCACTTCTAGATATATGCTCATTGAAAGAAAAATAGTAGCAGACCGTATCTTTCTTCATGTTAGGACTACCTGAAATCTTTTGATCGAGTATAGAAGATTTATACAGGCCAATTTACACTCATCAAATGTCTTTTTACTTTATGGCAGGATTCCTCCACCGTTTGGCGGTGCTGGTAATGTGTGTGTCGGTGCAACACCTGGCGTTTCGCAACGATTTGGATTGACATCACAAATATTACCGCTTGCGTCTTGAATTACTGGACGTGTTACCGTAATCGTTGTTTTTAAGATTACTTTAAATAGGATACCTTGAACAAGATCGATTCCTGCTGCCCCGATTACAGGGACACCTGGCTGAACAAAGATACCTTCGATTTCCAATGGTGTTTCCGTTAACGTATCTTCTGGACATGCTCCAGGGAAGTCGGTGTGTTCTTGGAATGGAAGACTAGTATCCAACGTAACGGGCAATTCAATATCTAAAATAGAGATTGTAATGGATGCAGGTAAAAGACCAATATTAACTACTTTATCCTTAATAACACGTGCATTTTGTGTTACAGCATCTAAATTCGGTACAATATTAACAGAAACAATATCATCTAACACACCTAAACCAGCAAACGCTGTAATTGGTAATGTTGACTCCGCCACTTTTTGTACGGTCTTTGTTCCTACTAATGAGTTTACTACTACACAATCGTTGGTTAATTGTGCTGGTTTTATTACTGGTTCTGTCACATTACAGTTACAACCTTCTACTTTCTTTTTCGCTTTTGGTCTTAAAGGTAGTTTTGCAGGAACCTCAACTTTAACACCACAATTGTTACTTGCCATTATATCGCTTCCTTTCACTCTTATTTCATTATGAAACTAACTTTAATTTTGCTAGCCATTTTCCAACTATCGCAGAACTGCTCATGGCATAAGATCTTTTATTTTTAGTGCAATTGATACTTCAATGACTGCAAATCCTAGAGCTGTGCAGCGATTTGCAATTATTTCTTTCGTTGTTCATTCTAGTTTCATAGCTTTCTCCAATATATAACAAGAACAGCCAGTTGATTGCATTTTTTGTACTGACTATCCAGTCTTAACTAACCTTGTTAGATGATTAACCTATGGTAAAGGTAAAATGCCTCCACCATTTGGCGGTGCTGGTAATGTCTGTGTCGGTATAGCGCCTGGCGTTTCACAACGGTTTGGATTAACATCACAAACATTTCCGCTTGCATCTTGGATAACTGGTCGTGTAACCGTAATCGTTGTTTTCAATACTACTTTAAATAGAATACCTTGAACAAGATCAATACCAGCAGCTCCAATTACAGGTACACCCGGCTGAACAAAGATACCCTCTATTTCTAATGGAGTTTCCGTTAGTGTATCTTCTGGACATGCTCCTGGAAAATCTGTATGCTCTTGGAACGGTAAACTTGTATCTAATGTTACAGGAAGTTCAATACCTAGAATCGAAATAGAAATGGATGCCGGAAGTAGACCGATGTTGACTACTTTATCCCTGATAACTCGTGCATTTTGTGTAACTCCTTCTAAATTTGGAACTACATTAACTGATACAATATCATCTAGCACACCTAAACCAGCAAACGCTGTAATTGGTAATGTCGCTTCCGCCACTTTTTGAACTGTCTTTGTTCCTACTAATGAATTTACAACGACACAATCATTCGTTAATTTCGCTGGTTTAATAGCTGGTTCTTTTACGTTACAGCTGCAACCAACTATCTCTTTTTTCGGAACAATAATTTCTTTTCTTGCATTTGCTTTTTTCTTTGTAGAGACTCTTGCTGAACTTTGTACTCTTCCACACTTATTGCAAGCCATTATACCCCATCCTTCTTTATTCAAGATTTTTTTCCATTAAGGATTCTCTTTATTTTACTGATTTCACCAAGTTTGGTGTGGGCATTTACGATAGTCGTTATTACTTTTGTTTAGCCTTTTTTAGAATGTGTCTGCATTTAACCGTCTTTGCAGCTCTTTTACCATCATTGAAGGATTACTAATCACCCCATCCACTGGTGTTCCTAAATACATTTGAAGCCTTCGAATTGTTTCAGGACCAAGTAAACCATCCGCTGATGCACCAACTTTATCTTGCAACGATCGAATCACCATACTTCCACCGTTACCAAATGTTATCCCATTTACGATCATCGTTGTCACACTATTTCTAACTTGATTACTAATGATGCCATCTTCCACTGTACCTAATGCCCGTTGTAAGGCGCGTGTAGTCTCGCTTCCCCACCTACCATCCACGATTAAACGATTAGATAATTGTTCTTCTTTTGGTTTCACACTTACAGCACGTGATATATTTCCTCTTACCTTCTTTTTTAAGTTAAAGATACGAACAATCCCATTCACATGACCTTGCGCAACTTTGTCTAAAAAAGAGGAATCCTTTAACTGTTGTGCATCCTCTTCTGAATCGATAAATCCATTTTCCGTTAGAATGGCTGGCATTTTTGATTCACGTAACACATGAAAATTTGCATTCTTCTTCCCTCTGTTCGTCCAATCCATATAACGATTGATTTCATTATGCATGGTCTCTTGTCTTTCACTACTTTGCGAAGAATTGGTCGAATTAGTATGAATATAATCTTCATAACCTGTTCCACCACCAGCATTCACATGAATACTAACGAAATAATCTGCTCCCCACCTGTTTGCGGCATTCGTACGTTGATTTAGTGAAACAGTCCGATCCTTCATGCGACTTAAACGAACCGAAAGATTCGCATAATCACTTAATTTTTCTTTTATTTTCATTGCAATTATTAATGTTATATCTTTTTCCATCAAATCGTTAGCTACTGCACCTGAATCAGTCCCCCCGTGACCAGGGTCAATAAATATTTTGACCAAGCTCCCCCTCCTCTCTTTTCCTTAACTTTAAATAGGACGTATGAAATCCCTATATGAGTAATATAAATACTAACTAGCTATTTTGTAACGGCGCTTTAGCTATTAATCATTTGAATGGCCAAATCAAGATGATATAATAATAAAAATCTAATTATTGGAAAACAATGAGGTGAAATGATGCTAGAACATAATAGAATACTATTAGAAGAAATATCTGAACAAGATGTAGATGGTTTGTACAAGTGCTACTCTCACCAAGAAACGATGGAATTTTTCGGGCATAAAACAATAAATAATTTGGAAGAAGCATTAGACATTATTAAAAAGAATCAAAAAATGAAAGAATTTAATACCGGAGTACGTTATGTAGCTAAAATGAAGGATACCAAAGAATTTGTGGGGGTAGTGACATTGAAGCGATACAATAGGACACATCACCGAGGTGAAATCGACTATATCATATTACCTCGTCTGCAAGGAAAAGGTTTTGCGTCAGAAATGCTGCACCTCTTTCTAGAAAAAGTGTTTAAAGAATGGAATTTAGAAAGAATTACCGCATATGTTGACTTAGATAATGTACGTTCTTATCACCTGTTAGAAAAACTGCATTTTCAAAAAGAAGGGCTTTTACGTTCATGGGTATATGATAATGGTTCCTATTATGATGTTTATTCATTTAGCTTGATTCGTAGTGATTTATAAGCTTTTATATGATATTAGCACTTCTTTTCACTACCGAGAATGAACCAAAAAAAGAGGGGAAAAATCCCCTCCTTACTCAAATGCTGCTAATTCAAATTCATAAATACCATCTTCTTTTGTTATAATGACAAAACGGTCATTATCAAGGACTTTATATACATCAGAAACGGTTGAAGCCATATCAATCACTTCTTCATCTAATTGGTATTGTTTTAGTAATTCCTTAGATTGAATATCCAAAATAGATAGAACCGTATGGTCAACACTGCTACTTAAAAGGTAGAAATTATTCCCATGAATGAATGTGTAAACATAGTCATTTCCAAATCCTTCATCATCGTCGTAATAATAGTTAATGTATGGTTCCCCAGTAGAAGTATCTATCCCAATTGTTCCAAATGCCATATGATAAGTTAAAATACCATCTGTATATTCTAAATATCTACCATACTCATAATCATGGTCTACATCTTCAAATGTACTTAACTCTGTCAATTCCCAAGTATCTGTGGCCAGCTTATAAAAAGTGAATGTATGATTCGTTAGCTGTTTTACGAAATAGATTGTATCTTCAACTTGCAATCCAGCTGTATAATATCCTTTTTCTTCGTATAGGATATCACCTGTTTCTTTATCTAAAATATATAAATAAGGAATTCTACCTCCCCCAACATGAACATAGTTATCTAGCACTTCTACTCCATCAAGAATCGACTCGATTTCCGGTAAAGGTGTACTCCATAACAATTCTGAGCTTTCTTTGTCATACGCTTCAAGAATAACATGATCTTCACTAGTTTCAGAATCTACCATATAACTAGTATTTTCTGATTGATAACGACTAACATGCTGTAAGTATTCTTCTTCACTTATATCAGCTGTTGTGTTTTCTTCTGGTTTAAGAGAAATACCAATTGTTTTATACTCATCTTCTTCCTTATAATAAAGCTTTTTGTCATAAGCATTAAATTCGGAATAAGCAGATGATCTTAAATAACCATTAGGTTCCCAAACCGGTTCACCAGTTTTCCAATTCATTGCCCAAGCCGTAGATTCTCGTTGTGCAAGTGCAACATCCTCGTCTAAATATGCAACAAAATTTTCTGTTAAAATTTCCTGATGTGGATAATGATTATGTTCTACATCTGTCAGTGGTTCAACTGTAACACCATCATGTTCTTCATAAAGGTTTAAATCTGTTAATTCATTGTTTCCTGTTTTTTGATTGGAGGTATCCTCACCATTTTCTGTTGATTGTGCTTCTTCTGAACTACAACCAAATAAAACAACACAAAGGCACAGAAAAATGAAGAGTTTGTGCATAATTTTCATGAATAAAAAATTCCTTTCTTCACATAATATGTATTTTTAAAACAAGCAAAGATAGTATAACACTTGCTATTGCTAAGATATATGAGTAATTGGTATCTTTTTTGCCAAATAAGAAATTTCAAAATAGTTATAATAGACTAGTTTTTATTGAGGATAAATGAAATATGTGATAAAATGGAAATGTCATACATATTATTTGTGATGCTTTAGAATGGAGGTGTACGAATGAATAACAAGTTGGCACTTTGTTACATATTAATATTAATTGGAGCTATAGGATTATTAAGAATGGTATTGGGCTTCACTGACTTCTCATTTGTAAAAACCATTTTATTTGTAAGTGGAATCATTTTACTTTTTGTTGCAACACAAAAACAAAAGACACAACCGCAATATGTACCATCTATATAAAAATCAGTGGGAGTTTTTTTACGGACTCATGTATCATGATAGAACTATTAGGATGCATGTTAGCTATTTTTAAATGAAGCTCTGTTAAAGTTTACTGTTGATATTCGTTATGAAAATGGAACCTCCATAATTTGGAGATTCCATTTTTAATAGTTATTTGTTAATCGAACACTTCGTTAATACGATAATAAAATATAAATGCTATTCTTCTGTGATTAACAGTTTTCTTAATTCTAGTGTAGCATCTGGTGATACGAAATAGGCATTATGTTCATGCCCAACATACATCAATACACTGATTTCACCTTTATCTATCTCCCAATATCAAATGTAATAAGTGTGTATCTCCGTTTTCATAATTAACTAATATATCATAATCAGGTTTGTCCTCATTAATTTTTGCATCTTCTAATTTTGCACTTTTCATAATTTCTTCGAAGGCTGAAGTTATTTCTAAATTACTAAAGGAAGAGAAAAAATTCTCATCTATTCCACCATACCCTCCAGATTTTGAAATGGAAATTTCAGTTATGGTATCTAATAATGTCATTCGTTCTTTTGGAGATTGGCAACTAACGAGAGTAATAGCTCCACATACTAATAAAGCCAACATGATAAGCCTTTTCAACAGACGTTTCCCCCTCAATTATTTACTACAAGTTTATTTTAGCAAATATTTATTGATTAGTTTGAATCTTTTCTCATTGTATTAGTATTGTTTAAGTGTCTTTCTTCGATTTCAAATAAAAATAAAATAGGCTGAATAATAAATAATGTTAATATCTTGAATATAACGTATTATATATTCTTAAATTTTGCAGATGCTTAACCTATTATTTCTTCTTCATCTATGTGTTCTAGAATATCGCCTGGTTGGCAATCCAACGCTTTACAAATCGCATCCAAGGTTGATAATCGAATCGCTTTTGCCTTCCCATTTTTCAGTACTGAAAGATTTGCCATCGTTATACCAACTTTATTTGATAGTTCCGTTACGCTCATTTTCCTTTTTGCGAGTATTACATCAATATGAATTCTAATTGCTATCGTTATCACCTCATACTGTTAAATCATTTTCCGTTTTTATATCAATTGCTTCTTGTAATAGTCGCTGTAAAACAGCAGCAAACACAGCGATTATCATTGAAGCAAAGATAGGAACCATTCCTACTATAATAAGGCCTGGAGCATCATCTTTCTCTGCGACAAGGTAAACAAATGGAAGGATAACAACATATAAGCTACTTATTGTAATAGCACAATATTTTATCTTTTTTAGCGCCTTAACAGACATTTGTGAAAAAGCTTTGTTTTTATCAATATAACTCAAAAGTTTAAAAGCACAAAACAACGCTAAGTAAAACGGAACCACTGATAGATACATCCCTATTAACACAGGGTATAAAATATAAGCATATTCTGGATTTACTGGATTATTAGCTATTTGAACTAGTCCAAATAGGCATAGAGCTAGGACTGGTAACCCAATAAATAGTACAGCTACCTTCAAAAAAAGTGTAGAACCATGTTTCATAAAAACACCTCTCTTAATCATTCTTCAGTTGAATTATAGCATATTTTTATCGTTTTACAATAAAAAAATATCGTTTTTAGGTTTTTATTTTAACAACAACTATGTAAGTATATGAAGAAACAACATATTATCAATACCTTTTTACAAAAAGGTTTGGGATAATCTTCCTCTTTCACTGTTAACATGTTTTTAGCGATATGGAAATGGAAGTCGAATTATAAAATGTGCACTCTTTTTTTCATTTTATAGGGATACTGCGAACAAAGCACGAGTCTTATAAATAAGCAAATTTTTGCTCTCGATTGTGTCCGAATATAAAAAATAATAAAAATGAAAGAATTAAATGGACATGGACATATTGGGTTTATTGTATTGCTATTCAACTCTTCTGTTTCGCTAGTTTACCCCAATAATTAATTAGGAATATATTACCAGTTGTATCTTTTAGCTGCACACTGACTTTTCCTATTAAATCCTGGGAAGGCTGTGGCTTTAGACCGTATTCTTGCAACTATGATTGATTCGACTTTCCTTCACTTTCCCTTAACTTATCGTAAAATAAAAAATAGTCATAACCCTATATATAGGCTTATGACTACATTTCTCTTGTTGCTTATGAAACATTATTTATAATCTTATTTGAAGATTTTGTCTGATTTTTTTTATATACTCAATCTATTTCATTATTAGTGGTCACAACTTTTCTTGAATAAATGGCTTTATAAACATAAGCACAGTTAAAATGGTAAAGCTTACAACAATATATAAGATAAAAGATAAAGAGTATTTATCAATTATAAAACCTAATAATACGACGCCAATTAAATATGAGGAATCGATAATAGGCATAGTCAAACTATTAAAAATACCTTGTTTTTCTTTTGATATTTTTTTTTGGAGAAGTGTAAAATATGTCACAAAAGCCAAGGTTTCAAAAATGGCTGCTATTATTAGAACACATGTAACAAGCACCAGGTTATGGTCTATGTTGATTAATAAGAGCGTTAATCCTTCAGCAATACTAACTAGAGCATATATCTTAGCCAAAGTTAGTTTCTTTTGTAGTCGTGATATTATTACTTGGCTAAAGATTGCACCTATTAAAGCACCGAAACCTTGAGATGCTAATAGAAAGGAATATATTTGTTCTGAATCTCCTAATATATCTGCTAATGAAAATAAATAGATTTTTAAAGCACCCAAAGTAATTGTATATCCAACAGCAGTTACAAATAACCCCATAAGTAATTTCTCATGTATCAAAAAGCTTTTACTAGCTTTATATAATGTTAATAATCTAACTTTAAAATCAGACTTCTCACTTTTGTTACTTTTATTAATATTTCCTTTATCCCTCGATAAAGGAATTGTACAGAGAGCAATTATAGAAGGAATACATAGTAATGATGAAACAAGAAATGACATCTCTACACTTGATAATAAAACTAATAGCCCAGCAAGTAATGGACCAAGAATCTTAGATAGTCTTTGAATACCAATAATTATTGAGTTTCCAGCAACTTCTAGACCGATCGGTATAACATAAGCTCTTAAAGTTAAAGAACTGGGTGAAGCTATGGCTTGCCCTATTCCTAGAGCAAATATTAACAATTGAATATGAATTGAATTTGAAGCGAAAGATAATAAAGCTAGAATAGCAGAGTAAAAAAACATTACAGATATATACATTTTATGAGGTCCCCATTTACTAATTAAAAATGCGGTAATAGGACCTAATAAAATGCTCGGTAACCACTGCAGACCTATACTAAATGCAAACTCTTGCCCAATTCCAAAATGTTTGTTAAGTAATATAGGGGTAAGAGTAGGAATAACCCAAATATTAACCAGAGTTATCAAATATGCATAAATATAACGCCTGAAAATCTTATTCTTTAATATTATTTTATTATCTGACAATTAAAGTCCTCCCCGAATAATTCTATAAACTACGAATTTTCGGGGAAAACACAATTAAAAAAATCATAAAATTCACCATCAGCTCTCTTAAGTGTTCTTTCTGATTACATCTCTTCAACACTTTAATTTGTTAATTATATCCACTTATATATGTTAATTGAATAATAAATTATTTATACATATTAGTCAATACATATTAGTCAATCTCAAAAATCTATTTCTTACTTTTGTTATTCTTTTGCTGAATAATTTCGATGGAGCGTCTTCTTCCGGATTTCTGGTACTTTAACAAACTTAATTCATTTGTATAATTATGTTGAAAAAACTCTTTTTCTGTAAAAAAGATTGAGACTTATCCAAAATTATACTAATGTAATTATTAATCAATTAGTATTTTATTGTCATTTCATCTGTAAATGAAGGAGTTTTTTTTTACAGAGAGGAGATATGTAATTTTTATGAAAAATTAACAATTTACTAATGGCAACAATAATTATTGCTCTATTATCCACAGTTCCTACCGAAATAATTAATGCTT
Source organism: Gracilibacillus pellucidus (assembly GCF_033949965.1). Classification (NCBI taxonomy): domain Bacteria; kingdom Bacillati; phylum Bacillota; class Bacilli; order Caryophanales; family Bacillaceae; genus Gracilibacillus; species Gracilibacillus pellucidus. Next base: position 114,921 of record NZ_JAWZSR010000008.1, on the reverse strand, counting down.
CTTCATCAGAAATCAATGAAAACAGTGACTTAGAAGAAGTGCTAAATGAATTATAAAATTATAGTTCAACTTCTGAAAATGGTGAAGTCAGTTTTGATTTAGCTAAGGCTAAAGAAGATAATCAATCGGAATTTCTTTTGCTTGTTGGACAAAACTTAAATAGGGTGAGCGGTCAATTAAGCGATCAGCCTATAAATGACAACGATCAGTCCATAAGTGACAAAGTGGCTGTAACTGCTAAACTTACACTGCCTGTATGGGGGAATTGGTGCGGTCCTGGACATGGTGAAGGATCTACTAAAGATTTACTAGATAAAGCTTGTATGTATCATGATAAAGATTATGCTGAACATGGTTATTTTGATTGTAAGAGCGATGCTCTATTGATATTAAGAATACAGATTTATTATGATAGAATGGGGTTTACGGAAAAGGCAATGGCTAGAGCTGTTCAAGGTTACTTTACAGCTCAAATGACAGCAAATGGTTGCTCAAAGGAACTTTAACTTAACTCATTAGCATTTTAAATGACAATACAGCTTTGAAATGAGGGAGATAATATGAAAGGAAGCAAAAAATACAAGTTAATTTCAATACTATGTATTGTATTTTGTGTATTAATATGGGTTCCAAATGTAGTTTTTGAAGTGGCAAGCCCTTTTTGGATTGCGACTTTTGTTATTGCAACTATTGGTATAGTATTTGCGGCATTAATCAAAAATTATTTACTAATTATTGCAAATACGATTATGTTTTTTAGTTTCTTTATATTAATGGGAATAGGCAACATCATTAATGCGAATTTCTAACCTCAGTTACATATAAATAACACCAAAATACTAATTGATTAATAGAATAACACGTCTGATTTACTGTTCAATTATTCTGTAAAAAGGAGCATGATGCAAAAGTGCTCCTTTTTAATTATAAACTATATTACCTTATACAAAATCACCTTTATTCAAACGACGCTGCAACTCTTTAACCGTTGGCTAAGGCTTACTAAGCACAACATCTATAACGGTACCAAGTGCTTTTTGCAATGCCTTTATCGTTGTACTGCCCCATTTGCCATTAACTTTCAATCCATCTATAAGGAAGTACATATTAACTTTTATAAAGGAATTATTCGAAAGTGCAGGATTGAAATTAGGTAGTTAAAAGTTAGGTGATTTAATCAAACTTATGGATTGTTAGATGATTTAGGTGAACTTGATTGAATAATAATAGTAGTTATTTAATGCATGGGGCTTTTATGAAAACTACATTTAATTTAATCTTACGTTTTATTTTGGTATGCTAACAATAAATGAATTGAAGGTAGGTTACATATATTATAGCATCTAAAATTTATTTATTCTCGTACGATTCGAAACAATCAACTCAGATAGAGAGCTGTGTAAGTCAAATGCTCTCCAAATTATATGATATTAAACATATCCACGCATCCGTCTATTTAATTAAAACGGGTGATGATGTTAGCCTTTTAGAGAAATACTTATCCTCCTGTTTTGATAATAACTCTAGTTATTTTCTGGTCAATATACAGACCAACCAAACGGGTACACTAATATAACATCTTCGGATATTAATCGTTGGATGGATAATATTTAAATAGTAAAATTAAACCCGTGCTTTCCGTTCAAGTGCTTTTTTCCATATCGTACAGAATTTATGATACAATAAATTTATTGATCGTGAAAGAATGTACTTAAGCTAACTTGGGTATTACTACAACAATGGTAATGCTAATTCTTTAAATAGATGGCAGGATTATGGAAGACCGGATGTTGGGAAAATTGTTATTTTTGAAGTGTACTGATATATTCAGAACAGAATTTATGACGAATGTGTGGGGATGTTGAATGCACCTGGATTGTTACCTGATTACCATACATGGAAAATATCAAAGGAGGCCAAAAAAAATGCAAATAATTGTTACAAGTATATTCGTAGAAGACCAAGATAAGGCATTAGAATTTTATTCAGAAACGCTGGGGTTTGTAAAAAAGCATGACGTTCCCGCAGGAGAATTTAGGTGGATAACACTAGTTTCTCCCGAGGAACAAAAAGGTACCGAGCTTTCACTTGAACCGAATAACCACCCTGCCGCAAAAGAGTATCAAGAGAGGTTATTTGCTGAAGGTATCCCGGTAACAATGTTTGGGGTTGCAGATATTCACGCAGAGTACAAACGATTAATGGATAAAAGTGTGAAGTTTACTATGGAACCGACAAAAGTGGATGATGTCACAATAGCTGTCTTCGATGATACATGCGGCAACCTTATTCAGATAATGCAGCAGTAACTTCATGACTAAGTATCCTAGTTCTATCGACTCTATTACGATGTATTAAGTGCTTAAGTTTAATTGATCAATTCTTTTATTTCTAAAAGATTAAGTCCGGGTTTTCCACACCTGGGCTTTTTTAATCAAACATTATAGTAATCGAACGGATTTATCTATTTACAGCGTTCCTTTATTCAGTCGTCTTTGCAACTCTTTGATCATCAAGGAAGGCTTACTAATCATGCCGTCAACTGGAGTTCCAAGGTATTTTTGTAATGCTTTAATCGTATTCGGACCTAACAGACCATCAGCTTTGGAGCCTACTTTACGTTGTAGCTCCTTAATCACAAGAATTCCACCTTTGCCAAATGTAATACCACCAGCAATAGCTGCAGTAACACTATTTCGAGATTGGTTACTGATTACGCCATCTGCAACAGTTTCCAAAGCTTTCTGCAATGCCTTAGTTGTCGCTGTTCCCCAATAACCATCTACTTTTAGATTAGCTTTTTTGCTTTTACTTGAACTGCCACCAGATCCACTGAATTTCTTAGCCTTCCCTAGATTTATCACTTGGCCAACTTTCAACTTGGTTGGATCCACTTTTCTGATGATGAATTATTCGGTGATCCTAAGACATTCCGGTCTAAAAGAACAATCACTTTAACTAACAACACTATCAATCAATTAAAAGACCATTTAAAATGGCAAAACAAGAATAAGAATAACTTAAATGATATTTATCAGCATGATCTTAATTTGGTTTTTTGCCGAGAAGATGGCAGTTTTATGCCTAAATCTAGTTTATTTAATGCATTTAGAAGGATTTTAAAACAAGCCCGTATACCTGAATTACCTATTCACTCGTTAAGGCACACTCATGCAGTCTTATTATTAGAAGCTGGTAGTGATATGAAATACATCCAAGAAAGATTAGGTCATGGTAGCTACCAAATAACAGCAGATGTTTATTCACACATTTCTAAACGACTTGATGAAAGGTCAATGGCTAATTATGAATCTTACTTCAATCAAATTACATCTTATAATAAGAAATAAATTTTTTTGGGGTGTTTTTGGGGTGCGACTTGGGGTGAACAAAAATGACAACATTTTATCACACAAACAAAAACTCCTTAAACGCAACAGCGCCAAGGAGTTTGATAGATTAATAAGTTTGGATATATTGTTCTCTTTCCCAAGGGTGAACTTGTGTACGGAACATATCCCATTCGATTTCTTTTGATTCGATGAAGTGTTCGAATAGGTGATCACCTAGTGCTTCTACGATTACTTCATCTTTCTTCAATTCTTCTAGTGCGTCAGCTAATGTTGCTGGTAAATCTTGCACACCGTTAGCTTCGCGCTCTTCTTTATCCATAATATAGATATTACGGTCGATTGCTTCAGGAGCTTCTAATTCATTTTCGATGCCGTCTAAACCAGCAGCTAATAATACTGATAAAGCTAAGTATGGGTTAGCAGATGGGTCAACACTACGCACCTCAACACGTGTACTTAAACCACGAGAAGCTGGTACACGAATTAACGGACTACGGTTTGAACCAGACCATGCTACATAACAAGGCGCTTCATAACCAGGCACAAGACGCTTGTAAGAGTTGATTGTCGGGTTTGTTACTGCCGTAAATGACAAAGCATGTTTGATAATACCAGCGATAAACTGATAAGCCGTTTCGCTTAGTTGTAGTGTACCATTCTCATCTAAGAATGTGTTTGTCTTGTCTTTGAACAGTGACATGTTACAGTGCATACCAGAACCGTTCACACCGAATAATGGTTTTGGCATGAATGTTGCATGTAGACCGTGTTGACGAGCAATTGTTTTTACTACTAATTTAAATGTTTGAATATCGTCTGCGTGTTTAATCGCATTAGAATATTTAAAGTCAATTTCATGTTGACCAGGTGCAACTTCGTGGTGAGAAGCTTCAATTTCAAATCCCATTTCTTCTAACTCAAGGACGATATCACGACGGCAATTTTCACCTAAGTCTGTTGGTGCAAGGTCAAAATATCCACCTTTATCGTTAAGCTCTAGAGAAGGTTCCCCTTTGTCATCTAGTTTAAATAAGAAGAATTCTGGCTCTGTACCAATATTAAAGGAGGTGAATCCAAGTTCCTCTGCTTTTTTAAGGTTACGTTTCAAGTTATAGCGTGGGCATCCTTCAAATGGAGTACCGTCTGTATTGTAAATATCACAAATAAAACGTGCCACTTTTCCTTTTTCAGAAGTCCATGGGAATACAACGAAAGTATCTAAGTCTGGATACAGTTTCATGTCAGACTCTTCGATACGAACAAATCCTTCAATAGAAGAACCGTCAAATACCATTTCATTGTCTAACGCTTTATCCAATTGACTTAATGGAATCTCCACATTTTTAATTGTTCCAAGTAGATCAGTGAACTGCAAGCGAATAAATTTTACATTTTCCTCTTTGATTTTTTGCTTGATTTCCTCTTTAGTAAATCCCATTGCTACACTCTCTCCTTTATTATTTAATGGAAGAATCGTGATAATTCTCCCTGTCTTAACGAAGTTTTACCTAGCTTTCCTGCACTTAGTAATTCTTTATGCAAGATCTTACGTAATTCTTTTTCAGAAATTTCCGGAGATTTTTCATTTGATGTTGCTTGAACCGTTTTCGGCATACTCTTCATTTCTAGAACTTGCTTAATTCCAGCTAAATTTAAACCTTTTTCAATTAATTCCTTAATTTCCAACAGTCGATCCACATCATTAAATGAAAACAATCGTTGGTTACCTTCCGTACGTGAAGGGTGAATCAATTGATGTTCTTCGTAATACCGAATTTGTCGTGCTGTTAATCCTGTAAGTGACTTCACTATTCCGATAGAAAACAAGGGCATCGAACGTCTATCTAAATCACTCATCTCTTTCACCCCTTCCATCTGTTTTCTATAAGTCTATTATACACTGCGGAGAATAGTTGTCAAGACATGTTAGAAAACATAACATTAGTTTTTTATTTCAATAATTCTTCAGCTGCATTTGTAACAGCAAGCTTCACATGTGTATAGGTTAGGCCGCCTTGTACAAAAGCCGTATACGGTGCTCTAATTGGACCGTCTGCTGTTAATTCTAGGCTGGCGCCTTGTATAAATGTCCCAGCTGCCATAATAACATCATCTGCATATCCAGGCATCGGCGCTGGATACGGTAGTACGTGAGAGTTAATTGGTGATTGTCTTTGAATCGCCTGACAAAATGCCACCATTTGTTCTGCTGTATTGAAAGTAACAGTTTGAATTAAGTCTGTTCGATGTGCGTCATATGCTGGTGATGTAGTGAAGTTTAATTTTTGTAAGTATGCAGATGTAAATACCGCTCCTTTTAGCGCTTCACTAACAACGTGCGGAGCTAAAAATAATCCTTGGTACATCTCTTGAAGCATACCAATACTTGCCCCAACTTCCTTCCCAATTCCAGGGGCTGTTAATCGATTGGCAGCCATCTCTACATATTCTTCTTTACCAACGATATATCCGCCCATTCTGGCAATACCTCCACCAGGGTTCTTAATAAGCGAGCCTGCCATCAAATCTGCACCTAACTCAGTTGGTTCTGTTATTTCTACAAATTCACCATAACAGTTATCAACGAAAATAATTACGTCTTTCTTTATTTGACGAATAAATGTAATGATCTCATTCATTTCCTTCATGGTGATAGACGGACGGTCATCATATCCTTTTGAACGTTGGATAGCTACTACTTTTGTTTTATCATTCATCATTTCTTTCACTTGTTTTCGATCAATTACTCCATTATCAAGCTCTGTATAAGCAAAGTTAATACCAAAATCCACCAAGGAACCCGGGACATGTTTCTCGTGACCAATAACTTTATTCAAAGTGTCATACGGCTTACCTGTAACATAAAGCAATTGGTCGCCAGGTCGGAGAACACCAAAAAGTGCAGTGCTAATCGCATGTGTGCCAGAAGTGATTTGTGGACGAACTAGACCATCTTCCGCACCAAAAATGGATGCATATACAGCTTCTAGCTTGTCTCTCCCATAATCATCGTATCCATATCCAGTTGTCGGATTAAAATCACTATCACTGACTTGATGTTCACGAAATGCTCGTAATACTTTCTCTTGATTTTGTAATTCTATTTCTCGTATTTGCTGAAAAACAGGTTCTATTTGTTTCTCAACTTCTGTTATGATTGCTTGATTCATCGTGTTGAAACTCCTTTATTTCTTTCATAATTGCATGAGTTGGATCCACAAATCCGTTCACATAGTAGCCATGATCTACTTCAGAATAATCTTGCTTCTCGATTATTGTATGTTGCTTTAATTTCGCAAGTTTTGTTGCATTACGTTCTGGTACAAAGCCAGCATAATATTCCCAACTATCCTTCATTACCTTTTCTACTTCTGTTTTCACTGTCCGTTGGTCTGCACCATCTAAGGCACTAATGATAAAATACGGATGCGACATTGGGACGAAATCTTCAACATTAACTAAGTCCTTCTTATTATATAAAGTAATAATCGGAATATCATCTGCTTCTAATTCAGATAAAAGTTGATACACAGTATTTTCATGCTCTTCACGGTCTGGCGCAGAGCTATCAATGACATGAAGAATCAAATCCGCTTCACGTACTTCCTCCAAAGTTGAACGGAAAGCTGCAATCAATGCAGTCGGTAAGTCTTGAATAAATCCTACCGTATCAGTCAATAACACTTCAACATTAGAAGGTAGCTTCATCCTCCTTGACAAAGGATCAAGTGTTGCAAATAATTTATCTTCATAAAGAGAATCACTTTTGGTCAGGTTATTGAACAATGTCGATTTCCCAGCATTCGTATAGCCAACAACCGCAACTTGAAATAGTCGATTTTTACGACGATTGCCACGGTATTGTTCTCGTTGATTAACCACTTGCTTTAATCGACGTTTGATATCATCCATCCTATTCTGAATATGACGTCGATCTGTCTCTAGTTTCGTTTCACCTGGGCCTCTTGTTCCAATTCCACCACCAAGCCTTGACAGTTCTGTACCTTGACCATGTAATCTCGGTAACATATATGTATACTGAGCAAGCTCTACTTGTAGTTTCCCTTCCTTCGTACGCGCCCTTGAAGCAAAAATATCTAAAATTAATTGACTTCTATCAATGACATGAACTTCTAATTGTTCGAGAAGATTTCTTGATTGTCCACCTGATAACTCCTCATTGGTAATGACCACATCAATCTCTTTCTCATCAATGATCTCTTTAATTTCAGCAAGTTTCCCTTCTCCAACATAATACTTGCGGTGAGGTGATGGTCTTTTTTGGACGATCGTTTCAACAACTTCTCCCTCTGCAGTATCCACTAATGCCTTCAGTTCATTTAATGAATAATAAAATCGTTCTTCATTCTTTTCGTCATGAAGAATCGCGATTAATAATACTTTCTCGATGTCAATCACCTACTATTTTTCTTATTATTGTTACAAATCTTATTCTTTTCATGCATAGAAAAGGCGCTACCTAACGTATAGCGCCATCCATACTTCATTATTCCTTATCAATGTTAATATTTTTCGCTGGAGCAAAAGTAGATATTGCATGTTTAAATATCAATTGTTGCTTACCTTCTGTTTCAAGCAACACAGTAAAATTGTCAAAAGCTTTTACCACTCCACGTAACTGGAATCCATTTGTAAGAAAGACTGTTACTGCCATTCGTTCTTTGCGAAGTTGGTTTAAATACTGGTCTTGAATATTGACTGTTTGAGACATAGGTAGAACCTCCTCTTATTTCTCTATATTTTATATTCTATGTTTCTTTATAGAATCCTTCTAAATCTGCTAAAATATTTTGAAAAACCTGATCTTTCGTTTCTACCGTAATAGGATACCATTCTACAGGCATCTTATTTTTAAACCATGTATATTGTCTTTTAGCGAATCTACGTGAATTTCGCTTTAATATATCGATCGCTTCATCCAATGATACATCCCCTTTTAAATAGGGAATAATCTCTTTATAACCAATTCCCCTCATCGATTGACAGTTTTCTAAGCCTTTCTCATAAAAGTGTTTCACTTCCTCAATCAGTCCATCTTCCACCATTTGATCTACTCGTTCATTAATTCGATCATATAATAGAGCACGCTCCATCTCTAAGCCGATTATTCGAACATCATAGAGAGCTTCTTTCACTTGGTTTTGTTGATGTTCTGTCATCGTTATCCCTGTTCTGTCGTAAACTTCTAATGCGCGAATCAAACGACGACGATTATTAGGATGAACTTTCTCCGCCTGTACAGGATCAATTCGCTGCAAGCGCTGATACACCGAATCAATTCCTTTTTGATTGATTTCTGCTTCTATTTGCTTTTCATATAAGGAAGATCGCTCATTTTCTGCAAATTGATAATTATACAAAACAGACTGAATATACAAACCAGTACCACCAGCAATAATTGCACGTTTATCCTTCGCATAAATAGTTTCAATATTTTCCTGAACTTGTTTTTGGAAATCCGCAACAGAAAATGATGCAGAAGGATCTAAAATATCGATCATATAATGATTAATACCCTCTTTTTCTTCATCTGTAACTTTTGCCGTTCCTATATCAAGTCCTTTATATATTTGCATCGAATCGCCACTTATTACTTCCCCTTGAAACTTCTTGGCGATTTCAATTGAGAGTGCGGTTTTACCTACCGCTGTTGGTCCAACAATTATTGTTAATTTTTCTTTCAAATAATCACATCCATTGATGACAATGCTTCTTTATAGTATACATGACATTGCTAAATTCTTCATCTAATTACATAACTCTTTTAAACATTTTTTCCATTTCATATTTAGTAAATTGTATAATAATCGGTCTTCCATGTGGACATGTAAATGGTTCCTCACACTTTCTCAGGTCATCTAGTAGACGTTGCATATCTTCTACATTCAAATAGTGATTTGCTTTAATCGACCGTTTACATGACATAAGAATTGCTGCATCTTCTCTTAATTTATGAATATTCACTTGCTTGTCCTGAATTAATTGATCTACCATATCACGAACAATTTCCGTTTCCTCACCTTTCGTGAACCAATGTGGATGTGAGCGAATAATAAATGTATTCTGACCAAACGATTCAAAAAATAACCCAACTTTTTGCAGTTCTTCTTTATATTGATCGATATACAGTGCTTCTTGTTGTGTAAATTCAAACGTTAATGGTACTAACAAATCTTGAACATGATCGTCTACTTCTCCGATTTTATCTCGGAAATATTCGTATTTAATACGTTCTTGTGCAGCATGTTGATCAATGATATAGAGTCCATCATCATTTTGCGCTAAAATGTATGTGCCATGATGTTGACCAATTGGATACATGACAGGAACACGCTCTATTTGTTCTTTCGGATCTTCAACTTGCTCTTCTATTGTCTCCAAGACATCAACAGAACCTTCTTCATTATAACCACTATCTTCGTCTGTCATACTATTTGTTACAGGCTCAGTTTCTCGAATCATTTCTATCTCTTCTTCCACAGGCTCCTCTTGTTTCAGAGGTGTAACGAGGTTATTATTTGCTTCTCGTTTGATAGTTGGCTCATATTGATCAAATTGAAACTGTGGCTGCTCAGATGTTTTTTTAACTGGTGTTTTCTTCTGTCCAGACGGAATGAGCGTCTGCTTGTGTAATGCATTCTTAACCATCTGTTCAACCGCTTCAAAAAGCTCCTTCTCTTTACTAAACCGAACTTCTAATTTAGTAGGATGAACATTAACGTCAATTAAATATGGGTCCATCTTAATATTTAGTACAACGACTGGTTGTCTACCGATGGGAAGAAACGTATGAAATCCATTAGTAATCGCTTTTGCCAGTCCAATACTCCTAATGAAACGACCATTGACAATGGTTGTGATATAGTTTCTAGAAGCTCTATTCACTTCTGGTTTCGCAATATAACCATTTATCTCATAATCAAGTGTTTCAGTTGCTACTGGGATCATCTGTTTGGCAACTGACATACCATAGACAGATGCAGCTATTTGACGTAAGTCCCCTTTACCTGTTGATTGAAAAATACGCTTGCCGTTATGGGTCAATTCAAAGCGGATAGCTGGGTGTGAAAAAGCCATACGATTAATGATATCAGTAATATGACCAAGTTCGGTATGAACGGTTTTCAAATACTTTAGGCGAGCAGGCGTATTAAAGAAAATGTCTTGGACAGTAATTTCTGTCCCTTGTCTTGCATCACTTCTACCTTCTTCTTTAATATGACCGCCTTCGAGAACCATTCGTGTACCTGCTTCTTTACCTGTAGATGTTTTGATTTCTAATCGGCTGACTGCTGCAATACTTGCTAGAGCTTCTCCACGAAACCCTAGCGTATTAACATGAAATAGATCATTTTCATTTTTGATTTTACTTGTAGCATGTCTTAAGAAAGCTTTTTGGGTTTGTTCATGTTCAATACCATTACCATCATCTGTTACCTTAATTTCTTGTAGTCCAGCATCAATGATATCTACTTTAATCCAGCTACTTTCAGCGTCAACACTATTTTCTACTAACTCTTTTACAACGGAGGCTGGCCTTTCAACAACTTCACCTGCCGCAATTTTATTCGCTAAATAATCTGGAAGCTCATTGATTTGCATCTCTTATCGCCCCTTTGTTTCCTGCGCTTTCTTTTGTAATTTATACAATTCGTTCATTGCATCCATTGGTGTCATTTCTAGCAAATTAATTTTCTGTAACGACGTAACTATTTCACTATCTACTGGAGATACTTCTTCTTTTCGCTTAGGCTTCTCTGTAGCAAAGAACGAAATTTGCTCCATTGCTAGCTCATCATCTTTCGTCTTTTGAACAGGTTCAGACTTTTCCTCCGTCGTTCCTTCTAATTGTGACAAAATAATATTGGCACGTTTAATTAATGAATCTGGCAAACCAGCTAGTTGGGCTACATGTATTCCATAGCTTTCGTCAGCTGCTCCTGAGTGAATTTGGTGAAGGAAGACAACTTTTCCATCTATCTCTTCAGCACGAACATGGATATTTTTAAGTCCTTGTAGGTTTTCTTCAAGACTTGTTAATTCATGATAGTGTGTCGAGAAAACAGTTTTTGCTTTTATTTGGTCATGAATATGTTCGATAATTGCTTGTGCAAGTGCCATCCCATCATACGTACTTGTACCTCGTCCGATTTCATCAAGTAAAATAAGACTGTTCTCTGTTGCATGCTGAATCGCGTGGTTTGCTTCTAGCATTTCTACCATAAATGTACTTTGTCCTGACACAAGGTCATCAGCGGCACCAATTCTCGTAAAGATTTGATCTGTGATAGATAGTTCTGCACGTTCTGCTGGTACAAAACATCCGACTTGCGCCATAATAATTGTTAAAGCTAACTGACGCATATACGTACTCTTACCAGACATATTTGGTCCTGTAATTAATAATAAATGCTTATTTTCCGCAAGTTCAATGGTATTGGGAACAAACTGATCATCTTTCATTACCTTCTCTACAACCGGGTGTCTATTTTCTTCCAAATATATATTGTGATCATTCGTAAATGTTGGACGAACATAGTTATTTTCTTCACTTACTGTTGCAAAGCTCTGTAACACATCTATCTCACTAATTGTTTCTGCCAAACGTTGAAGATCTGGAATATAATCTTTTACTTTCTCCCTAATTTCTAAGAACAATTGATACTCTAATTCCACACTCTTATCTTGTGCCTCAAGAATGAGTGCTTCTTTTTCTTTCAATTCTGCTGTAACAAAACGTTCTGCATTTGTTAATGTTTGCTTACGTTCATAACGTCCCTCTGGAATCATTGGCAAATTAGGACGTGTTACTTCAATGTAATAACCGAAAACTTTGTTGAAACCAATTTTTAGAGATTTTATATTTGTTTCGACTTTTTCCTTCTGTTCTAATTCAGCAATCCAATGCTTCCCGTTTCTTGATGCATCTCGAAATCCGTCTAATTCTTGATTATATCCATCTTTTAACAGGTTACCTTCTGTAATTGCTATCGGTGGATCTTCTGCAATACTAACATCAAGTAATTCCAGTAAGTCTGGTAAATCGTCTATTTTCTCGACTAATTGTTTAATCGCTTTATTATCAAATTGCTTTAACGTTTCTTTTATAAAAGGAATTTTAGCTAATGATCGCTTTAATTGGATTAAGTCTCGACCATTCACATTTCCAAAAGATACTCTTCCTGACAAACGCTCCAAATCATAAATCGATTGCAGTGCTTCCCTTATTTCTTCCCTTTCAAAAAATTGTTGGTAGAATCCATTCACTAAGTCTAACCTTTTTTCGATTAAAGACTGTGTAAGCAAAGGTCTTTCTAGCCATTTCTTCAATTTACGCGCCCCCATTGCCGTAACAGTACGGTCAATGACCCATAATAAACTACCGAATTTTTCTTTTCGTAATAAAGAAGAGGTAATTTCTAAATTTCGTTGTGAATACATATCTAATGTCATATATTCAGCTAATTCAATTACCTGTGCTTTTTGGAGGTGGTCTATAGCACGCTTTTGGGTATGGAATAAGTATTGATATAATATTTTACATGTATCAGCTAAACGGCTATCGGAAATATTAGTGACAAGCCCTGCAATAAGCTCATTTTGTTCTGTTTCTTTAGCATATGAAACAGTTAACTGCATCTTCTCTTTCAATTCCTCTATATAGGCAGGTGAAAAATCTTGTTCGACTACAACCTCTTTGATTGGTCGGTTAAACAGTTCACTTAACACAGCATTCCAGCCACGATTAATTTCCATCACAAATGTCTCACCTGTAGACATATCCGTATAAGCAAAAGCAAATTTCTGTTTACCTGTTTCTGTCACAACTGCAAGGTAATTATTCTCTTTATCATCTAGCATATTACCTTCCATTACTGTACCTGGTGTAATAAGCTGAACCACTTCCCGCCTCACAACACCTTTCGTTGCTTTCGGGTCTTCTACTTGTTCACAAATCGCCACTTTATATCCTTTTTCTATTAATGCTTTGATGTAGCTCTCAGCTGAGTGAAAAGGAACACCACACATCGGAATTTTCTCTTCTCCGCCACCATCTCTACTTGTTAATGTAATTTCTAATTCTAAGGCCGCTCTCTTTGCATCCTCAAAAAACATTTCATAAAAATCGCCTAAACGAAAAAATAAAAAGCAATCTTGATAGTCTGCTTTTATCGATAAGTATTGCTGTATCATTGGCGTATAACCCATTTTTTTAATCCCCCACAACTCGTTTCCATTCTTCTATGTTTAAATTTATTGATTTTGTCTTTATATTCCTTAGATGGAGTCTATAAATAACTCGTTTGCCTCTTGTTATTATAGCACAGATTATAACCGTACAAAAACAGTGAGTGTTTGACAGCTTTCGTACCATGACTTCCCTTGTGATGCACAAAAAAATACAGTGTGAGCGTCCCCCACACTGTAAAGATTATTCTTCTTCATGGTCATCCAAGAAATCTGGATCTAATTCGTCAAATTCATCATCCGAAATAGCTAAGTCCCAATCATCGTCTGTATATACTTTACCTTTTGGATCTACTTTTACGGAAATTTTCGTTTCACCAATTACTTCTACAAGAAATTCGCGCTCCACATCTACTTTGACTTTACTACCTTTTGAAACGATACTACATTCTAAACAATTTGGTTGTTGGATTACTTTTGCAATTACTTCATTATCATGGCCAATATGTTTTTTATCACGAACCGACAATGGAATTTGATCACAATATTCTACTCTTTCTGAAACTACTTCTGTCTTCGTATTATCATTATAAGCATACCATACATTAACATCATAGCTACCGCGAACTTCTACAGTATCTTTCTTTGTTAGTTTAGCATGATATTGATGATTAATGATCCAACAACCTAGGATACTAGATGGACGATGTGTTGGTGAGATAGTATCTGTTTCTTGCTTGAACTTTCGACCTTTTCCAATAACCGCTTTCGTTATAATTTCCCTATATTCTTGGTCTAGATAAGACATCGAATTATAACCTCCCTCTTATTTCAATTTCATCATATGCGAGTTATTCGTCTATAGTGCCTACATTCTTCAAAGAGAAAATGTTAGCCATAGAGTCTACTTCATCCTATGCAAATGCCTAATAATGTGTACTTGAAATACCCCCACTTAATCTCAGGATGTTTGAAGTGGGGGATTCTCGGGAACAGAGCGTACTTGTTCGTTTATTTCTTCCCTAACAGCGGTTTCTCTTCTTTACCAAGCTATCCCCGTAGTCCCAACGGTTTGATAGGTTGTTTAAGCCGAAGTTATGATTAGTAATCCTTCGGCTAGAATATTTTTACTCGCATTGACATCTCGATCATGATGCGTATGACAAGCTGGACAAGTCCATTCCCTTATATCTAGCGACTTTTTGCCATCGTGATGTCCACAAGCAGAATATAGTTGACTGGACGTGAACCATCTACTTATTTTCACGATCGTTTTACCATACCAATTAGCTTTGTATGTTAGTTTGGATACAAAGCTCGACCATGATACGTCTGAAATGGATTTTGCTAGTTGATGGTTGCGCAACATTCCTTTTGTGTTCAAGTCTTCGATACAGATCACATCGTGGTTTTTGATGATTTCTGTGCTTAACTTGTTTAGGAAGTCGTCACGTTGATTCGTGACTTGTTCATGTAATCTCGCAACTTTGCGTTTTTGTTTTTGATAGTTTCTAAGTCGATTCTGTTGTCTTTCGCATGCTGGGCACGTCTGGATAGTTTGCGTTGCTCTCGTTTTAATTTCTTTTCCATTTTTGCGGTGAAGCGATGATTGTCTTTCTTTTGACCATCAGAAAGAATCGCAAAGTCCGTGATGCCTAAGTCGATTCCGATAGCTGTTTCTGTTTTTTCTAATGGTTGCACGTCTGTTTCTGCAAGAATAGAGATGAAATATTTTCCGCTTGGATTACGTCTGATGGTAGTATTGAGGATACACCCATGTACTTCACGGCTTTTGACAAAGCGAACAAAACCAAGTTTCGGCAATTTTATTTGGTTGTCTACAATCAAGATATTTCCGTTTGTCTGCTTCGTTGTATAGGATTGAACAAGATGTTTTTTGGACTTGAATCGAGATGATGATTCATCTCCCACCTACTCATTTCTCATTCCTTGAGGTGGGAGTCTTCTCGCTTATCGATGATAAAAAGAGCGCATAAAAGAAGCATGGTTAACATTTTTATGCTAACCATGCTTCTTCCTTCTTTTTAACAATGACTATTTCCTTTTCCTGAACCAGTTTCTCCAGATAATACATCACCATCAGTAGAGCGAATGACTTCATTGGTAATTTCTCGTGCAATGGTATTCGATACAAGTTGCAAAATATCGTTGATCACAACTTGAGATTCTTTAAATTCCTGAACTACAGGAATTGCATCGAGCTCTTCTTGAAGACGATCAATTTCTGCCTCTACTCGCTTCAATGCTTCTGTTTTACCATAAGCTTGAAAGTTTACCGCCTGTTTTTGCAATGCTTTAATCTTTTTTATGCTACTCTGTATTTTCATATTATCATTTAATTTAGCTTCCAGTTGCTTAAAGCGATCAATCTCTTCAATACTAGCCATTTTATTTGCTAATTCTTGCGCTTCTTGAATCACTTCTGCGCGTGTATATTTTGCCATTTAATTCACCTCGACTGCTGATTCAACCAATTCACCATCTAATGACCATGTTTTAGTATTCGTTATCTTCACTTCTACAATTTCACCAATGATTGATTTTGGTCCTTTAAAGTTTACTAATTTATTTCTTTCCGTGTAACCTGCTAACACATCAGGGTCTTTTTTACTTTCTCCTTCAACAAGCACTTTTACTGTTTCACCTTGATATTTCTCCATCGCTTCAGCAGATTGTTTATTCACTAAAGCATTCAAGCGTTGCAGACGTTCTTTCTTCACTTCCATCGGAATATCATCTTCCCAACGCGCAGCTGGTGTACCTTCGCGTGGTGAATAAATGAATGTATAGGCACTTTCAAATCCTACTTCTTCCATTAAGGACATCGTCTCTTCAAATTGTTCATCTGTCTCATTTGGGAAGCCTACAATAATATCTGTTGTCAATGTTGCGTTAGGCATAGCTTTACGAATTTTTTCCACTAATGCTAAATATTCTTCCCTTGTGTAACGACGTGCCATTACACGAAGAATATCTGAGCTACCAGATTGAACTGGTAAATGAATGTGGTCAAGTAAATTATCATATTTTGCTAATACTTCAATCAAGCGATCATCGAAATCTCTTGGATGTGAAGTCGTAAAGCGTACACGTGGTATATCTATTTTACTAATCTCTTCCATTAAGTCACCAAGACCATATTCAAAGTCCAGATCTTTTCCATATGCATTTACATTCTGACCTAGTAATGTTACTTCTTTATATCCTTGAGCCGCAAGGTGACGCACTTCTTGAACAATATCCTCTGGCATACGACTACGTTCTTTCCCACGAGTATAAGGCACAATACAATAGGTACAGAATTTATCACAGCCATACATAATATTTACCCATGCTTTTACTTTACCTTTACGTGCTTTTGGAAGGTTCTCGATAATGTCGCCTTCTTTAGACCAAACTTCTACAACCATTTCCTTACCGAACATCGCTTCATTAACTAATTGTGGTAAGCGGTGAATATTATGTGTACCAAAAATTAAATCAACGAATTGATGTTTTTGTAAAATTCGGTTGACGACTGATTCCTCTTGCGACATACAGCCACATACACCGATGATTAAGTCTGGATTTTCTAGTTTAAGTGGTTTTAAGTGGCCTAGTTCTCCAAACACTTTGTTTTCTGCGTTTTCACGAATAGCACAAGTATTCAACAAAATAATGTCTGCATCATTAGTATCCTCTGTTGCTTGATAACCCATCTTTGTAAGGATACCTGCCATTACTTCTGTATCATGCTCATTCATTTGACAACCATATGTACGAATTAAAAATTTCTTTCCTTTACCAACCGCTTTCATTTCTAGCGGGATATCAAAATCATAATGAATATCTACATCTTTCTTCAAGCGTTTCTTTGCTTTACGCATATTAGGTGGTTCATAAGTTGTTTGAAAATATTTTGAAATCATTTCATCGCTAGACATGTTTTTCAATCGATTTAAATTATCGTTCGCACCGGATTTTACGTCCGCTGAACTCATTTGATTAATTTGTTCACTTTCTAATCGTTGTTTCTCATTCATTGTATTCACTAAACTCCTCTCTTACCCCTAATCAACCTTAAAGATCTTACTCTTACTATTATAGGGGATAAACGGTGGAATTACAAAATGATTCTATTTATTAACTTGGAAAATGTCGGAGGAAATTAAGATAACTTATTTTTTCCCGTACAGGCTGTGAGAAGTCTTGTTCCATCTCTATCAATACATGATGATAGTCATGGACGGAAGAAAGCTCCTCTACAAATTGCGTAGCACCATCAAAATCAGAACCAAAAACTAAATGTTCTTCTGCACCAAGAGATAGAAAATAATGAATATGTAACATAACATCACGTATCATGGCAATTGGTTCTTCCGTTACAAATTCCCGCACAAAATTAACTCCTATCACTCCATCTTTTTCCACAACTTTTTTCACTTGCTCATCTGTCACATTCCGTATATGCGGACAGATAGATTGACTATTTGCGTGTGAAACAATTACATGTTCTGCAAGATCAACTGCCTCATCAAAGCCTTTTGGTGAAATATGCGCAAGATCAATCCATACATTTTCCTCGTTAGCAAGTTTAATCACTTCTCTACCAAAAGCAGTTAAACCACTTCCTCTTGGTTCTTTTAAACCATCTACAGCTAAGTTTGCTTCATTCCAGGACATACCTATCATTCTCACACCGAGCTTCAGCAATGTCCGGACTTTATACATATCATTATTAGCTGCATCTAAGCCTTCTAACGTTAACATTGCACCTTTTTCATGTGGTTTTATTGCATCTATATCTTCTTTTCGTTGAATAAACCGCACATTCGAATAAGGTTTAACCACTTTTTCATAGAATAAATCAATCATATGTATAGCGACAGCAAATTTAGCTTCTGTCGGTAAATATTCTGGAACAAATATCGCAAAACATTGGATTTTAACCGGACTTTTCATCCATTTTTGATAATTTACATCTAATGATTCATCATCAAAATCGATTTTGTCTGTCCACATTTTATATAGTGCATCACAATGACAGTCAATGATCATATGTATCATTCCTCCTTAAGCATAGTCAGATCTCAATCAATGGGAATTAGCGTTCGAAATTCTCATATTTGGAAAAAGGAAATCACGAAAGGATACACTTTAATAAAGACGAAAAACCTGCTTGTCTACTAACAAACAGGTCACAGATCTTACCTTTAATCTCCGGTTATCTAGGTTCTACGATTAACTTAATTGCTGTACGTTCCTCACTATCAATCATAATATCAGTAAAAGCTGGAATACAAATGAGATCTACTCCACTCGGAGCAACAAAACCACGTGCGATTGCAACTGCCTTCACTGCTTGATTAAGTGCACCAGCACCTATAGCTTGAATTTCGGCTGAACCACGTTCTCGTAATACATTTGCAAGTGCGCCTGCTACAGAATTCGGGTTTGATTTTGCTGAAACTTTTAATATGTCCATTCCTGGTACCTCCTTCAAATGCTATTGTTATCCCACTTTTACTATATTCATGATATTGAAAGATATTCCTTTTTATTATGAAGTAAAACACCGGAATTTTCAAATTATTCGACAATTATAAAGCGCAAAACATACATGCTGAAACCTAATGAATGGAGCGAATCAACGAGGATAAAGTGAGCTTTCAATCAGTCTTTACTACCAAAACAACAAAAACGCCCTATTTAACGTGGTAAATGGGCGTTTTCTATTAAAGTATGATTATTAATTTACATATATATTTTGCATTTAGGAAAAGAATGGGTGGTCATCATTGATTAAAATTCTCTCCATTTTTGTCGCTTTTCCTGTATTATTATCGATATCTACTATTACTCCACTCAATTGGTTTCTACCAGATTTCGATACTTCAAAACGCACAGGTAAGCCTGTTAAAAATTTCTTCAATACAGCATCACGATCTGTTCCTAAAATACCATCATATGGACCGGTCATCCCTACATCAGAAATATAAGCCGTACCATTTGGTAACACTCTATTGTCAGCGGTTTGAACATGTGTATGTGTTCCAACAACTACACTTGCCTTCCCATCAAGATACCAACCCATTGCTTGTTTTTCACTCGTTACCTCAGCATGAAAATCAAGAAAAATGATGTTTGTACGCTTCTTAGCTTCTGCAACCAATTCATCCACTTTACGAAATGGATCATCGACAGGATTCATGAACGTTCTTCCTAATATATTGATAACAGCAATCTCAATTCCATTTGATTTTACATAAACGATGTCATTACCAGGTGTACCCGGCGGTAAGTTGGCTGGTCGTACCATTAATGGAGCATCATCAATAAAATTAAAGATTTCTCTCTTATCCCATGTGTGGTTCCCCATGGTAATCGCCTGAGCACCCCACTCTAATAAGTTTTTATATATTTTTTCTGTAATACCTTTACCAGCTGCAGCATTTTCGCCATTGATAATCGTGACATGTGGCTGATACTTTGTTTTTAGTTTCGGCAAATATTCTTGCACCATATCTCTGCCCGGTGATCCAACAACATCACCAATAAATAAAATCTTCATGAACTTCTACCTCTCTTGTTTGATAACATTAGTTTCACATACATTTTTTTAAAAGTCAAAAGTGATTTACTTCTTTTCGTATCAATAAAAATAGAGAGACTATAATAGCCTCTCTATTTAGCATATTCTACTGAACGAGTTTCACGAATAACGGTAACCTTAATATGTCCCGGATAATCTAACTCGTCTTCAATTCGTTTTCTAATATCTCTAGCTACTTTGCTAGATTCAGCATCATCAATTTCGTCTGGCTTCACAATAATACGAATCTCACGACCTGCTTGTATTGCAAATGATTTCTCAACACCAGCGAATGACTCAGAAATTTCTTCTAATTTTTCTAAACGCTTAATGTAGTTTTCTAATGTCTCACTTCGAGCACCAGGTCTAGCAGCGGAAAGCGCATCTGCTGCAGCAACAATTACTGAGATAACAGAAGTTGCTTCTTCATCACCGTGGTGGGAAGCAATTGCATTAATAACCACTTCATTTTCCTTATATTTTGTTGCTAATTCTTTACCAATCTCTACGTGACTACCTTCTACTTCATGATCAATCGCTTTTCCAATATCATGTAGTAAACCAGCACGTCGTGCAAGTGTTTGATCTTCACCGAGCTCAGCAGCTAATAGTCCGGATAAGTAAGCTACCTCTACTGAATGTTTCAATACGTTTTGTCCGTAGCTTGTACGGTATTTTAATCGACCTAATATTTTCACTAAATCAGGGTGGAGACCATGCACACCAATTTCGAATGTAGTTTGTTCTCCATAATCGCGAATGTATTCATCAACTTCACGTCTAGATTTGTCGACCATCTCTTCAATTCTAGCTGGGTGAATACGACCATCCTGTACTAGTTTTTCTAAGGCGATTCGAGCTATCTCACGACGAATTGGGTCAAACCCAGATAAGATTACTGCTTCAGGAGTATCATCAATAATTAAATCAATACCTGTTAGTGTTTCTAAAGTTCGAATGTTTCGACCTTCACGCCCAATAATTCGACCTTTCATCTCATCATTAGGTAGGTTTACAACAGAAACAGTCGTTTCAGCGACATGATCAGCGGCACAACGTTGAAGCGCAAGAGATAAAATTTCTTTAGCCTTCTTATCTGACTCTTCTTTAGCACGGTTCTCGGCCTCTTTAATTATAAGTGCTGATTCATGTGCAACTTCTTCTTCAACACGTTGCAAAATAATTTGTTTTGCTTGATCCGTCGTATATCCCGATATCCGTTCTAATTCTGCTTGTTGCTCGCTTACCATTGCTCCAACTTTACTTTCCATTTCTTCAATTTGTTGTTGTTTCTCTGTAAGCGAACTTTCTTTCTTTTCTAACGATAGCTCACGCTTGTCCAAAGTTTGGTCCTTACGGTTAAGGTTCTCTTCTTTTTGCATGAGTCGACTTTCAAGTTTTTGAATTTCTGTACGACGCTCTCTAAGCTCCTCATCAGCCTGTTGACGAATTTTATGATTCTCGTCTCTAGCCTCTAATAATGCTTCTTTTTTCGCAACTTCAGCGTTTTTATAGCCTTCTTCCACTATTTGTTTCGCTAATTCTTCCGCACTCGAAATCTTCTTCTCTGCAATACTCTTTCGAATCAGATAACCAACAACAAGACAGATCAATGCAAGCAAAATGGAGATGATGATAAAAATCCAAAGTTCCATAGTTTCACCTCCTATTGCTATAAACTTGTACAATTTCTCGTCAGCATGTACATCATTACATTTTTAAGAATATTAATGTATAACAATAATTCAATTATACATGTTAATTTTAATCCTCTATTCCGTCAATGTCAAGGATTGTAAAGTTTTCGCATGAATAAGTCAGAAAAAATAGATTTATGTAAAAAACTCCGCAGCACGCATAACTGCAGAGTTTTTTCTTATTCATCTAATAAGCTTTCTTGAAGTTCTTCTGTTGCTTCTGCACCGTCCACTACATCTAACTCATGATAATCACGGATTGCTTGATATATTTCTTCAGCGACAGTTGGATTCTCTTTCAAGTACTGTTTAGCATTTTCACGGCCTTGCCCAAGTCTTTCTTCGTTATAGGAATACCATGCACCACTCTTAAGCACAATATCTAAGTCAGATCCCATATCAAGGATTTCCCCTTGTCTAGAGATTCCTTCGCCATACATAATATCTACTTCAGCTTGTTTAAATGGAGGAGCTACTTTGTTTTTCACTACTTTAATTCGTGCTTTATTACCTACCATTTCGTTTCCGACTTTTAGTGTTTCTGCACGTCTTACTTCTAATCGAACAGATGAATAGAATTTCAATGCTCTACCGCCTGGTGTTGTTTCAGGGTTACCAAACATAACGCCAACTTTTTCACGAATTTGGTTAATAAATATCGCCGTTGTTTTTGATTTGTTAATCGCACCTGAAAGTTTACGCAACGCTTGAGACATTAAACGGGCTTGTAAACCAACATGTGAGTCACCCATTTCCCCTTCAATCTCCGCTTTTGGTACTAAAGCTGCAACAGAGTCAATAACTAACATGTCAATTGCACCACTACGTACAAGCGCTTCTGCTATTTCTAAAGCTTGTTCACCTGTATCTGGCTGTGAAAGTAATAATTCATCTACATTAACGCCTAATTTTCTAGCATATACGGGGTCAAGTGCATGCTCTGCATCAATAAAAGCAGCCTGTCCACCTGCTCGTTGTGCTTCCGCTATCGCATGAAGCGAAACCGTTGTTTTACCGGAAGATTCTGGTCCGTAAATTTCAACTACACGACCTCGTGGGTAACCACCAACACCTAAAGCTACATCTAAGGCAACAGAACCACTTGAAACAGTCGCTATCTTTTGTTCAGATTGTTCCCCTAATTTCATGATTGATCCTTTACCAAACTGCTTTTCAATTTGCTTCAAAGCCATATCTAGGGCTTGTTTTCTATCACTCACATTAATTCCTCCTTCATATTCCTACTTACTATATTACATGCTTTTTTACTGTTTCACAAGCAAAAAAACGAATAAATGTTCCCGTGTTTTCATCGTAATTGTATCACAAAATAGAAAAAGCACAAGAGAAAAGCATTTTTTCTATTATTTTTCATTTAGAAAAAATGCTTTATCGTTGTATTTCAAAATTCTTTTCATTTGTTTAATTTGGTATAGAGCAGCTCAAACCCTTTTTTTACTGCTCTATTTCGAATTATTTGTCGGTCTCCACTAAATTGAAATCTTTCTGTCTGAAACTGATCTTGCTCATCACATATCGTAATAAACACTGTACCAACAGGTTGATTTTCAATGGAATTAGGTCCTGCAACACCAGTAAAACTAATACCTAATTTTGATTGATACGTTTGTTTCACATTCAAAGCCATTGCCTCCGCACACTGTTTACTTACAGTACCATGTTTATCAATCAGTTCTTCACTTATGCCGAGTGCATTAACCTTAGATGTTGGTTGATATACAACGGCTGCCCCATTGAACACTTGTGAAGCACCATTTTCTCCAACCATTTTCGAAGCAAAGGCACCACCCGTTAAGCTTTCTGCACTAGCAATTGTTAATTGATGTTGTTTTAACAAATCAAAAACAAGTTGTTCTACATTTCGTTCATCATAACCATACAAATACCGTCCAACTTTTTCCTTAATCTGTTCTTCTAACTGATCGATAAGTTGTTCAGCGAGAACTGAAGTGTCCGCTTTAGCTGTTAGTCTTAATGCTACTTCACCAACCCCCGCTAAGGGAGCAATTGTAGGATTCGTTTGTTCCGATATTAATTGCTGCAGTTCATGTTCAAGTTGCGCTTCGCCAATTCCAATAAAGCGTAACATGCGAGATTTAATAACCATATTTAAGTCAAGAAGCTCATGTAATGTTGGCAACACTTCTTCTGACATAATAGCTTTCATTTCATTCGGTACACCAGGCATAAATATCCAAATCGTATTATTATGCTCTACAAGCATTCCAGGAGCCATCCCAACAGAATTGCGTAAAACGTTTGCTCCGTCAAATACATGTGCTTGCTTTCTATTATTAGGTGTCATTTCTCGCTTATGATTGTTGAAGTAAGCAGACACTTTATTTAATGTGTCTTGGTCCTCCACAATTTCTAAACCTGAAATATGCTGAAAAGCTTCCCTTGTAAGGTCATCCTCAGTTGGTCCAAGCCCACCAGTAACGAAGACAAGATCAGACCTTGTTTCTGCCTCCTGAAAAATACGCGCTAAACGTTCAAAATTATCGCCTGCTACTGTATGATAATAGACAGAAATACCATGATCAGCTAATTGTTCTGACATCCAAGCGGCATTTGTATTGACAATTTGACCTAATAATAGTTCCGTCCCAACGGAAATGATTTCTGCTTTCACATCTTTCATTATTTAGAATCTCCCATCACATGCCAGTTTTTGATAAAGTATTCTACACCAGAAACTACAGTAATAATTAAAGCAGCATACAACAAAATAAGATCGATAGGTAATCCAAGTGCTACAAAAGGTACATTATGTAAAAGCATGGCAATAATCGCTAAAATCTGCAAGACTGTTTTTAGCTTACCTAATTGACCTGCCGCAAGTACAATCCCTTCCCCTGCTGCAACAAGACGTAAACCAGTAACAGCAAATTCACGACTAATAATCAGAATAACAACCCAAGCTGGAGCCATCTCTAGAGATATTAACAAAATAAAAGCTGCTGAAACTAATAGCTTATCCGCCATTGGATCGAGGAATTTCCCTAAATTTGTTACTAAATTATATTTTCGTGCGTAATATCCATCTAACCAATCCGTTGCTGATGCAATAGCAAAAATAATGACTGCAACAAGATGACTGATCGGAATCGCATTCTCACCTATGTTCCAAACGCCCCAATCAAATGGATAGGATAACAAAATAATAAAGATCGGAATTAAGCATATTCGTGATAATGTAATTCGATTAGGTATATTCATTTTATGACACTCCTTTGTATGACAAGCTAGCAATTAACTCCTCTTTTATTGCAAACGATAACTTATTATAAGAAGTTACCAAAATCTATTATCCAATTTCAATAGGATATTCGTCAAATAAACGACATTAACGATACATTGCTAACTTACGTTTCCATAAAACTTATTTATTCATTCATATGATAAAAGTTAAGAGGCTGGGACAAAAGTGGAATTAGATAGGAAAAATCCGAACATTGAAGTATGTTTACTTATCGCTTCGGCAAAATACTTCGCTTTCACCCGCTGGGCACAAGTACAACATCTACTCAAGCAAAGAACGCTCTCGTAGTGTCCCCTATGCCGCGGGGCACGGCGGTCTGCTCGCGCTATTCCCGCAGGAGTATGCATATCTTACCTACGCTTAGCATAGGATTGTTCGGATTTTCATTCTTCTTATTTAATTATGTCCCAGCCTCTAACTTTATCACAGCGTAACATTCTTATTGTTTTTCCAGCTCAACCCAAACTCTTTGCACTTGAGTAGATCCGATTTCATCAGATAATTCTAACTCTTCATCATTTATCGCAATCGAGATAGTTTGTGGCTCACCAAATCTTAAGTACAGCTCATTCACATCCGAAATATCTAATTCTAAAGGACTTTCATCTGTTTTAAACGTTTTTTCATATAAGCTATTACCATTTTCATCAGCCACTTCTAGCCAATTGGCATTCTCTGTCGTAATAACTAATTGTACTTCTTCTTCAGTTGTTGTTAAGTTATAATGTGATTCATTATTTGCATAGCTATCTAAGGAAATTTCTGTATTTGGCTCTGTTTCCTCTTCCTCTACTTGTTCTTCATCTGTTTCATCCTCTTCAGCTTCATCATCTACCATATCATTATCAGGTGTTGTACTTTGTGCTGGTGGCATCTGTACAGATTCACCAGCTGAATTCTCACCATCTTCTACTGGTGCTGAATTCGGTTCATCTCCTGAGAAATAATTTTGTCTAAATAACCAAACTAATGCAACGATACCTATAATTAGTAGTACAACTACTATTGTAGGCATAAAGGAAAAAATAGCAGGTGCTTTAGCTGATGCTTTATTTTTCTTGCTACTTCTAACTCTTGATCGTACAACCGTCTCTTCTTGATCAAACGGTAGTTCATGTCTAAACTCTTCAATCAATTGTTCTGGGTCCAAATCAAGTATTGTTGCATATTCCTTAATAAAAGCACGAACATAAAAAGAACCCGGCATTACTTCAAACCGTTCTTCTTCAATCGCCTTTAAATACCTTGTTTGAATTTTAGTTAAATTTTGAACATCTTCCAAAGTCAGCTTTTTCTGTTCACGTTCTTCCTTCAATCTTTCTCCAATTCCCATTTCTAACACCATCCATCAATCTTTAATCTATATACTATACACATTTATGTGAATGACCAATCGTTAATCGATTTTCCTTTTTCAAACAATATATCTTAATCATATCTCAAATTAATTCGATTGAAAAGTGAAAATTTATAGGAATCTGTCAAATTACATAAAATTATCTAGAATGTGCTTGAAATACACCTGAAAAAACCCTACAAAGCATTCCTGCTTTATAGGGTTCCATCTATCTTATTTCGTACCTTCGTTTTGAACAAGCTTCACCATAATATTGGCAATAGCACGTTGCTCTTGGTCATCTGCTGCATTCCATAAGTCACGTAACATTTTCTCTTGATCATTTTTCGCCTGTACTTCTGTTGATAAATAATCACCAATGTCATATGCTAGCTCAGAAATTGCTTGATTACTTATTCCATTGTTTTGGGCTTGATGCAAACGATCACCTAAAAAGTCTTTCCATGACTCAAAATTATCGATAACAGACATGCTCATTCCTCCTTTATCAGCATACATTAGTATTCTTTGATTTATGAAGGAAAATATGCATGTCAATAACAGCAAGATAGGACCAATTATCCCCAAGCACCATTGACTCGCATGAGCTCACCTTGTATATAGCTAGAACGCTCGCTACATAGAAACTGTACCGCATGTGCAACATCTTGTGGAGTGCCTGCTCGTTGTAATGGTATCTCTTCTATAAGCGCTGCTTTTTCCTCTGCAGAAAAAAATTGATTCATTTTTGTATCAATAAAGCCAGGGCTAACACCATTAACTGAAATATTACTTGGCCCTAATTCCTTCGCTAGTGATTTAACAAACGCATTTTGCGCACCTTTTACAGTCGAGTATGCTACTTCACAGCTTGCTCCTACTTCTCCCCAAATAGATGAAATAAGGATGATTCGACCAAATTTATTTCGGATCATTTCAGGAATAACAGTTTGCGTAATCTTCCATGGAGCTTTCACATGTAACTGAACCATAGTATCCATATCCTGTTCATTCATGTCTTGAAATAAGCCAACATATGCCATGCCGCTAGTATAAATAACATGATCAATATCAGATGGTAATTGCTGTACAAACGATTCGATTCCTTCCCTTGTACTAAGATCAGACTGAATAACGTTGATGATCTGCTCATCTGGAATTTGCTCTTTGAGCTGATCAATAGCGCGCTTATTTTGATGAAAATGTAATAAGAGAGAATGGCCATGACTCACTAATTCTTTTGCAATAGCCATGCCGATTTCTCCGCTCGCCCCTGTAATAATTGTTCGTTTCTTTTCCATTATTGCTATCCTCTATTCACTCGCCTTAACAAAGCATGTCGCAAGTTCTTCCTCTTTAATCCATTGCTTCGTAAAACGTTCCATATCTGCATGACTCAGGTTTTCTAACCATTCAATACTTTCAAAGAAATCAATATTCAAAAGTTGATAATGACTGTACTGATTTGCAATAAATTCTAGTGAATTCATCGCACGTAGCAACTGTCCAACTTTTTTTCGTTTGATTCTTTCAAAGTTTTGTTCATCAATCGAGTTCGTTTGAAGGTTAAGTAATTCTACTTTGATCATCTCAGCTAATTTCTCTGGCTCTTTTGAGTTACCGCCAATAATACTAAAGCCAAAGTTACGCTCTAAATGTGATTCACTACTAAAGGATGAATCAATTAATCCAGCTTCATATAAACGTTCATATGCAATTCCACTTCTAGAGAACAGGTAATCCATAGCAATATCCATTAACCATTCCTTCTTCATAAACTCTTTTGGATCCGTTGGAATATCATGCTCTTTAATACCTACTAATGCTTTTGGTACGGAAACAGGCATATTAATTGTCACTTCTTTTTGAGCTACTTCTTTCGGTTCATCAGGAAACTCTCTTTGAATCGGTTCAGGATCTTCAAAGTTTTTTTGCGCTTGATTTTGTTTAATAAATGTCATTGTTTCTTCAGGATCCACATTTCCAGCAACAAAAAGCACCATATTACTCGGATGATAAAATGTGTGATAACACGTATATAAATCATCTTTCGTAATATCTTGAATAGATTCTACCGTTCCTGCAATATCGATTTGAACTGGATGATGCTGATATAAACTTTGGATCGTCCCAAAAAATGCTCTCCAATCAGGTTGATCATCGTACATTCTGATTTCTTGTGCAATAATTCCTTTTTCTTTTTCTACAGATTTCTCAGAAAAATAGGGATCTTGTACAAAATCAATCAATGTTTGTAAATTTTCTCGTTCTTTTGATGTAGCCGAGAATAAATAGGCTGTTTTCGTAAAGGAAGTGAACGCATTGGCAGATGCACCTGCTTTAGAAAAATCTTGAAATACATCACGATCTTCTTTTTCAAATAATTTATGTTCTAAAAAGTGTGCAATACCGTCGGGAACCGTTTGGAATTCTCGCTCACCTAATGGGACAAATCTCTGATCAATAGATCCATAATTTGTCGTGAAAATAGCATATGTTTTTGTCATTTCTTTTTTTGGTAAAACATAAACACGTAATCCATTCGGAAGAGTTTCTGAATAAATATGTTCTTCAATTTGTTTATAATGCTTGTGATTCACTTTATTCTGCCTCCTTGCTCGTTAATAAATACACCGTATCGAGCATAATTTTATTCGCGACCTTGATAACTTCTTCTTTTGTCACTTTACTTATTTGCTCTAATAATAGTTCTGGTGAAAGTGAAGATTTAGCTATTACACGTTGGTAATGTAATTCAATCATTCCTTGTGGATTATCTAATGTTTCACGTAACTGATTGATTGTCATTTCTTTTGTCTCATTCAAGTCATTCTCCGTGAACTCACCTTTTTTCATCTCTTCCATTTGTTCCAAAATGATATCTCTTGCTTTTTCATATTGCTCCGGTGCAATACCACTGAAGACGAACATCAATCCTTTATGACTTTCGATTCTAGAGGCAGCATAATAAGCTAAACTATTTTTTTCCCTTACATTCATAAATAATTTGGAACTTGGAAATCCACCGAACAATCCATTAAACACTTGTAATGCTGCATAGTCATCATCTTTATACGTTATACTTGTACGATAGCCAAAGTGCAATTTCGCTTGCTTAATGTCATCTGTTTCTACAATTGTTTGTTCGTCTCGATCAATGGTTGTAAATACATTATCTGCAACTTCTTTAGTGTTTCTAGCCGGTATTAAGTCTGTTAATTTATCTTCTACTTGCAGATCTTCTACATCTCCTACAACAAATACGTCTAGGTGATCTTCACGCAAGATTTCTTGATAATACGAATAAAGCGACTCAGCAGAAATATTTTCTAAATCCTCTTCATAACCATGTACACGAAGACGATATGCTTCATTTTGACACATTTCCTCGATCATTCTAGTATTCGCAAGGCTCATCTTATCTTCCTTTAATGACGCTATTTTACTACGCAACGTTTCTTTTTCACGTGCAACGATTTTCGGATCAAAACCGTTATCAACAAGCTTCGGCTGATATAGTACTTCTTGTAAAAAGGCTATTCCTTTGTTTAGCAAATCTTGAGAATTGGCAATATACTGCTCGTTTGGTAACTCTAGACGAACCGTCAAAATATGGTTTTCTCCTTTTTTACTACTATCAACAGATAATACCGTACCATATAATGAATCAAGATGCTGACGTAATTCAAGCGCCGTTGGATAATTAACAGTTGCTTGCTGTAAAATATACGGAAGCAAAGCTCTTTTGGTAACATTTTCTCTTGTTAATTTCGTCGTGAATTTCACAGACAAATGGATCGTCTTAAATTTTTTCGTATGTATAAGATGTAAATCATATCCTTCTTTTGCGATAATTCGCTCTAATGTATCAGACATTTACTCTACTCCTTTAAACAAATTTTATTTTCTTCTCTATTCTATCAAAAAATGAGCATTATTATGCTTATCAAGCCTCATATAAAAATAGGTAATGATAAGAAAAGCTCCAAATCCCTATTATAACATAGAGACTTGAAGCTTTATGATGATTATAATGTTTTTCTTAATACATGGAAACTAAATACGTCCGCTCTAAAAAAGTTTACAGAATATAATATAGGTTCATTATCTTTTGTATAATGCATCTGTCTTAGCAAAAGTAATGCCTGGTCTGGTTCACATTTTAAAATGGGTGAAATTCTTTCATGATATCCAATCGGTTCAATATGTGCTACTGCATAATCTATTTCTTTATGGGCATGTTTTTTTAACGCTTGAAAAATAGATTCTTGACTCTGAATCAATTCTACAGGCAACATTTGATGATCAACTCGATCAATACAATACACAACAGGTTCATCATCTGCTGTCCTCACACGCTCTATTTTGGCAAATTTCTCTACTTCCAAAGGGGCAAAACGTCGCATATCTTCATCTCTTGGATCTGTAATCTCAGCAGATATATATTGTACACCTGGTTTTTTTCCTGATTTGCGAATCATATCTGTAACACTACCTAGTTGTTCTATTCCGGACGATACAATCGGTTTAGCATGGACAAAAACGCCAACTCCAGGTCTTCGGATCAATATATTTTCTTCTTCAAGAATAGTAATAGCTTTTCTGATTTCTTGTCGAGATACTCCGAATCGCTTGGATAATTCATACTCTGTTGGTAGTTTTTCTTTTTCTTTAAAGTGCCCATCCTCAATTAAACTTTTAATTCCATGAATAGTAGCAGTAGTTGACCCATTATTCACATTATAATGCATAGTTTCCCCCAACCAATCTATATCTAGTAAAGTTTGTTATTAAGAATAAATATAACACTTTTACTATGAATAATAAAGAAGATTTTATGTTTTTTTAGCAACAGTTTCTTCCTATCAAGACGTAGGATTGGCAGTTACATCATCAGTAGCCTTACTTTGTAGAACCGTTCTTGGTTTGGACCCTTCATATGGACCTACAATCCCTCTCTCTTCCATCGCATCTATTAGCCTTGCTGCACGGGTGTAACCAATTCTAAAGCGTCTTTGCAACATCGATACACTTGCACTTTGCATTTCTAAAATCAACTCTACTGCATCATTATACAATTCATCATCTACTTCTGTAACTACATCTGTCTCTTCCTCTGGTATCATATCGTCCTGATATTGTGCTTTCTGTTGCTCTATACAATGGTCGACGACATTTTCTACTTCTGCATCAGATAAAAAGGCTCCTTGTATACGAACTGGTTTCGATAAACCTACTGGAATAAATAACATGTCTCCTCTTCCTAAAAGCTTTTCTGCACCACCTGAATCAAGAATCGTTCTTGAATCGGTTTGAGACGACACACTAAAAGCAATTCGTGATGGTATATTGGCTTTAATTACCCCAGTAATAACGTCTACTGACGGACGTTGTGTTGCAATAATTAAATGGATACCTGCTGCACGAGCCATTTGCGCCAACCTAGTAATCGCGTCCTCCACTTCATTTGAGGCAACCATCATTAAGTCAGCTAACTCATCTACTATCACTACAATATATGGTAGCGTAGGCTGTTGATTTTCTTCTTCTGCATTATGACGTTTAATATATTCATTATACCCTTCAATATTTCGCGTACCAGATTCCGAGAATAAATCATACCTTCTTTCCATTTCTGCAACTACTTTTTTCAATGCTCTCGATGCTTTTTTCGGGTCTGTTACCACTGGCGTAAGTAAATGCGGTATTCCGTTATAAACATTTAATTCTACTTTTTTCGGGTCGATCATCATCATTTTTACTTCATGTGGTTTAGCATTCATCAATACACTTGTAATAATGCCATTAATACAAACACTTTTACCACTACCTGTTGCACCAGCAACTAATAAGTGTGGCATTTTATTCAATTCTGCGACTACCGCCTCACCTGAAATATCTTTTCCTAAAGCAAAGGCTAACTTATTTTGTGTTGGCTTCTTCTTCGTTTCTAACACTTCTCTTAATGTTACCATTGCTGTTTCTTCATTTGGCACTTCAATACCAACTGCTGATTTCCCCGGTATCGGTGCTTCAATACGAATATCCTTAGCTGCTAAAGCTAATGCTAAATCATCATGTAAATTGACAATTTTACTTACTTTTACCCCCGCCTCTGGGTATACTTCATACTTTGTTACTGACGGACCAACATGTACCTTCGTAACTCGCGCCTTTACACCGAAACTTTGAAAAGTCTGCTCTAACTTACGAACAACTCGTTGTATATGCGATTTTTCTTGCTGTTTTCCTGCATTTTTAGGAAGCTCCAAAATATCCATAGTTGGTAATTGATAATCTTGATTTTCAAATTCTGTAGTTGGTAATTGCTCCGTTTCTAGCGTTTCTTTTATTTCTTCTGGTTCATCTTCCATTTGTTGGTTCTCTTCGCTAACTGAATCAACTACTTCCTCTACATATGGTTCTATTACTTCTACTTCATTATTTGCGTACGCAATAGCTGGCATCTCTGCATCATCTGGTGTATCTAGTACATGTTCTTCTTTTTCCTCATGACTTTCTTTCTGCATTCGTTTCTCACTTCGCGTTTCTTTCCAATTGACTAACTTTTGTTTCGTTTTCGTCCAATGGTCTTGTAATTTGGCAAGTAGTTTCGCAAACAAATCTCCAATTGAGAGATTACTAAACACAATAATACCTACAAGCATAACGAAAGCTGCTAGAATCATAGCACCAGTACTGGAAAACAGAAAATAGCTAATCGCAAACATAATCGCTCCAACCATTCCTCCACCTAAATGTGCAGTGCTACCTATTCCTTTAACATAATCCATATAAAAGGTAAAACTTTGACCAATAATGGACGGATAATTGTTAGAACGATTAAATGCCGTATCGAATGTAATAATATGGGTCATTAACAACAATCCTGCTAGTACAAAATAGGTACCTATCCATCTTCTCGTCGTAATTTTCGGCCATTTTCTTTTTATCATGACGTAAATACCTAAATATAGTAATAAGAGAGAAACGACAAAATACCATATCCCTAAGAAAAAGCGAAAGACATTTTCTAAAAGGGAAGAAATGGCTCCATCACTTATCATGGTTGCTCCACTGCCAAAAATGGCTAGAAAAATGAATAATAATCCTATTAATTCTTTTTTTATATTATTTTTTAATGGCTGTTTTTTTCTTCTTTTCTTTCTTTTTGCCATATCAACACTCCTCTTTCCCCTAGTTCTTCTATCTCTACATCCACTATGTATGAAATACCCTTGCTGACCAGTAAGCAAGGGTATTTGATCGACATTTTTTCTTATTTATTATATCACATATTCTATAACAGAACGAATATTCTATTGACTTTTTTCATCATTTGTAATAATCGTTCCCGGTGCAAATGTTTGAAGCAGATAATCATTTGGATTCGTTGATAATAACTGTACCACCCGCTTATCACCATTATCCAATCGTTGTACATAACAAGGTTTATTTTGATAATGTATCCACTCATATTGCTCAAAATCTGCCTCATTATAATGAATATCTTCCATACTTAACGGTGTATATAACATTATTGGATCAGCTCCTCAGACCCTTTATTGATATCAATTAATTCATTCAATTTTGTCATTGCACCACTGATACCACCGACTTCATCAATTAATCCATATTTCACCGCGTCTTGACCTACAACATTCGTTCCAATGTCCCTCGTTAAGTTACCTTTTTCAAACATCAATTCTTTAAATTTTTCTTCTTTTATATTCGAATGTTCTGTGACAAATTGTATAACTCGTTCTTGCATCTTATCGATGTATTCAAAGGTTTGTGGAACACCGATAACAAGACCGGTTAGTCGCACTGGATGAATCGTCATTGTAGCAGACGGTGCGATAAACGAATAATCTGTCGCAACTGCGATCGGAACCCCAATCGAATGCCCTCCACCAAGCACGATAGAAACGGTTGGCTTGGATATAGAGGCAATCATTTCAGATAGTGCAAGTCCTGCTTCAACATCACCACCAACAGTATTTAGTACAACAACTAGTCCTTCAATTTTAGGATTTTGCTCTATAGCAATAATTTGTGGAATAAGGTGTTCGTACTTTGTTGTCTTATTCTGTGGTGGAAGCTGTACATGGCCTTCTACTTGACCAATAATCGATAAAACATGAATGTTGGAGTCTGGCGCATTGGGTATAGTGGATTGCCCCAAGGCTTGAATTTTTTCAACGATCGATGATGGTTGTGAGCCTTTCTCTTTCGGTTCTTGTTTCCCTGCTGTCATATGTCAAAACCCCTTTATCACCTATTTGTCATTAGTATGAACTAGTAAACATATTTCATTCTCTAACAAAAAAAGGATTAAGACTTACGCAGTCTAAAAGCGATAATGAATGTTGCTCTGTGTTGAGTACTTCATGAAATGCGCTCACTCATTCTGATTGATGGATAGTGGATATCCTATCGCTACGTCAGAATACTCCGCGTTCCACGGGCTTGTCTTCAACTAACTTTTCAACAAAAGCGGTTGAAAAGTGGATTTTCAGACTGCGCTTTTTCCGTAGGAGTCTCCGTATTCTGCCTTCGCTGGATTTACACGCTCTGATGTTTGGGAGAGAACAACGAAGGTTTTATGTCCATAGAAAACAGAAATCGCATGTGCTTAGGATAGAGATAACCGTACCACATATAAATAGCAATCTCCTACCCGGGAAGTGATTTTAGCATGTTTCCACTTGCAAACATTAGATCGCATAGCACAGCGGAGACAAAACACGAAGACTCTTTCGGGAACAGTATGAGCTGAAGATCCACTTTGTGAAGTGGTTTCCTTCACAAAGTTAGCTGAAGCCGTACCCGGCGGCATAGAAAACACTACGAGAGCGTTCTTTACTTGAGTAGATGTTGCACTTGTGCCCAGAGGGTGAAAGCGTAGTGTTTTGTCGGAGCTTATGCCAGCACTCATCATCAATAGAACGGGAGAAAGTCTAGTCCACAGGAGACTATCGCTTTTAGACAACATGACAAAGTGTTAAGAGAAAAGTTTTATATTAAATGAAGAACCTGCTTCGTTAACGAAACAGGTTCTTCTACGTTTATTTTATTGAGTCGATTACTTTGAAGAGTTGTTCTTCTTCAATTTGTGATAATGGCACTAATGGTAATCGAACTGATCCTACGGCTATTCCCTTGTTATTCAAGGCAGATTTGACTGGTGCAGGAGATGGTGCCATGAATAATGAACGCATGGTCGGCAATAACTTACGGTGAAGTTTACTCGCTTCTTTTACGTTTCCTTGTTCAAATAATACCATCATTTCTTTCATTTCTTTCCCAATGATATGTGATGATACAGAAACAATACCTGAACCACCTACCGCTTGAATAGGTAAAGTTAAGGAGTCATCACCACTATAAACACTAAAATCCTCTGCTACCTGATCAATAATGGAAGAGATAGCATCCAAATCGCCAGTTGAATCTTTTAACGCTACAATATTATCAATTTGTGACAAAGAGACAACTGTTTCAACATTTAATCTTACAACCGCTCTGGATGGGATATTATACAACATAATTGGCAAGTTAGTTGCGTTTGCGATTGCCGCATGATGCTGATATAACCCTTCTTGATTCGGTTTATTATAGTATGGACTTACGATTAGCGCACCATCTACTCCAATTTGTTCCGCTTCCTTTGTTAGCTCAATAGAAGCCTGTGTATTATTACTACCAGTTCCAGCAATAACCGCTACTCGCCCATCCACTACTTTTACAACATGTTTAAATAGAGTGATTTTTTCCTCGTGCGTTAATGTTGGAGACTCTCCTGTAGTACCCGCTACTACTAATCCGTCTGATCCATTCGCAATTAAATGCTCGACTAATTCCGTCGTTTTATTTAAATCCATTTGATTATGTTCATCAAATGGGGTTACCATGGCAGTTAACAATTTTCCGTAATCTATCATGTCACCATCTCCTTTCCAAATTCCTTCACTTATTGTGCACATCTATGTCATACATTACGACATATTCATTTATTTTATAAAAAAATGACGAAGATAATTATGCCATGAATGACTAATTTGAGCAACCAAAATAGTCATCATAACATCCCCGTTTTTATCATAGTATAGGAAGTCCGAAACACCCCACTTCCAGCTCTAAGTTAAACAAGGCAGCTAAACTTGTGGGGTAAACGGACGCTAACACAATCAAAAGGAGGTTAAAACTCCCGCTGAATGATGGCTCCCTTTACTCTAAATGAAATGCTTCATGTAATGCGTTCAGTGCTGTCTCTAAATAAGTGTTTTGGATTAATACCCAAATGGTTCGATGGCTATCTGCTGACTGTAATATCGGAATATCTTTACTTGTTAATGTCTGCACAATTTTTGAAGTAACACCGGGAACACCTGACATACCTGCTCCAACGATCGAAATTTTCGCACAATCTTTTGTAATAATCGGTTGCAAGCCTAATGAGTCTAATACTTCTCTTGCTACCTGTTCATCCTTTTCAAAAATGGTATAAATGACACCATTAGGTGAGATGTTAATAAAATCTACAGAGATACCTGCCTCTGCCATAGATTTAAAAACTTTCACATGTAACTGTTCTGGCTCTTTTGACTCTTGAATCTTGATTTGTGTAATTTGATTCACATATGCAATTCCTGTAGCTAATCGATCATGTACACTCTCCGAATAGACTGTTTCAGGAACATTTGTAATAAGTGTACCTTTATCTTTTAGTTTAGTTGAGCGTACTCTAATCGGTACATTTGCTTGCATGGCAATCTCTACCGCTCTAGGGTGAATAACTTTCGCCCCTTGATAAGCTAAATTACAAATCTCTGTGTACGAAATAGTATCTAGTTTCTGCGCATTGGACACAACGCGAGGATCAGCCGTCATAATACCATTAACATCAGTAAAAATGTCGACGTACTCTGATTGTAATGCTGCGCCAAGTGCAGTAGCAGAGGTATCACTACCACCTCTACCAATTGTTGTGATTTCATTATTTTCTGTCTTACCTTGGAAACCTGTCACAACCACCACTTGATATTTGTTTAATAAGTGATGTAAATGTTCCGTATTAACGGTTTTAATTTGTGCGTTGGAAAAATTATCTGTTGTAATAATCCCAGCT
Organism: Gracilibacillus pellucidus; assembly: GCF_033949965.1. Lineage (NCBI taxonomy): Bacteria > Bacillati > Bacillota > Bacilli > Caryophanales > Bacillaceae > Gracilibacillus > Gracilibacillus pellucidus. The sequence goes on along the minus strand of NZ_JAWZSR010000008.1, from coordinate 77,320 downwards.
TCTCCACCTGTAATAGCAATAGAATCTATTTGGTGTTCTAGTAAATTATGCGAGAAAACAGTCGCTGATATGGTTTCCCCACATGATAATAATAAATCCTTCTCTTTATTACTTAACTTCGAATTATTGCCATCAATCAGTGATAATAGGGAGTCTGTCGAATATGGATCAGGATAACGCCCCATTGCAGATACAACAACAACGACTTTATAGCCTTCTGTTAATGCATCCTTAATATGACCAATAGCATACTCTCTCGATTCTTTATTTTTTACGGATGTTCCCCCGAATTTTTGTACCAATACCCGCATGGCTACACCTCATTTACTTCTTCAACCAGTTATTTTTCACTAAGGATTCTGCAATTTGAACAGAGTTCCATGCAGCACCTTTTAATAAATTGTCAGAGACAACCCATAGGTGGAAGCCTTTAGTGTTGTCTAAATCTTGACGAATACGTCCTACAAATACTTCACTTTTACCTGCTGCATCTAGTGGAGTAGGATATACTTGATTTGTTGGATCATCTTGTAGAGTGATACCATCTGCATTTGCAATTGCTTCTTTCAATTGTTCTACCGTTACACCTTCTTTATCTACTTCTACGTAAACACTTTCCGCATGTGAAGTAAAGAAAGGTAGTCTCACACATGTTGCAGCTACGTGTACAGAATCATCATGCATGATTTTTTTCGTTTCGTTAATCATTTTCATTTCTTCAAATGTATAGCCGTTTTCTTGGAAAACATCAATCTGTGGCAATGCATTAAAAGCGATTGGATAATGTTTCTTATCGCCAGAAGCAGGTAAAATGTTGGCTTCTAACTCTTCACCAGCTAAAAATGCTTTAGATTGATCATGTAATTCTTCCGCCGCTTCATTACCAGCACCAGATACAGCTTGGTAAGTAGAAACGATGACTCTTGATAAACCAAATAAATCTTGAACTGGTTTAAGAGCTGCCACCATTTGGATAGTCGAGCAATTCGGGTTGGCAATAATTCCGTTATGCTTTTCAATATCTTCTTCGTTCACTTCAGGTACTACAAGTGGTACTTCTGGATCCATTCGGAACGCACTTGTGTTATCTACTACAACGGCACCTCGTTTTACAGCTTCAGGTGCAAGTTTTTTAGAAACAGACCCTCCTGCAGAAAATAATGCAATGTCTACACCTTCAAAAATTTCTGGTGTTGCTTCTTGCACCGTATATGTCTTGTTTTGGAACTTGATTTCTGTACCTGCTGAACGTTTTGATGATAGTAAAAGTAAATCTTTTATCGGAAAGTTCTTTTTATCAAGTGTTTCTAGCATTTTTGCTCCGACTGCACCGGTCGCTCCTACTACCGCTACATTAAATTGTTCCCCTGTTGTCATCTGTAATTGTCCCCTTCCATTTAGAACCTAAATTTAATTTGATTATCCTTTTTATCATAACATAATATTCTAAAATCTTTAATGATTTCTTTACATTTACTAGTTTCTTTCGATAATTACAGGTTGAATTTGCTTATGTTCCAATGCATTTTTCACTGTTTCTGGTATTAACGTCATATCTGAAACCATCGAAGTCGGTTTCTTGATCGGATCATCTTGGCCAAATGGTACAAAATAGAATAGTTTTGTTGACATTAGGCGCATAAGATTCACCCCATTTAATCCTAATGCATCATTAGTGGATACCGCAACAACTACCGGACTTCCATTTCTAATCGTTGCTTTAGTGGCCATTAAAATAGGACCGTCTGTAATTGCGTTGGCAAGCCTGCTCATCGAATTACCTGTAAGCGGAGCTAAGACCATTAAATCCAATGGCTCAATCGGACCTAGAGGTTCTGCATCGACAATAGTTGAAATTGGCTCTCTACCTGTTATTTCGTGAACTCTATCCATATGGTCTGCAGCTTTACCAAATTTGCTGTCTGTGTATTTAAATGTTTCAGAAACAACCGGTACTATTTCTGCACCTAATTCCACTAATTTCTCCATTTCCGGAAATACATCTGCATACGTACAGTGAGAACCAGTTAAACCAAACCCTATCTTTTTTCCTTTTACATCCATTAAAATACCTCCTAAAATTACAGAATCACTATTGGGCTTACAATATATGCCCAGTATATGCCTAGATCATCTGTGTGTTACATTTCTAGGAGGTAGGTAACAATTTTGCAATACACCCTGCCAAAATTTCACCTGCAGTTGTTGGAGCAACTATTCCTGGTAAGCCTAATGAATGGATTGCTTTAATTCCCCTTATTTTTGCGTAATCAAAGTCCACTCCACCAGGTTTAGAAGCAAGGTCAATAATAATTGCCTGACTATTCATTTTCTCGATTAATGATTGATCTACAACTTTTGCGGGAATAGTATTAATTAATATTTGACATTGTTCCATCTGAGCATCTGTATTACTTAATGAATATCCATTCCAACCATCTGCATATGCACGTGCTATCTCTGATTCATCCCTTGATATGACTGTCACATTTGCTCCTAAACCGTTAAAACGATTAGCGGTTGTTTTACCAACACGACCAAAGCCAAATACAAATACTTCGGCATCATGAATCGTAATATCTGTATGTTGAATCGCAAGCATAACTGCACCTTCTGCTGTAGGAATCGAATTATAGATAGCGACATCGTCTCGTTCCATTAATTTGATTAATGGTAGACCACTGTTTTCGATAAATTGATTTAACATAGGAGTAGTTATCCCCGTAAATACCGTACAATGCTTCGGTAATGATTGAAACCATTCTTCAGATAATTGAATTTTTTGGTTAGAAAACATCGTTGGAGCTACTCCTGCATCATCAACACCAGTTATCGGTAAAACGATGGCGTCTAATATCGATGTATCTAGGTTATCAATCGCTCGATGCATAGCACCTGTATAGCTTTGTTCTACTTGTTCAAAACCAATAATATGAATTCTTATATGATCCATTGCATTTAATTTGTGTATTAGAGGCAAATAACGCGCATCACCGCCAATAATAGCTATGTTTTTCTTTTGCATCTTTTCACCTCACCAAGTCTTTAACGAAACATATTAAGCATTTCTTCATTATCATATGACAACATGGTACAGAAGTGAAAAGGCGAATACACAAGAAAATGATATATATCCCTCTATTTTTCACCACTATCACAGTCTAAAAGTGAGAATCTGTATGAGATAAGCTTTCCTCCATTCTATTGATGTGGAACTAATTCCCGAGTAGAATGTTGCTATTTGTCCATGAAGCGGATATCTCACTACTTGATACATGCTCCTTTATGTTCTAAGGACATAGAACCTTCGTGTTTTTCTCTCAAATAAAAAGAGTGTGAATCCAGCAAAGGCAGAATACGGAGACTCCTACGAGAAAGCACAGTCTGAAAATCCACATTCTCAACCGTTCTTATTGAAAAAGTTAGTTAAAGCCATGCTGTTGGCGTAGAAAACACTATGAAAGCGGTTTGTGCTTGAATAGATGTTGCACTTGTACCCAGAAGACGTAGCGATCATATCAGTACTTATCAAAGAGAGGATGAGTGAGCGCATTTCATGGATCATTCAACATGGCTGAACAATTACTCTCACTTTTAGACAGTATAATGGTTTATAAAGTGAGACTTCAATCAGTGGGGGTTTTATGGACGTTTGCACCGTGATAAATACAAAAAACGAAGCGTTGGGTAGCTTCGTTTTTTTATAGTTTATCTGTTTCTACGATAATCATATCGTCGCCGACTTTTTTTATTTGCTTCCAATCGATTCTAGAGTATGATTCAGACTTTCTTAGTCCAAACATGCTATATTGCGGGATAGTGAAAGACAATATATTACCTGTCTTTTCATCTATCTCTAAATCAGTTTGACCCAAAACACCAAGTCTCGTGCCTGTCGTTAAATCAATCAGTTCTTTACTACCCAAATCATTGAAGCGCATCATTGTCACCTCCAATCGTTTATTTAGGTGAAATAATAGCAGTTGCAGCTTTATCCATTTGTAACATGTCTAAAATTGCTTGAACATCGGACTGTTTCACTTGATCAATCTTATTCATCGTATCATCAAGCGAAGGGTGTGATTGTAATAATAATTCATTTCTCGCATTTCTACTCATCTTACTATTTGTACTTTCCAAGCTTAACATATAAAGCCCCTTTAACTGCTCCTTACTATTAAGCCATTCTTTATTTGTTAAACCATTTATTCGTAATTGATCGACAACTTGATTAATTTTCTCTTGAACAATAGGTAATTGATTCTTAGAAGTTCCAGCATATATTGTTAATAATCCACTATCAAGAAATCCACTATGATAAGAAAAAATCGAATAAGCCATACCAGATTTCTCCCTTATTTCTTGGAACAAACGAGAACTCATGCTGCCACCTAAAACGTTGTTAGCAATCATCATCGCATATTCTAATTCATTATTCACAGCTACACCTTCATAACCAAGACAGATATGTGCTTGCTCTGTTTCTTTTGTCTGACTTAACTGACCTGTATAAAAGGCTGGTTTTTCTACTACACTCATGTCAGAAGCATCTACCTGGTATTCCATAGCTGACATTGTATGTTCTACTTTCTCCATAAACTGTTGATCTACATTACCTGCGATGGATACCACAATATTCTGTGGAATATACTGACGGTGTATATAGTTAAATAGCTGAGCTTGTGTTAGTTGATGCACGTTTCGTTTTGAACCTAGAATCGGTCTTGCTAGAGGATGATTATCGTAAGCTGATTTCGCTAATAAATCATGTATTATATCGTCTGGTGTATCTTCCGTCATATTAATTTCCTCTAGGACCACTTTCTTCTCTCGTTCCATTTCCACTTGATCAAAAGTAGATGCTATCAACATATCAGCTAATATTTCCATCGCCATATCTTTATGCGTATCTAAAACTTTTGCATAATAGCATGTATATTCTTTAGAAGTAAAGGCATTGATTTCACCACCGATGCTATCGAAAGCTTCAGCAATTTCTTGCGCTGAGTATTTTTTCGTTCCTTTAAACAACATATGCTCAATAAAATGAGATATACCATTTAATTCTTCTGATTCATTACGTGAACCATTTTTCACCCAAATACCAATTGTTACCGATCTAACAGAAGTGATCTCTTCCAAAACAATACGCATCCCATTACTACATTCCTTACGATGTAACAAATCCAAAATTCCTCCTACGTTCTCTATACAGTAATAAGGTAGCTTACACCTATTTCAAGTAATTATCTCAAATAGTGAAGAACCATTAATCAATGTAAAGATTACTTCCTTTCTATTTAGCATGATACAAATGTCCGTAAAACGACTATTTCAAGGTTAATATAGCGAAATGAGGATAAACAAACGCTATCCCCCCTGATATGTTTGTGTACGTTTTATTGGTTTAAAAAAAGAAACTGGTGAGCCAGCTTCTTTTTTGATTAGTTGTTTTCTTTTTGTTCAATTAATACCGCTTTTCTTGAAAGATTAATACGGCCTTGACGGTCAATTTCTTTTACTTTGACCATAATTTGGTCGCCGATTGATACAACATCTTCCACTTTACCGATACGTTCTTCTGCCAATTCAGAAATATGAACAAGACCTTCTTTACCTTTGAACAGCTCTACAAATGCACCGAATTTTTCGATACGTTTTACTGTTCCTAGATACATTTGTCCCACTTCTACTTCACGAACAATATCCTCAATAATTTTTTGGGCTTGCTTGTTCATTTCAGAATCTGTAGAAGAAATGAATACATGACCATCTTGTTCAATGTCAATCTTGACACCAGTTTCTTCAATGATTTGATTAATTTGTTTACCACTTGGTCCAATTACATCACGAATCTTATCTGGATTAATATCCATTGTAAGAATTTTCGGAGCATAATCAGATAGTTCATTCTTAGGCTTTTGAATCGTTTCTAACATATGAGAGAGAATGTGCATACGACCTTTTTTCGCTTGTGTTAAAGCTTCGTCAAGAATTTCACGTGATAAACCATCAATCTTAATATCCATTTGTAATGCTGTAACACCATTTTCCGTTCCAGCTACTTTAAAGTCCATATCACCAAGGAAATCTTCCATACCCTGAATATCGCTTAAAATCGTATAATCATCACCAGATTTCACAAGACCCATTGCAATACCTGCAACTGGAGCTTTAATTGGAACACCTGCATCCATCATTGCTAATGTACTACCACAGATACTAGCTTGTGAAGTAGAACCATTAGATTCTAATACTTCCGATACAAGACGAATGGTATATGGAAATTCTTTTTCGCTAGGAATTACTTTTTCCAAGGCACGTTCACCTAATGCACCGTGTCCAATTTCACGACGACCAGGTCCGCGAATTGGTCCAGTTTCACCAACACTGAAGGATGGGAAGTTATAATGATGCATAAAACGTTTTGATTCCTCTGCATCTAGACCATCTAAAATTTGCACATCACCTAATGCACCTAATGTACAGACACTTAACGCTTGTGTTTGGCCACGTGTAAATAATCCAGAACCATGAGTACGAGGCAAGACACCAATTCTTGAAGATAATGGTCTGATTTCATCAATTTTTCTTCCGTCTGGTCGTACTTTTTCCTTCGTAATTAAACGGCGAACTTCTTCTTTTACAATCTTATCTAATACATTTGATACTTGTTTTAATGTAGCTTCATCCGCTTCTGCTTCTTCATATTCAGCTTTCACGGCTGCTTTAACTTCTTCGATTGCATCTTCACGAGCATGTTTTTCTTGTACTTGAATTGCTTGTACAAGTTTGTCCTTCGCTTTTTCTTCGACTTCTTTTACAATCGCTTCATCTAATTCAAATAATTGAATATCCATTTTCTCCACTTGTACAGCTTCGATAATTTCTTCCTGAAAAGCGATTAATCGTTTGATTTCTTCATGTCCGAACATGATTGCTTCTAACATGATTTCCTCAGGTACTTCATTTGCCCCTGCTTCTACCATATTAATCGCATCTTTTGTACCTGCAACAGTTAAATCAATATCACTTTTCTCTTGCTGTTCTAATGTTGGATTAATGATAAATTCACCATCTACTCTACCAACAACAACACCAGCAATTGGACCACCAAATGGAATATCAGATACACTTAAGGCAATGGATGAACCGATCATTGCAGCAATTTCAGAAGGTAAATTTTGATCAACACTCATTACAGTACTAATTACTTGAACTTCATTACGGAAACCATCTGGGAATAGTGGTCTAATTGGACGGTCAATTAATCTTGATGTCAAAATTGCTTTTTCACTTGGACGTCCTTCTCGTTTAATGAAGCCTCCGGGAATTTTACCAACAGCATATAAGCGTTCTTCATAATTTACTGTTAGTGGGAAGAATGGTAAATCTTTTGGTTCTTTAGAAGCTGTAGCAGTAGCTAGTACTGCTGTGTCTCCATAGTGGACCATACAAGCGCCATTTGCTTGTTTAGCCACTTCGCCGATTTCAACTCGAAATGGTTGACCAGCTATTTCAGTTGAAAATACTTTCTTTTCTTCTATCATTATTGTACTCCTCTCAAACACCATGCTTGTACATTACTACTTGTTATTTTAGCACGTTGTGTTCATATATGTAACCAGTTCCTTTGCGTAACTAGTTGCAGAATAATATTAGTATTTTCTAATTTACACTGATTTAATCAATCCGTTCACTTTTGATTTTGAAAATTTCCTACTTTTTTTCAAAGTCATGATCATCACTATATGAAAATTACTAATAATTAGGTTGATTGTTTTTACATACAGAAAAAGCGGGATCACTCCCGCTTTTTGTTGGTTTATCGACGTAAACCTAATCTTTGAATTAACGTACGGTAACGTGCAACGTCTTTGTTACGTAAGTAGTTTAACAAGTTACGACGTTTACCTACCATTTTTAATAGACCACGACGTGAGTGGTGATCTTTCTTATGAGTACGTAAGTGGTTGTTCAAATTATTGATTTCCTCTGTAAGGACAGCAATTTGAACTTCTGGAGATCCAGTATCGTTCTCATGTGTTTTGAATTCATTGATAAGTTCATTTTTACGTTCTTGAGTGATAGCCATCCTATTCACCTCCTATTATTTCATCTTGAACCCCTATCCCCTAGCAATCGACGGAGAAATCGAAAAGCCAAGCGGAAGGTTTCCGTATTAAAGATTACATCTTTTCGACTAAAAATGCAAGTATTTTATTTATTTATCCGAAAAAAATCTCGGCTAATTACTTCATCTTCACGCATTTTTTTAATTAATTCATCTACTCCAGAGAATTTTTCCTCTGTTCGAATATATTTTTTCCAATCAACAACGATAGTTTCTCCGTAAATATCATCATTAAAATCGAAAATATGCACTTCAATCTTCTTATTTTCACGATCATCTGTAAAAGTTGGATTGTATCCGATGTTTGCCATACCGAAATATTTTTTGTTACCAATCTCGATCTCTACTGCATATACTCCAATTTTCGGTATAATATAGTCTTCCTCAACTTTTACATTAGCGGTTGGAAAACCGATTGTACGACCACGTTTATCCCCATGAATTACTTCACCCATTAATGAATAAGGTCTACCGAGTAATGTTTCAATTTCTTCCATGTTACCTTGCTTCATTTGCTCACGAATTCTCGTTGAACTTACTTTTTCGTCTTGATAATCTAATCGAGTGACTGTTGTCACTTCCAAGTGATTGTCAATCATTTCATGGATGTTTTTCATATTACCTGCACCTTTATGACCAAAAGTAAAATCAAAACCAGCTACTAAATGCGTAATATGAAGACCTATAATGAATTGTTCAATAAATTCCTGTGGAGACAGTTTAGCCAATTCTTTATCAAAATGAACCACATAAACACGATCAACACCCAACTCTTCTAATCTTCTCACTTTCGCGTTAATTGGGGTAATGTATTTTACTGGATTATTGTTTTTCTGTAACACGACAGAAGGATGTGGATCAAATGTAACAACGACTGATTCTTTTCCTGATTCTTTCGCTTTATCAATTGCTTGAGCTATAACTGCTTGATGCCCTTTATGCACCCCATCAAAGAAGCCAATGGCAGCCACTGCTTCTGGTAAGTTATCTCTCTCTATAGTGTGGGGATGCACAAGTGTTTCTACTATCACTTGACTCACCTACTTTCTTTCACTCTGAAAACACGTGCTGGTTTTATTTCCTGTTTGTTATCATGTATTTGATAAATAGCTACAATTTTATCTTCAAAGGTTATAGTAAAATAAGCAGTTGTTGGTATTGGGTTTGGCAATGGTAATTTTTGTCCATTCATTACTTTTTGCATTGTTGGTTCATCTACTTTTAATTCATCTAAATGAACTAACACTTTATTAATCGGTAAAAGTGGCACTACCTCTCCGTCATCTTGTAAATCTGCTATCTGCTCTAACGTAATAGTATCTTCTTCTGATAAATGTCCTGTAGCTGTTCGTACTAAATGCGACATATGGGAAGGATATCCTAATTGCTTACCGATATCCACACAAAGTGTACGGACATATGTACCTTTAGAACATGTAACTTCAAACTCTATAGACTGTGTCTTTTCTACTTTATCATATGTAGTAGCAAAAAAACGAATATTGTGTATCAATATTTGACGAAAAGGCCTTTCCACTGGCTCATTTGCTCGAGCGTACTCATACAACTTCTTTCCTCTTACTTTAACCGCTGAGTACAATGGAACCTGTTGTGTGACTTCTCCGTGAAATCGTTGTAATACATCTTCAATGACATCTTCTTCAATAACGGATTCAACGTGTTGTCGCTCTGTCACAGCACCTGTTTGGTCCTCCGTATCAGTGGAGAACCCTAGTGTAACTGTTGCTCTATACGTTTTTGTCGTATCTGTTAAGTAAGGAACAACTTTGGTTGCCTCACCAACACAAATGGGTAGTACACCTTCCACTTCTGGATCAAGTGTTCCAGTATGTCCTACCTTCTTTGTTCGAAGCAACTTTCTCACTTTAAATACACAATCATGTGATGTCATTCCTTTATTTTTCCATAATGGCAAAACCCCGTCCATACGCCACCTCCATTCCGATTATTCAAAACTTTTTTCGATATCCAGCATCTATCACCCCAGCGCAGTCTAAAAGCGAAAGTACATGTTGCTCCCTATTGGATACTCCATGAAATGCGCTCACTCATTCTGATTGATGTGTAGTGGAAAGCTTATCGCTACGTCAGAATACTCCGCGTTCACCCTCGGGGCACAAGTGCAACATCTATTCAAGCACAGACCGCTTTCATAGTGTTTTCTATGCCACGGGCTTGTCTTCAACTAACTTTTCAACAAAAGCGGTTGAAAAGTGGATTTTCAGACTACGCTTTTTCCGTAGGAGTCTCCGTATTCTGCCTTCGCTAGATTTACATGTTCTGATGTTTGAGAGAAAACAACGAAGGTTCTATGTCCATAGACACGATGATTGCATGTGATAAGGGTAGAGATATCTGTGCCACATATAAAAAGCAGTTTCCTACCTGGGAAGTGACTTTAACATATTTCTACTCACAAATAGTAGAACGCATCATATAGCGGAGACAAAACACGAAGACTCTTGCGGGAATAGTACGAGCTGAAGATCCATTTTCATGAAGTGGTCTTCTTCATGAAAATTAGCTGAAGCCGTACCCGCAGAAAGCGTAGTGTTTTGTCGGAGCTTATGCCAGCACTCATCATTAATAGAATGGGAGAAAGTCTAGTCCACAGGAGATTTTCGCTTTTAGACGGTGATGGTTATTATGCATAGATTTTAAAGAAAACCCTTGTTATTAACAAGGGTTTTTCTTTTGTTATTGTCCGTTTTCTGACTCGTTTATTTCTCTTAATAGATGTTCAATTCTATTTCCCTGTTCGATCGTATCGTCGAAATCGAATAATAGCTCAGGTGTTTTTCTTAATCTAATTCGTTTACCAATTTCTGAACGAATAAAGCCTTTTGCTTTTGAAAGACCAATTAGTGTGTCTTGTCGTTTATTTTCATCACCCAGAACAGAAATGAAAATTTTAGCTTGTTGTAAGTCTCCAGTTACTTCGACATCTGTAATGGTTACAAATCCAACTCTAGGATCTTTAATCTTGCGAGAGATAATATCACCAAGCTCTTTTTTCATTTGTTCGGCGACTCGATTAGAGCGTAACTCACCCATCAATATCACCTCTTTCCTCATCATTACTTCATCTAATTTCAACATGTGTTATAGTTCGTTCTAATTCAGTAAATGAATCAATGATCTTACAAGCCTGTTGGATAATCTTTTCTCCAATATCACTTGATTCGGAAATAGTGACAATGCCAAGCTTTGATCGTTGCCATAAATCTTGAAAGTCTAATTCAGAAATGGCAATATTTAAATCTTTCGTTAGACGATTTTGCAACCTTTTTAGTACAGAGCGTTTATTCTTTAATGAATGACATTCATACAAGAAGATTTCAACTTCTGCATAGATAATCATTATAGTTCAATTTCCTCCATTACGAAAGCTTCTATTACATCGCCTTCTTTAATGTCATTATAATTTTTAATAGTGATACCACACTCATAGTTTTGTGCAACTTCTTTCACATCATCTTTAAATCGTTTTAATGTGTCAATTTCACCTTCAAAAATGACAACTCCATCACGAATTAAACGTACACCAGAGTCTCTTGTTACCTTACCATCAGTCACATATGCACCTGCAATTGTACCGATCTTAGATACTTTGAAGATTTCTCTAACTTCCACTTGACCAATAACTTTTTCTTCATATTCAGGGTCTAGCATACCTTTCATCGCTGCTTCCACTTCTTCAATTGCCTTATAAATGACACGATGTAAGCGAATGTCTACTTTTTCAGATTCTGCAGCTTTTTTCGCATTATTGTCAGGACGAACATTAAATCCGATTACAACTGCGTTTGATGCAGAAGCAAGAATAATATCCGATTCTTTAATAGCACCTACACCAGTGTGAATGATATTAACTTTCACACCTTCTACATCAATTTTACGTAATGATACTGCTAATGCTTCAACAGAACCTTGAACATCTGCTTTTAGAATCACGTTAATATCTTTAATATCACCTTGCTTAATTTGCTCAAATAAATCATCTAAGCTAACACGTGATTGTGAACCACGTTTTTCTTCTATTTCTTTCTGTTGTCTCATTTCACCAATTTGACGTGCTTGTTTTTCATCTTTAAACACAACAAACTGATCACCCGCTTGAGGTACTTCATTAAGTCCTGTAATCTCTACAGGTGTAGATGGTCCAGCTGACTTAATACGTTTACCTAGGTCACTCACCATTGCACGCACACGACCAAATGTGTTTCCGACAACGATTGGATCACCTACGTTTAGTGTACCATTTTGAACAAGAAGTGATGCAACAGAACCGCGACCTTTATCTAGTTGTGCTTCGATTACTGTTCCATTTGCCATACGATCAGCGTTCGCTTTAAGTTCTTCCACTTCTGCTACAAGAAGAATCATTTCTAATAATTCGTCAATTCCTTCACCTTTTATTGCAGATAACTGAACGAAAATTGTCTCTCCACCCCAGGCTTCAGGAATAAGTTGATATTCCGTTAACTCCTGCATTACTCTATCAGGGTTTGCCCCTTCTTTATCCATTTTGTTAACTGCTACAATAATTGGTACTTCTGCTGCTTTAGCATGGTTAATCGCTTCTACTGTTTGTGGCATAACACCATCATCAGCTGCAACAACTAAAATAGCAATATCAGTTATTTGTGCTCCACGTGAACGCATGCTAGTAAACGCTGCGTGACCTGGTGTATCTAAGAAAGTAACTTTTTTATCATTTTCTTTAACTTGGTATGCACCGATATGCTGTGTGATACCTCCAGCTTCTCCTTCTGTTACTTTTGTATGACGGATGGCATCAAGTAGCGTTGTTTTACCATGGTCAACGTGTCCCATAATTGTTACAACTGGTGGACGCTCGCTTAGTAGTTCTTCATCATCCTCTGCAATATATGTTTCAAGATCTGCTTTATCTACAACAACTTCCTGCTCTACCTCTACTCCATATTCGCTACAAATTAATTCTAACGCATCTTCATCCAGGTCTTGGTTTTTAGTAGCCATTACACCTAAAAACATTAATTTTTTGATGATTTCATTTGTTTCTTTATTTAACTTCTCTGCTAATTCACCAACTGTGATAGAACCAGAGTAAGTAATTTTGTTTGAGTCCGCTTGTTTCGCTTCTTGCTTTTTATTTTGCTTTTTACTATTGTTTTTAGGTTGTTCTTTTTGGCTTGATTTAAATTGCTGATCTAGCTTCTCCTTCATGTCACCAGTAATAGTTGCCATATGATTAGAAACGGAATGTCCTAGTTCTTCTAACTTATTTATAATTTCCTTGCTGGATTTTTCTACTTCTTTTGCATACTCATATACTCGTATTTTTGACATACGTTCACCCCCGAATATTTTCATCAAGTAATGTCTTCAATTTCTTCGCAAAACCTTGTTCACTAATAGAAATTGCTACACGACCTGATTTACCAACTGCTTGTGAAAGAGTATCCCGATCATCCACAAAAAAATACGGCACTTTATAAAACTGACATTTATCCGTTAGTTTCTTTCGTGTTTGATCACCAATATCACTTGCAATTAAAACTATCTTTGCTCTTTTAGATTGAATCTCTTTAACAATTAATTCTTCGCCAAATGTACATTTACCTGCACGATTAGCTAAACCAATTATGTTCAGATAAGCACTATTATTCGCCATTGTTCCCGCCTTCAATCTGCGTTCTTAACTCCGCATATATTTCTTGCGGTATTTTTATTTCCAAATGTTTTTCCAATGCCGCATTTTGTTCAGCTAAATCAATCACTTTTACATCTTTTGAAACGTACGCACCTCGACCATTCTTCTTTCCGGTAGGGTCAACAAATACTTCGCCTTCTTTTGTTTTTACTACACGGATTAAAGAACCTTTCGGTAGCATTTCTTGTGTCACCACACATTTTCTTAGTGGCACTTTACGTTTTTTCGCCATATGAATTCCTCCTTACTTAAATAGATCTTCATCCATATCTTCGTAGGAATCTTCATATTCAAGGCTATCATCATATTCTAATGTAGAAGTCTCTAGCTCTTCTACATCTTCTTCAGAAATAAGCCCTTCTTCTTTTGCTTCTGATTCGCTCTTAATATCGATTTTCCAGCCAGTTAGTTTTGCTGCTAGTCTAGCATTTTGCCCTCTTTTACCAATCGCTAATGACAATTGATAATCTGGAACGATAACAGTCGTTGCTTTATCTTCTTCATCAACGATCACTCGGATCACTTTTGATGGGCTAAGTGCATTTGATACATAGACAACAGGATCTTCAGACCATTCTACAATATCAATTTTTTCCCCTTTAAGCTCGTCAACAATCGCTTGTACTCGTTGACCTTTTTGTCCAACACATGAACCTACAGGATCTACCTCGGGATCTGCTGCATAAACAGAGATTTTTGAACGATCTCCAGCTTCACGTGCAACAGATTTTACTTCTACTGTTCCATCGTAAATTTCAGGAACTTCCATTTCAAATAATCGTTTTAATAAACCTGGATGTGTTCGAGAAACAAAAACATTTGTCCCTTTACTACTGTTTTCTACTTTTGTAACAAACACTTTGATTCGGTCATGAATATTATATGTTTCAGATGGCATGCATTCAGACTCAGGTAATTTCGCTTCGATTTTTCCTAAATTAACATAGATAAAACGTCCATCCATCCGTTGAATCGTACCATTCATAATATCTTCTTCACGATCGATGTACTCGTTAAAGATGATACCTCGTTCTGCTTCTCTTACTCGTTGTGTGACAACTTGTTTCGCAGCCTGAGCGGCAATACGTCCAAAGTCTCTTGGTGTTACTTCAACTTCTACTACATCACCAATTTCATAAGTAGGACTAATGCTTAATGCTTCTTCAAGTAAGATTTCTGTATTATGATCGAATACTTCTTCCACAATTTCTTTTTGAGCGAAAACACCCATTGTTCCAGTATCTTCATTTAAATCTACTCTTACATTTGTAGCTGATTTGAAATTCTTCTTATAAGCAGAGATCAATGCAGCTTCTAATGCTTCTAATAAAACATCTTTATTAATTCCTTTTTCCTTTTCTAAAAAATTAATCGCTTCAAATAATTCTTTGTTCACGGTATTTTCCCCCTTTAATCAAAAGATACAGCTAGACGAGCTTTAGCTATCTTAGCAAATGGAATCTCCACTTCTTTTTGTCTTGTTTTATCTTTAAATTGAATAGTAGCATAGTTATCTTTAAAATCTACTAAATCGCCTGTGAATTCTTTTTTTCCATCAAATGGTTCATATGTCTTCACATAAACATGCTTGCCTACATTCTTCTCAAAATCAGATTCTTTTTTGAGCGGACGCTCTACCCCCGGTGAAGAAACTTCTAAAAAGTAAGCTTCACTAATAGGATCAAACTCATCTAGCTTTTCACTTAGTTTTTCTGATACTTGACCACATTCATCAATATCTACACCACCATCTTTATCGATGTATACACGCAAAAACCAGTTTGGTCCTTCTTTTTCATAAACAATATCTACAAGTTCCAAAGAAAGTTCTTCTAAAATCGGATGAACTAATTCTTCTGTTTGTTGTACTACTTTGCTAGCCATTTGAAAACCTCCTCTACTGTAGTAATGCTCTTTCAAGTATATTTCCCATATTTGCATAACGATACACACTTAAATTGACAACTAATGATGATTTATACCTTCTATTATCTTTATCATCACAACATCTTACATAATCTATGTAACCTCTATAACTCGCGCTTCAATAAGTGAAGGGTGAACGATAAATCCCTTGCCACACAAATGGCAAGGGATTTGACAAAACCCTATATCGTTCGGATTTGATACCTAAGAAGAAAGAGTGGGAACTCCCCCACTCTTCTAATTTGAATCAAATGAAATCTGTATAAAATATAGCATGAATGACTGAATATTGCAAGGGATTTACTGGAATTGATTAAAATAGTGATAACTGATTTTTCTCTTCCATTCCTTCTAGTGTTCCATGCTGATCTAAATATTCCAAGACAGTTTTTGAAATACGACTTCGTTCTCTTAAATCTTCTTTTGATAAAAACTCCCCATCTTCACGTGCTTTTTCAATGTTGATAGCTGCGTTTGTACCTAAACCATCAACCGCATTAAATGGAGGAATTAAGCTATCTCCATCCACTAAAAATTCTGTAGCTGAAGAACGGTATAAGTCTACTTTTTTGAAGTTAAAGCCTCTCTCTACCATTTCTAAAGATATCTCCAATACTGTCAGTAAACTTTTTTCCTTAGGAGAAGCATCATTTCCTTTTTCCGTGATTTCTTTGATTCTCTTCTTAATTGCTTCCGATCCTTTAATCATTGTATCCAACTCAAAATCATCAGCACGAACCGTAAAATATGCAGCATAGAATAGAATTGGGTGATGTACTTTAAAGTATGCAATTCTAATTGCCATTAATACATATGCTGCTGCGTGTGCTTTCGGGAACATATATTTGATTTTTTGACAAGAATCAATGTACCAATCTGGAACATCATGCTTCTTCATTTCTTCAATCCATTCTGGTTGCAATCCTTTCCCTTTACGAACAAACTCCATTATTTTAAAGGCAAGGGATGCATCTAATCCTTTATGCATTAAGTAAACCATAATATCATCACGACAACCAATAACATCAGGCAATTCACAAATACCTTTATTGATAAGTTCCTGTGCATTACCTAACCATACATCGGTACCATGACTTAACCCAGAAATAATAACTAACTCGGCAAAAGTTTTCGGTTTCGTATCCTCTAGCATTTGACGAACAAATTTTGTACCAAATTCAGGTACACCTAATGTTCCTGTTTTACACATAATTTGCTCTGGTGTAACTCCTAGCACTTCAGGTCCAGAGAATATCTTCATTACTTCTTGATCATCAGTAGGTATCGTTTGCGGATCAATACCACTTAAATCCTGTAACATTCTGATTACAGTTGGATCATCGTGTCCCAATATATCAAGTTTAAGTAAGTTATCATGAATGGAGTGGAAATCAAAGTGTGTCGTTCGCCATTCCGAATTCCGGTCATCTGCCGGGAATTGAATTGGTGTAAAATCATAAATTTCCATGTCATCAGGCACAACAATAATCCCACCAGGGTGCTGACCAGTGGTACGTTTTGCTCCTGTACAGCCTTTCACTAAACGATCGACCTCTGCTTGCTTAATCGTTAACTCTTTATCACTTGCATAACCTTTTACAAAACCATATGCAGTTTTTTCAGCAACTGTACCAATTGTACCTGCCCGATATACATTATCTTCACCGAACAATACTTTCGTATAGTTATGGGCACGAGGTTGATATTCACCCGAGAAGTTCAAATCAATATCGGGTACTTTATCCCCTTTGAATCCTAAGAATGTTTCAAATGGTATATCTTGTCCGTCTTTTTTCATCTCTGTCTGACAGTGTGGACATTGTTTATCAGGTAAATCAAAACCACTACCAACAGAACCATCATTGAAAAATTCACTATGCTTACATTCAGGACATACATAGTGTGGTGGTAATGGATTAACCTCGGTAATTTCTGTAAAAGTAGCAATCAAGGATGAACCAACCGATCCTCGTGACCCTACTAAATACCCGTCATCTAATGATTTCTTCACTAGCTTTTGTGAAATTAGGTAGATAACCGCAAATCCGTGTCCAATAATACTTTTCAGTTCTTTTTCAATTCGTTTCTCCACAATTTCAGGAATCTCATCCCCATATACGGATCTAGCAAAATTGTAGCTTAGCTCACGAATTTCTTCCTCTGCCCCATCAATATTTGGTGTATAAAGGTCTTCTTTAACTGGTGTTACTTCATCAATTTGATCGACCAAGTTATTTGGGTTCGTAATGACGATTTCTTTTGCTTTCTCTTCGCCTAAGAACGAGAATGCTTGCATCATCTCATTAGTTGTCCGAAAGTACGTATTTGGCAACGTCTGTCTATTAAGAGGATTACCACTTTGAGAAGCAATCAAAATTTGACGATATATTTGATCATTTTTCTCTAAATGATGGACATTACCTGTCGCAACACAAGTCTTGTCTAATTCATCCGCAAGCTCTACGATGTTTCGAATAATATCAAACAACTGTGCCTCATTTTGTACTAACTCTCTGTCATAAAGGTGGACAAAGTTCTCTGGTGGCTGTACTTCTATAAAATCATAAAATTGAGCTACTTTAGCAGCCTGATCTTTTGATTTTTGCATCATCGTTTCGAATACTTCACCTTGATCACACGCAGTTCCTACTAATACCCCTTTTCGAAATTCTTGCAGTTTCGATCTTGGAATTCTTGGAACGCGGTAAAAGTAATCAATGTGTGCTAAAGATACTAATTTATAAATGTTTTTTAATCCTTCTTGGTCTACCGCAAGTAGCGTAACATGGAATGGACGTGAACGCTGATAAGCATTACCTTCACCCATATGTTGATTAAACTGGTTGTGATTTTCAATTCCTCGTTCAATCGATAACTTTACAAACTTCCATAGTAAATATCCAGTTGCTTCTGCATCATATATTGCTCGGTGATGCTGTGTTAATTCAATGTCCAATTTCTTACACAATGTGTTTAATCGGTGATTTTTTAATTCAGGAAATAGTAAACGGGCTAATTCTAACGTATCAATAACAGGATTACTTGCTTCTTCATATCCAATTCGCTTGAATCCTGTGTTTAGAAAGCCCATATCAAAGTCTGCGTTGTGCGCAACTAATATAGCGTCTCCCATCCATTCATGAAACTCTTTCAACACATCCTCGACTTCTGGCGCATCTTGCACCATATCATCTGTAATACCAGTTAAATTTGTCGTCGTTTCAGATAATGGATGATGTGGGTTTGCAAAAGATTCGTATCGATCGATAATCTCACCATTATGGACCTTGACAGCTGCTAGTTCAATAATCGTATCATAAATAGCTGATAACCCCGTTGTCTCCACGTCAAACACAACATACGTATCATCTACTAGCGTTCTATCAGCCGCATTGTAGGCAATTGGTACACCATCATCTACGACATTTGCTTCCACACCATATATGACTTTCACACCGTGTTTCTGACCAGCTGCATATGCCTCAGGATAGCTTTGGGCAACGGCATGATCTGTAATTGCAATGGCTTTATGTCCCCATTTGCCTGCTTGTGCTATTAAATTGGAAGCAGACACTACTGCATCCATTTGACTCATTAATGTATGCGCGTGTAATTCAACACGTTTCTCCCCTTCATAACCAGAGTCATCACGTATTCTCGAGGCAATTTCTTGAATATCTTTTGCCATCATGGTTAATTCATTAGTAAAGTTATCTGTTTGAACAGTACCTTTTGCTTTAATCCACATTCCTTCTTTTAATTGATTAAACTTCTCTACATCTTGATCACCTTTTGAGAACATTTTAATTTGGAAGGAATCCGTGTAATCTGTTACTTTTAACATTAGTAAATGTCTACCTGATCGTAATTCTCTAATTTCTGCATCAAAAACAAAGCCTTGGAAGATAACATTCTTGTCCTCTTCTATTACTTCATTCATTGGAACAGGATTTTCTTTAATTGGATAACCTAGTTGAACAGGGCCTGAAGCACTTTCTGGCTTAGCCTCTTTCGCACGTTTTTCTTGTTCTTTAAAGGCTTCCTCAACTTTCTTGCGATCTTCCATCGCTTTTTCTTGTTGAAACTTTTCTATTTCTTCTTGTTGTGCAGACACATCTAATTGAATCATTCGCTTTGGCAAACCGACATTTTGACAGAATTGGTCATACTGAGCTTGGATCGCTTTATTCCATTGTGCTTCAATGTTGTTGCTTACAGTTAACATAATATTATTCTCGTTGAATAAAGGTTTTTTCTGTTCCAAAGTTCGAAACTTTGGTGATTCCTTTATTAATTCAGATATAAATATGTGCCAATAACGAAACAATTCTTCATTACTAATATCTAAATTGTCTACTTTTATTGTCCAAGTCACTTTCGCAATTGAAGAAAATGCCTCGGTTAACTTTAAAATAAACGCTTGGTATATGTCTGCAGGCAATGGCTGTTCTAGTTGAAAATAAAATTGCCAAAGCTGATTAGACTTATATACTTCTAATTTCTCAATCGAGCCTTGTTGAAAATATTTATTTTTCATATCATCAGCAATACCAATTTGTTTCATTAGTAATTGAAATTTTTCTTTACTAGAGATACTCATTTTCGATCTCCTTTACCTATTAATCTTCTTCTTATTTTATCACAAGAAAGAACCGGGTAAAACTAACCCAACTCTAAAACCATATATTAGAAATCACTCACCACTGTGTAAAAGCAAGGGCCAACGTTGATTCATGTAGCTACTCGTTGAAATGCGCTCACCTCTACTACTCCTTGTGAGTGGTAGGCAATCGCTACGTCAGAATACTCCGCGTTCCACGGGCTTGTCTTCAACTAACTTTTCAACAAGAGCGGTTGAAAAGTGGATTTTCAGACTGCGCTTTTCCCGTAGGAGTCTCCATATTCTGCCTTCGCTTTGGTTATATTCTCTATTGGATAGGATAGGGATACTTAGATTTCATGTCCTTTGACTAAACGATTCTCTTCCGGAAATGAATCATCGTATTTCCGCTTATAAACAGCAGAACGAATCATACAGCGGAGACAAAACACGGAGACTCCAGCGGGAACAGTACGAGCTGAAGATCCACTTTGTGAAGTGGTTTTCTTCACAAAGTTAGCTGAAGCCGTACCCGTGGAAAGCGTAGTGTTTTGTCGGAGCTTTATGCCAACGCTCATCAACATTAGAATGGAAGAAAGCCTATCTCATACAGTCTCTCGCTTTTTGACAGTGAGTATTATGGTGATTGGTTGACATACAAATAGATAATTCCCTTGCCTGTGTTAGGTGGCAAGGGAATTGGTTTTATTGATGTGTATTAATTTTATTTACTAATTCTGAAACATGAAGCTCGTCTTGTTCTCCGTTGTCTCGTACTTTATACTCTACGTATCCTTCTCCTGCCCTTTTACCGACAGTTATTCTTATTGGTAGACCAATCAAATCACTATCAGCAAATTTGACACCTGGGCGTTCTTTACGGTCATCAAATAGAACAGAAATATTTTGTTTTTGTAACTCTTTGTAGATTTCTTCTGCTAACTTACTTTGTTCCTCATTTTTTGGGTTCACAGCAATTAAATGAACTTGATATGGTGTAATTTCTTGAGGCCATTTAATACCATTTTCATCATGATATTGTTCTACAATAGCTGCTAATGTACGAGAAACACCAATCCCATAACAACCCATGATCATTGTTTCTTGCTTACCTTGTTCATTTAAATATTTTGCACCTAGTTTTTCCGCATAGAACTTACCTAACTTAAAGATATGTCCTACTTCAATTCCTTTAGCAAATTTAATGATTCCTTGACCATCTGGTGAAGGGTCACCTTCCATAATAAAGCGAAGATCTTGATAAGAAGAAATCTTAAAGTCACGGTCTGGGTTAACATTTTTATAATGGGTATTATCTTCATTTGCACCAGCATAACCGTTAGTAATTGCTTCTACCGCATAATCTGCTACAATTTCGATATCGTCTGGTACATTGATTGGTCCGATAGACCCTACTTCAGCATGAAAGAGTTGTTGTACTTCTGCTTCTGTCGCTAATTCAACACTCGAAGCATCTAAAGCATTTTTCAATTTAATATCATTAATTTCATGATCGCCCCGAGATAATACTAATACAAAGCGTTCATCAACCTTAAACAATAAGGATTTAATCCCTTTATCTAAAGGTTGTCCTAAAAACTCTGAAACTTCCATCATTGTTTTATATCCAGGTGTATCAACCTTCGCTAATGCTGCTTCTGCCTCATCACTTTTAGCATACGTAACATTAACAGGTGCCATTTCAATATTAGCTGCAAAATCAGATGTATCTGAAAAAGCAATGGTGTCTTCTCCGATATCTGATAACACCATGAATTCATGCGTATCTTTACCGCCCATTGCACCTGAATCTGCTATTACTGCACGGAAGTTTAACCCACAACGAGTAAAGATGTTCTGATAAGCTTGATACATTTTTTTATATGCTTCATCAAGGCTCTCTTCATTAGTATGAAATGTATAAGCGTCTTTCATAACAAACTCTCGGCCTCTTAATAAACCAAAGCGAGGACGTTGTTCATCTCTAAATTTTGTTTGAATTTGGAAAACACTTAAAGGTAGCTTTTTATAACTTTTCACTTCATCACGAACAATACTTGTTACAACTTCTTCGTGAGTAGCACCTAATGCAAATTCTCTATCATGACGGTCATGTAGTCGCATTAACTCTGGCCCCATCTTTTCCCATCTACCAGTCTCTTTCCACAAATCGGATAACTGTAAGGCTGGCATAAGCATTTCTGCCGCTCCTGCTCTCTCCATTTCTTCACGTACTATTTTTTCTACATTTTTTAACACTTTATTTCCCATTGGCAGGAAACTATAGACTCCTGAAGCGGTTTGTCTAATAAATCCTGCTCTCACTAATAGTTGATGACTTTTGATTTCTGCATCTGCAGGTGTTTCCTTCAATGTAGGAATTAGGGTTTGACTTTGTCTCATTTTCTCTTTCACCTCAGTAATTTCATTATTCCAACACAGTATCTCACAAGAATAGACGTTGAATATCGTTCCATGTTACTACAATCATTAATAACATTAATAACGCAAATCCAATAAAATGAACTATTCCTTCTTTTTGTGGATCAACAGGTTTTCCACGCAATGCTTCTAGGCCAACAAATAGCAATCGCCCTCCGTCTAGTGCAGGCAGTGGTAATAAATTAATGATCCCTAAATTGACACTTAATGCTGCAGTCCACATGATAAAGTTCATAAATCCTGTTTTAATCACTTGATCTGTCGCATCATATATTCCGACTGGTCCAGATAACATATCGATCGAAAACTGACCTGTTACTAATTTCCCTAAATTAGTTAAAATCATCGTAGACCAGCGATATGTTTCCTCAAAACTATATCCAATACTACGTACAAAAGATTTCTCAGATGCTTGTGTAATACCGACCTGTCCAATATCTTCCTCTGGAGATTCAATTAAGGCTGGGGTTACTTCAACAGCAATCTGTTCATCGCCACGTACAACAATCATATCCAGCGTTTGATTTGGTTTTGCTCTAACAATCTCCTGAAATTCTTTCCACTTACTAATACTTTGTCCATCGATTTCAATTACAGTATCGCCTGGTTCAAAGCCAGCTTCTTGAGCTGGGCTATTATCAGCTACTGAACCTACACGCATCTCTTCAACAGGGACACCTTGTATGTTCGCTAAAATACAAAACAGGACAACAGATAAGACAAAATTCATAAATGGTCCAGCAAATAATTGTAAAGCTCGTTGCCCAACTGTTTTAGATGCGAATTGGCGATCATATGGTGCTATTTGTGTTGCTTTTTCATCCATGATAAAGAACGCTTTTTCGTTTACGCGGAGGGAATATTTCTCTTCATCATTTATTTCATAACCTTCAATCGTTAATGCGTGATCTAAATCAATTTTTTCTACTTCTATTACTAATGCATCGGGATGCTTCGATTTGTTATTAACGATAATTTGGTTTACTTCTCCAGCTTTATTAAAAGTTAAACCAATATGTTGTCCAGGTTT
Source organism: Gracilibacillus pellucidus (assembly GCF_033949965.1). Taxonomy (NCBI): domain Bacteria; kingdom Bacillati; phylum Bacillota; class Bacilli; order Caryophanales; family Bacillaceae; genus Gracilibacillus; species Gracilibacillus pellucidus. The sequence goes on along the minus strand of NZ_JAWZSR010000008.1, from coordinate 53,469 downwards.
AATATCAACTATTTCAGGATCATCACCTGCTACACGAACATATCCTCCCATCGGAAGTAATCTAACCGTGTACAATGTCTCGTTTTTCACAGTAGAAAATACTTTAGGTCCAAAACCTATCGCAAATTCTCTAACTAACATTCCCGTTTTTTTGGCAACATAGTAATGACCAAATTCATGAACAAAAACGAGCAGTCCAAACATTAATATAAAGGCAATTACAGTTGTCAATTAGAGCACTCCTTCCCACATACGTTCTCAATATTTTTCATACAATTTCTTTCTAGTCTCTGCATCGATTGCATTAATCGTATCTAAGTCTGGATTCTCTATGATTTTATGACTTGTCATTGCTTGTTCAATCACATCTTCAATCTCCAAGAATGTAATTTTTTCACGTAAAAATAAGTCTACTGCTGCTTCATTAGCTGCGTTTAATACAGTAGGTAATGAGCCACCTTTCTCACCAGCATGATATGCAAAAGCGAGGCAAGGGAACCTATCCATGTCCATCTTAGCGAAATGCAACGTAGAAAGTTCTACTAAATCAAGACTTTTAGAAGCCGAGAGTGGCAAACGGTTTGGATAAGTTAATGCATATTGGATAGGCACACGCATATCAGGTGTTCCTAATTGGGCAATGATACTCTTATCAGCATATTCAACCATAGAGTGAATAATACTCTCCTTATGTTGAATAACTTCAATTTTATCGTAAGGAATATCAAATAGCCAATGAGCCTCTATTACTTCTAACCCTTTATTCATCATTGTGGCAGAGTCAATCGTAATTTTAGCCCCCATACTCCAATTAGGATGGTTTAGTGCATCTGCAACTGTAACACCTTTCAACTGTTCTCTTGTTTTGTCACGGAAACTGCCACCAGATGCAGTTAAAATGATTTTGTTTATATCTTTACGAGATTCACCGTTCAAGGACTGAAATATTGCCGAATGTTCACTATCGACTGGTAATAAATCAACACCGTAGTGCTTAGCCGCTTCCATCACTAGATGGCCTGCAGTTACTAAAGTTTCCTTATTTGCAATAGCAATTTGTTTTTTATGTTTAATAGCAGTAAGTGTCGCACCTAAACCTACACTTCCCATAACAGCATTTACGAGTACATCTGTTTCAGGGTCAGCACTTACCTCTTCCATGCCTTCTTTACCGACTAAAATAGTAAGCTGATCCGTATGTATGGATAATTCTCTTCTCGTTTGCTCATCTTGCACCACAACTTTTTTTGGTTTAAATGCTTCAATAATCTCCGTTGCCTTGTCCACATTTTTACCAAAAGCGATTGCATATAAATTAAATTGCTCTGGGTGCTCCTTAATAACATCAATCGTTTGTAGACCGATAGAGCCTGTAGCTCCAAGTAAAGTAATATTCTTCATAATGGCTGCTCCTACTTCTAAGTAATAATACAAACACGATAATTATGCTCAAGCACTTATTAAATAAATTGAATAAAATGTAGTAACGGAAATACAAATAACCAACTATCAAATCGGTCTAAAATTCCGCCGTGACCAGGTAATATTTTACCAGAATCCTTCACATCAAAATGACGTTTTATCGCAGATTCGACAAGATCACCAATTTGAGCAAAACTAGACGCTAAGATAGTAACAACTATCACTAAGACCATAGAATGATGTACTTCAAAGAAATATTGAAATACCATTGCTACGATGCTTGCTACTATAATCCCACCGACAGCTCCTTCAACTGTTTTATTTGGACTAATTTCTGGCCAAAGTTTATTTTTCCCAAACGCTCTTCCAAAGAAGTATGCTCCTGTATCCGTAGATAATATCACAAGAATAGCATAAAACATATAAACGAGTCCATTTTCAACGTCACGCGTTTGGGTAAAGTAATAAAACCCTAATCCAACGTAAATAGACGCTAAAATAAGAAACCCAGCATCTTCAAAAGTAAATTTGTTCTTTACTAGCACTGTATACCCTAAAATTACTAAAACGAAAATCATCAAAAACTCTAGACGAGTTGTAAAGAATTGATAATCGTGTGGGAACATCAATGACCAAAGTAACAGAACTCCTAATATTGTAGGGATTGGATACTTTGTCATTCCTCTCATATGTAATAGCTCTATTAACCCAATCGTAGCAATTAGGTACATAATTATTTGAAAAGGTAACCCACCTAAAAAAACAAATGGAAAGAATACCAATATAGCAATTATCGCCGTAATTATTCTCGTTTTCATCTTATTTTCACACCTTATATTCCACCATAACGACGTTTTCTATTTTGAAAATCGTTGATAGCTTTTTCGAATTCTTCTGCATTAAAATCTGGCCAAAGTGTATCAGTAAACCATAATTCTGTATATGCCGATTGCCAAAGCAAGAAATTACTTAAGCGTAATTCTCCACTAGTTCTAATTAAAAGATCTGGATCATTTATATGTGATGTATATAAATGCTGACTAAGGGTATCTTCTGTAATCTCTTCGATTCCATACTTGCCATCTTGGACATCTTGACAAATTTCTTTAATAGAACGAATCATCTCAAAACGGCTACCATAATTAAGAGCAATATTCAGAATCAAACCAGTATTCTCTGCCGTTTGGTCTTTCGCTTTCGTAATGGCTGCTTTTGTATTCTTAGGTAAGTCCTCAAATTCACCAATTGTTTGGATACGTACATTCTCTTCTACTAGCTCTGGTAAGTAATGTTGTAAAAAATCAATTGGCAATTTCATAATGTACTCCACTTCCGTTGATGGACGTTTCCAATTTTCCGTTGAAAAAGCATATAATGTTAATACTTCTACTTGTAAACTGTTTGCAGCTTTTACAATTCGCTTCACATTATCCATGCCTTCACGATGTCCTGCAACACGTGGTAAGCCCCTTTTTTGCGCCCATCTACCATTACCATCCATAATGATAGCTATATGCTTTGGTATATTTTCAAGCACTGTGTTAGATAAATCCACAGTGTCCTCCTTATTTTTAAAGGGAAGTTTAAACAAACGCATAATTATCCTCCATCATTTGAAAACTCGCAAATGCTTGAACTTTAGCAACTGCGCCAGTTTTTCTTTACTTCATGTCTTAAAAATTGCTTAACTGTAGTATCTTAGTGCTGTGTTACAGATTAGAAACTATATATCATCAAGCAAAAGTCCGTAAAATCCCCTTTTCAAAGTTCATATGGTAACAAGGAAACTTAAAGGGGGGATAAACAGACACTAACTTTCTGATAAGTTTCGCTAATAATCAGTGGGAGTTTAACACACCCACTGATTCAAGTTTCATTTTATTAAAGTGGAAAAACCCTCTTCTTATTAAGAGGGCTTCTACACTCAATATATATTCTACCTTTTTTTTGCTTAGACTTCCATAATTTCTTGTTCTTTTTCTTTTGTTAATTCATCAATCTTCTTAATGAATTTGTCTGTTTCAGTTTGTACATCGTCTTGGTATGCCCTTAAATCATCTTCTGTAAGGTCGCCATTTTTTTCATCTTTTTTAAGTTGATCATTTGCATCACGACGTACGTTACGAATTTGTACTTTCGCTTCTTCTGCGTATTTACCTACTACTTTTACTAATTCTTTACGACGTTCCTCTGTTAATGGCGGGATACTAATACGAATCACATTACCATCATTGGAAGGTGACAGGCCAAGGTCTGCTTTTAAAATAGATTTTTCAATCTCTGCAACCGTTGATTTATCAAATGGTGTGATTACTAACAAACGCGCCTCTGGAACAGAAATAGATGAAAGTTGGTTTAGCGGTGTTAATGCACCATAATACTCAACTTGTACACTATCTAAAATTGCTGGGTTAGCTCTACCTGCTCTAACAGTAGCTAAGTTTTTAGAATATGCTTTTACTGTTTTATCCATTTTCTCACGAGTTTCATTCATTACCTGTTGAGACATAATTAATTCCCCCTTATAATCGTTCCAATATTTTCGCCAAGGACAGCTTTTTTGATATTGCCTTCCTCAGAAATTGAGAACACATGCAATGGTATATTGTTATCCATACATAGTGTGGATGCAGTGGAATCCATTACTGCTAATCCTCCATTAAGAATATCTAAATATGTTAGTTCATCATATTTCTCCGCATTCTTATCGATTTTCGGATCTGCTGTATAGACCCCATCAACATTGTTTTTGGCCATTAAAATTGCTTCTGCTTCAATCTCCGCAGCTCTTAATGCTGCAGTTGTATCAGTAGAGAAATATGGATTCCCTGTACCTGCTGCAAAAATAACGACGCGTTTCTTCTCTAGATGTCTAATCGCTTTACGACGAATATATGGTTCAGCTACTTGACGCATCTCAATTGACGTTTGTACACGTGTAGGAATTCCTACATTCTCTAAGCTGTCTTGTAAAGCTAGTGAATTCATTACTGTTGCAAGCATTCCCATGTAATCAGCATTGGCACGATCCATTCCCATTTCACTACCTACTTTACCGCGCCAGATGTTACCACCACCAACAACAACTGCGACTTCTACACCTAATTCCACGATATCTTTCACCTGTTTTGCCACAGATTGTACAATAGTTGGTTCAAGTCCAAAACCTTGTTCACCGCTCAAAGCTTCACCACTTAATTTTAGAACAATTCTTCTGTAGTTAGCAGTAGCCATAATTACCTCCATATATGTAAATATTATAATAAAAGCATGGATTTCTTCCAAGTAAAAAGTAAAAATAATTTCCTGCTGTTCTGTTTAAATTATATTACTTTTCAAAGAATGAGGGACACTAAGTGCCCCTCATTTAAATAAGATTATTTTTTGTTTACTTGGCTCATTACTTCTTCAGCAAAGTTATCTTCACGTTTCTCGATTCCTTCGCCAACTTCATAGCGAACAAATGATTTAACAGAAGCATTGCTGTTTTTCACGATTTGTTTTACTTTTTGGTCAGGGTCTTTAACGAAGCTTTGTTCTAATAAAACAATTTCTTCGAAGAATTTATTCAAGCGACCTTCAACCATTTTTTCAACGATATGTTCTGGTTTACCTTCGTTCAATGCTTGCGTTTTAAGTACTTCGCGTTCTTTTTCTACATCTTCAGCAGAAACTGAATCACGAGATAGATATTTAGGGTTTACAGCAGCTACGTGCATTGCAACATCTTTCGCCACTTGCTCATCATTTGTTCCTTCAAGAACTGTAACAACACCGATAGAGCCACCCATATGGATGTATGCACCGAATGCGTCATCATCAGTTTTAGTGAATAATGAGAAACGACGTAGTGAAATTTTCTCACCAATTTTAGCAATATTAGAATTGATGAATTCTTCTACTGTTTCACCATTTCCGTTAAACGGTTGTTGTAAAGCTTCTTCCACTGTCTCAGGTTTTTGAGAAAGGATGTGATTAGCAATTTCTTTAGCCAATGTTTTAAATTGATCATTTTTAGTAACGAAGTCTGTTTCACAGTTTAATTCTAATAGCACTGCTTCATTTCCAGATACTTCTACATGTGCAGAACCTTCTGCAGCGATACGATCTGCTTTTTTCGCAGCTTTAGAAATACCCTTTTCACGAAGAAAATCAATTGCTGCCTCAATATTTCCGTCTGTTTCTGTTAGTGCTTTTTTACAATCCATCATTCCCGCACCAGTTTTTTCTCTTAATTCTTTTACTAGTTGTGCTGTAATTGCCATTAGAGATTCCTCCTTAAATATCTTATAAGTAAGAAAAGCGAAAAATTAGTCAAACATTGATAGCTATCCGCTTTTTTTGCTTTACTTTCTGAAAAAAAGGTGATAAAAGGTCTCCCTCTTATCACCAAAACCTTTAATTACTCTTCTACAGATTCAACAGTAGATTCTTCTGTAGCTTCTGCTTCTGGAGCAGCTTCTTCAGCAACTTCTTCTGTTACTTCACCTTGTTTAGCTTCTAAAATAGCATCTGCCATTTTACCAGTAAGAAGTTTAACAGCGCGAATAGCATCATCATTCGCAGGAATTACATAATCAATTTCATCTGGATCACAGTTTGTATCTACAATACCTACGATAGGGATGTTTAATTTATGTGCTTCTGCAACAGCGATACGCTCTTTTCTTGGGTCAATGATGAATAAAGCATCAGGGATCTTAGTCATTTCTTTAATACCACCCAAGAATTTATCTAAACGTTCTTTTTCTTTAAGAAGACCTACAACTTCTTTCTTAGGAAGCACTTCGAAAGTACCGTCTTCTTCCATCTTCTCGATAGCTTTCATACGGTTAATACGTTTTTGAATAGTATCAAAGTTCGTTAATGTACCACCTAACCAACGTTGGTTAACGAAGTACATTCCTGAACGGATTGCTTCTTCTTTAACTGACTCTTGTGCTTGTTTTTTCGTACCTACGAATAAAACAGTACCGTCGTTTTCAGCGATTTCTTTAATGAAGTTATACGCTTCTTCAACCTTTTTCACTGTTTTTTGTAAGTCGATAATGTAAATGCCGTTACGCTCAGTGAAGATATATTTCTTCATTTTAGGATTCCAACGGCGTGTTTGATGTCCGAAATGAACACCAGCTTCTAGTAGTTGTTTCATTGAAATAACTGCCATGTTTTTTTCCTCCTGTTAATTGGTTTTTTTTCCTCCATTTGCTTCATATGGTTCAAGGACTAAAAATTAGCACCACTCGTACCTTCCGCAAACGTGTGTATTTAACACCGAAAATAAATATACCATAATGTATATGGTCAATCAAGCAATATTTCATTTTTTTTGTTGAAATTTCAATAAAAGTGCTATTTCTGTTTTACCTTTATCTAATTTCTTTGCGATTTCTTCTAACGTATATCCTTGTTCTTGTAAATGAAGTGCAGTCGCAGTAGTCGATTTTTCTACTACATCTTCCACATTTTCTACATCCGTAATTGGTTGAAAGTTGTTTGTTGATTTATCTGGCGTTTCCGATATTGGTTGAGGTGAAGTTTTTTCAACGAAGGACTGTTTTTGTTCGTTATTTGTTGAGTTTGCTTCATTTTTCCTTTGCTGTAACTGTTCGATTTGCTTCACAAAGTTAGCATTTTCTTCTTTTAATTCTACTAAATAAACTGCAAGTGTATCTTCCATATTTTTTATTTGTTCATTAATATCTGAATCATTCACTCTAGTCTTATCATGATTCACTTTCATTTGTCTGATAATCACAAATGTTATGATATGTATAATAAAACTAATCATTAATAATATATATATCATCTATTTACCTCTTAACCATTAAAGTCTACTCTACTTCCCAAGAATGGGTGTCTTATATACAGTTGTTTCCTATCATTTACCAGCTTTTCTTTTTCTTGTTGTAATGGAAGTGTTTGATTCTTCTTTTTATTATTTTTTAATTGTTCGCTCGCCTTCTGCTTGATAACTTGTGTTCTTTTTCTTGCTTCACTATTCAGTATAGATTGTGCTAATTGATTTTGCTCCATTCTTGCTTGTTGCTGAAGATGATCTTGGATCTTACCTGCATCTTGCGTTCTAGGTATAGCAACTTGCATTTCTACAGCTTTCCAGCTCATAAAGCATAACCTCCAAATGAAAAATCATCATTGCACTATATAAACAATATACTAATATCCAAGCAATCTAGCAATCATTTTCAAAAAAAGCTAACGAGGGAGTTAGCAATCGCTTCTCTATCACTTAGCTTTTTTATTACAACTCGGCGCTATATAACAGAACATTTACTGTGATAAAGTTTGAATTGTTACTTCTTTTTCATCTAGGTATGCTCTAAAATAATGATGCTCTTGATTTAATTTTCGTTTATATTTTCCAAAGAGCAATTCTACATTTTCATAGGATCTTCCTTTTACAATCAGCTCAAGTCCTGAAAAATTACCTATTTCGAACTGTAATTCGTTTAATTCTTCTTCTACTTGTAATAAGGCCTCTCTTGTCTTAGAAAACATGTTTCGTTGCTTCAACAAAGTTATTCTTTCCTTCGATGACAGGCCCCCAGAAGATTCTTTTCTTTGTTGGAGTTGATAACCTAGGTTTCGAAGCTTTTGTTCATTTTCACTTAACTCTTTTTGTTTTACTTTTAATTCATTTACTCGATCCATAATACTTTTTTGAATTCCAAATGCTAATTCTGTTTTCGTATTAGCCGGATTTCCTACATTTTTCACTTCAATCACTTTGCCAGCAGAACAACTTCCACCAATAATACTACCATTTGTACAGTAAATACTTTGCTGTGCAAAGCAATTAGAGTGCATAATAGATTTCTTAACAATCAGATCTTGACCTGCAGTCACATCTGCTTGATTGATATAACCAACTTCAATACTACCTTTTGCCGTTACATTAGCATTATCCATACCTGCTATACCTTCATTAATGACAATATTCCCTCCAGCATTTACTTGCGCTGATTCAACTATCCCTTGAATGGTCACATCGCCTTTGGCATCTACTTGATAACCAGAAGGGACACTCCCTTTAATCCATACAGAACCATTAAATTTAACATTACCTGTTTCTAGTGATAAATCACCTGTAATTTCGTACAATGGGAACACACTTATCACACGTTCTCCAACCGATAATTGTCCACTTGTCGCTGCAATAAACGTTTTGTCTTCCTCATTAAATAAGACACCTTCACCCGATTTACATGTTAATTTTTTTCCCTTTTTAGCCTTCAAAGGTCTGTTAAAAACATCTCTACCAGCTTTTCCGTCTGTAGGTGGTATTAATTGTGCTAATATGTCTCCTTCTTCTACCATAGGGATTTTCACTACATCTCTAAAGTTTGTTTTCTCTTTATCTGACAATGTTTGATCCGTTGATTGTTTGAGAATCAATTTACCATTAAGCCCATTTTCAGCCTCTGCACCTTTGGCAATCACAAAATTACTAGTTTCTTTTAATTTTTGTTTCCAATCAAAACTTGCAAAACTTGTAATACCAAAAGATACTTCATAACTATCCAATAAGCGGATAACATCCTCTTCCGTAATTTCTTCTAAACCATCTACATCTTTTAAATATATAGAGGCTGTTAAACGGCTTTTTTCGATATGAATATCTATCTTTTTTTTAATTTCTTTTATCTCTTTTTGTTCACTCATGATCAAGCCCGCCTATCCGTTTATTTTCAAATAAATGACGAATTTTCACTATAGCTTGTTTATGAATTTGTGAAATTCTTGAAGTGGTTAAACTTAACACTTTACCTATTTCAGTGAAAGTTAATTCTTTATCATAAAATAAACTTAACACCATCTGTTCGTTTTCTTTTAATTGATCCATACATTGTGATAATTCCAAATAGTTTTCACTACGCACAAGATACTGCTCAGGTAACACTTCCCTCTCATCTGGAATAAGGTAACCAACACCTTCTCGTGTTTCCTCAGAACCCGTTTTATTTTTTTCTTCCATTGACAGCAGATTAGCGAAGAAACTATCCTTCAGTGACTCCTGAACCTCATCGGTAGTACATCCTAAATATTCTGCAATTTCAGTAGCAGTAACTTCTCGATGATGGGACTGTTCTAGTACTTCAATTGCTTGATCTATTTTTTTTACTTTATCACGCGTTGTGCGAGGTAACCAGTCTTCTTTTCTAAGCCCATCAAGAATTGCACCTTTTATTCTAAAGGAGGCATAAGTATCAAACTTTAAATCTCGACTTCTATCAAATTTTAAAATCGCATCATATAAACCAAAAAGCGCCAAACTTCTTACATCATCCTTGTTAACACTTTTGGGTAAATTAACAGCGATTCGTTGGACATGATATTGAACAAGATACATATAGTTTTCGATTAATTCATTAGCATTTCCCTCACTTTTGTCTTCTAACCATTTATCCCATAAGCTTTTCTCTATCATTATATCTTTGACCATCGAATCACCTCTTTCAAACATTACCGTGCTAATTAAATTTGTGTAACTCCACTTTTCACCGTTCTAACTTCTAACATACTTGTATAAATGTTAAACTCAATTGTCCTTCCCTTGTCACCACCTACGTCTTGTGCAATAACAGGTATATTATGTTCCTTTAATTTATTTAGTACAGCCTCTACATTACGCTCTCCGATTTTGAGCATATTATTGTTAGACTGAAAAGAAAACATATGTGCACCACCAGCTATTTTTGCCTTTAACCTAGATTTACGAGTTCCCTCAGACAACAATTGATCTAATAATAAATCAATAGCGGTATCTGCGTATTTCATTGGGTTAGTTATTCCTTTACTAGATGTTGTAGAATCCGGAAGCATCACATGTGCAAGTCCTGCAATAGACTGTTCATAAATGACAACTCCCACGCAAGACCCTAAACCTGAAGTCTTTAACAGATTAGGTATTTTAGTCACTTTTAAATCGGCAATACCGACCTTTTCGACTGTTTCTATAGTTGTCATTCTACTTCGACTCCTAATGCTTGAAATATTTCATCAAAAGAGTCTGGGTCAGGTAATAAAAAGAAATGACCTTTAATCGATTCTTTAGATTGTTGTACTTCTTCTTCAATTGTTGTATCAATAATAATCGCATAATCATTCTCTTGCGACATTTCAAGTAGACCTTGCATTAAAATAGCTGCCGCCATATCGATGGCTACGTTAGGTACCGTTGGTTGCATATTGATAGACGTAAAATCAGATAAGGCAGATAAATAGGAACCAGAGAGGATATTTCCTATTTCTGATATAGCGGAAATCGCTAATTCGTTTTCCTCTAAGTTATCAGCAGTAGCACCCGTTAACTCTGTTACTAATGAACTTGCTTCTTCCGGCGATAAAACAAAAAACATATTACCAGGCGCATCACCTTGGATACGTAAAAACACACTAACGATGACTTGCTCTGGACCACCTACATACTCCATTAATTCATTAAATCCAACCACTTTAATTGCAGGGACATTCATATCAATTTTTTTGCTTAATAAGCCGGAAAGTGCTGTAGCAGCATTTCCAGCTCCAATATTGCCTACCTCTCTCAAAACATCTAAGTGCTGACCTTGTAACTTATCTAACTCTGCCATTTATTTACCCTTCCATCTCATATGCGTTATTGTGTGATTTTTGTGATAACACTTTATTTAAATCTAAAAGCATAATGAGACGTTTATCCACTTTGATGACACCATTAATATAATCTACATTAACTGTACCGATTACTTGTGGTGCAGGCTCAATAGCGTCCTCAGGAATTTCTAACACATCATATGCAGCGTCTACAATAAATCCAACATCATATTTTTCATGATGAACAATAATTATTCTTGTACTTTCCGTATAATCTGCAGCTGTTATTCCAAAGCGTTCACGTAAATCAATAATTGGAGTTACAACACCACGAAGGTTAATGACACCTTTTACAAAACTTGCTGTCTTTGGAACTCGTGTGATTTGTTGCATTCTTTCAATCGCTCCAACAACTTCAACAGGAATCGCATATTCTTCCTGATCTAATTGAATGATAATCGATTTTTGACTGTTCAGTACTTCTTCCATGCTATCCCTCCTAGTTTATTAATGAATTCGTATCAACTATTAAAGCAACTTGACCATCACCTAATATAGTCGCACCAGAAATAGCAAACACATCACCTAAATAATCACCTAATGATTTTAGCACTACTTCTTGCTGACCGATGAATGTATCAACAATAAGCCCTGCCATCTGGTCACCTTTACGAATAATAACAACCGATGATAAATCATCTTCATGATTTTCTGTCGGCACTTCAAATACATTCTTTAAGTCGATTAATGGTACTACTTTTCCTCTAAAGTCGATTACTTTCTTATTATGAGCATTTAAAATATCGGCCTTATTAATTATTGCTGTCTCAATAATAGATGACAGTGGAATAGCATATGTTTCTTTCTGTACTTCTACTAATAGTACAGAAATAATAGATAATGTAAGTGGTAATTGAATCGAAAATAGTGAACCTTTTCCTTCTTCTGATTCAATCGTAATAGTACCACCTAGTGATTCAATCGTGTTCTTCACCACGTCTAAACCTACTCCACGGCCTGATACATCACTAATTTTATCTGCAGTAGAGAATCCACTAGACATAATTAATTGAAATACTTCTTTGTCGGTAAGCTTAGGTGCTTCTTCAGCAGTTACAACACCATTTGAAATCGCCTTATTCAACACTTTTTCTTTATTGATACCTGCTCCATCGTCAGATATCTCGATAAAAACATGATTTCCACTATGATATGCTTTAAGTAATAAGCGTCCTTCTTCGTTTTTACCTAAGGCTTTTCGCTTATCTGGTGTTTCAATACCATGGTCTAACGAGTTTCTAATTAAGTGAACAAGAGGATCACCAATTTCATCAATAACCGTTCGATCTAGTTCTGTTTCTGCACCGACAATTTCTAAGTTTATCTTTTTGCCTAAATCTTTAGAAAGTTGACGAACCATACGTGGAAAACGATTAAACACTTGTTCAATTGGTACCATTCTCATATTCAAAATAATGTTTTGTAGATCACCCGAGATTCTAGACATTCTTTCTACTGTTTCTTGTAGTTCAGTATGTTTTAAATTAGCCGAGATTTGCTCTAAACGTCCCCTATCAATAACAAGCTCTTCAAATAGATTCATCAGCCCATCAAGTCGGTCGATATTGACACGGATCGTTTTACTAGCAACTGCTTTTCCGTTTTTCTTTTTATCTTCTTGTTGTGTTGGAGTAGTTTCATTCGGTGTATCAGCATTTTCTTCTTGCTGATTCTTTTCAACCTCTTGTGAAACTGTATTTTTTCGTTCGAAAGTGGCTATCTCTACACTCGCAATTTCAGACACCTTCAAGATTTTTTGTTTAATTTCTTCTGGATCCTCTTTCGTTACTAATAACACATTAAACTGAAGATCGAAATTCTCTTCTTCAAGTTCTTGCACCGTAGGAACAGATTTAATCACTTCACCAACTTGTTCTAATACTTCAAAAACCATATATACGCGAGCTGCTTTTAATAAACAATTCTCACTTAATGTGACGGTTACTTGTAAGTTTTCAAACCCATTTTCCTTAGATTGCTCTAAAATTGTCCACTCGAACTGATCTAATTCAGCGAATTGTGATGGACTTTCCTTTACTTCCTCTACAACCTGTTGTTCCTTATTGGTAGGAACGGGTTGTTCATTTTTTTCAATTGCTAATAATATATTGACTAATTCTCGAACGTCAGAAGCTCCATCCCCACCTTCCGAAATATCAAGAACCATTCCTTCTAACTGATCAACCGCCTGAAAAATAACATCAATAATATTTGTTGTAATATTAATTTGATCATTCCGGATCGCATCAAGTACATTTTCCATCTTATGCGTTAAATCAGCCAAGTCTTGAAATCCCATGGTTGCAGCCATACCTTTTAATGTGTGCGCTGACCTGAATATCTCCCCGACTGTATCCATATTATTAGGTTCATTTTCTAAAATTAATAACTGATCATTTAATGATTGGATATGCTCCTTACTTTCTTCAATAAATACTTCAAGATATTCACTATTTTCCATCCGTATTTCACCTCTTCGTTGGAATTTTTTGTATTAATACTTCACTTATTCTATCGAGATCTTCTACATAGTCTACTAGACTAGTTTTTTCTGCTGCTTGAGGCATACCATATACGACACATGTTTCTTCCGTTTGAGATATTGCAATCGTTCTCGGATGTTTTTGTTTGAGCTTAACTAATCCATTAGAACCATCTTTACCCATGCCTGTTAAAATAACTGAAATAGGTTGACAATTTGCAATGGTGGAAACTGATTCAAATAACACATCTACAGCTGGTTGATGTCCATTAACTGGTTGTTCCTCCTTTACTACTGCATATAGGCTAGAACCTCTTTCAACCACTCTAAATTGTTTACCACCAGTAGCTAGATAGACTGTACCTTTTACAATTAAATCGCCATCCTCTACTTCTTTCACATTTACTTTTGATAACCTATTAAGTCGATCAGCCAATGATTTTGTAAAACCTTTTGGCATGTGTTGTACTATTACAACCGGAGCTGGAAAACCAGCAGGTAATTTAGTAATAACTTGTTGCAAAGCCCTAGGTCCACCAGTAGAAGAACCAATTGCAACGATAGGACGATTCGATGTGATTGGCTTATAGTTTTTTTCTTTTATGTAAGTTTTCCGCTCTGGTTTCAATGAGTAATTAGCATTAGATGCATGCTCTATCTTCGCTATTATTTCACGTTCAATATCAGCAATATCTAGTGAAATCGAACCGGAGGGCTTAGCAATAAAATCTACGGCACCTAAAGACATCGCTTCAATCGTCTTATCTGCACCTGCTTTTGTTAAACTTGATAACATAACAACAGCTGTTGGAGCTTTTTTCATTATCTCTTGTAATGTAGAGATACCATCCATTACAGGCATTTCGACATCTAAAGTTACTAAATCCGGTTTTAACTCCATTACTTTATTAATCGCATCTTGACCATTTCTAGCTGTGTCGATTACCTCTAAATACACTGAATTATTAATGATATTGGAAATCATTTTTCTCATGAACGCTGAATCGTCAACTACTAATACGCGTTTTTTTGTCATAGGTGTCTACCTCTCTGTTAAAAATCGTTTTAGTCTACTAAGAAAACTTGATTCTGCTACTTTCTCTCGTTTCTCTCCTAAAAACTGCTCTGTAACAATCTTGATTGCCTTAGATGCTTTAGAGTATGGATTATGCAGAATAAATGGCTTTTGTGCTAAAACTGCATCTGTGACTGCTCGGTCATCAGGAATCGTACCGAGTGGTATCAAATCATGTTGTAAAAAACGTTTCACTACATTCCGCATTCGATTCATCGTATCAACACCTTGCTTTTCATCTTTTGACCGATTAATGATTAAATGGAATTTTGTCTTTTGTTGCAATAACACATGTTTAATCATGGAATAACCATCTGTCATAGACGTTGGCTCGGGAGTTGTCACTAGAATACATTCATCAACAGCTAATATATAATGTATTGTTTCTCTCGTAACGCCTGCTCCCATATCAAAAATAATATAATCATACTCTTTCATCACAAGCTCTAATTGTTCAAGAAAATATTGTCGTCTTCCCTCATCAAGAAAGAATATATTGTCCTGACCACTTCCACCTGAAATATACGAAAGGGCATTTGGTCCTACTTCTATAATATCATATATCGACAAATTATTCTCGAACATATTGATAATTGAATAGGTAGAAGTTATGCCTAATAAAATATCGATGTTCCCCATTCCAACATCGAGGTCAAAGAGTAATACTTTTTGACCTTTTTTCGCCATAGAAATAGAGAAATTTAACGCAACATTTGATTTCCCGACACCACCTTTGCCACTTACTATCGCTATCGTTTTAGCTCGATATTTGTCATGAGAAATATGTAATTTTTCTCTTAATTTTTCCGCTTGATCCACCATCTTAATCACCAACTATTAGTTTCGCAATATGCTCGATCGAAACTTCTTCAATATCATCTGGTACATCTTGACCATTTGTCATATAGGCAATACCAATTTTGTGTTTATATACTAAGTTTAAAATGGGACCATATATAGAGGTTTCATCTTTCTTCGTTAAAATTAACTGTTTGACCGGAATCGTATTAAACTGTTGATAAATTTCCTCCATATCTTTTGCTCTAGTCGTTAAAGATAGAACAAGATAAGTATTAACTTCATCATTTAAATCAACTATTTCTCCCAGTTCTTTGATGTATTGTTCATCTCTAAAGTTTCTACCAGCTGTATCGACAAAAATATGATCATAATCTACAAATTTTTGTTTTGCCTTTTGATAGTCTTCTAAATTATATGCAATTTCAATTGGTACATCTAATATTTTGGCATATGTCTTTAACTGTTCGATAGCCGCAATACGGTAGGTATCAGTTGTAATAAAAGCAACTTTCTTTCCCCGCTCGAGAACAGTATGTGCAGCGAGTTTTGCTATTGTCGTTGTTTTCCCCACACCTGTAGGTCCTACTAAATGAATCAATTGCTTATCAAATATTTCTCCACCATATGTTCCATTATTTGCAATTCGATGCTTCATCTCAAATGCAAGTTGTTGATTCACTTTATGCTCAACAACCTCTTCATCTTTCAACCTTTGCTGAACTTGATCCATCAATTCATACGCAATATCTTGGTCTACCTCTTGATCAAGTAACCGCTCATAGGTAACTTGGAAATTAGATGTAAAAGTTTGATTAGTTGTTGTAGTTCTTTTCATCCATTGCTTCATTTCTCGAATTTCTTTTAAAACATCTTCTTGTTCAGGCGGAATTTGCTTAGCAGGAATTTCTTGCAAACTAGTAACATTACTTTTCTGTTGAATCGCTTTTTTATTTGGCAAACGCACTGGATCCATTGCTGCCAGCACTTCTAATTTCCGTTTTTTGAACAATCCTAAAAATCCGCCTTCATGAATGACTTTTGAGTTCAATATAACCGCATCAGCACCTAGTTCCTTTCGAACGGTTTGCATGATTTCTGGCATTGTTGCTCCCTTAAACTTCTTTACCTTCATGCTACATTCACCACCCCGATGCTTTGAATTTCTGCCGTTGGCTCTAACTCGTTATACGATAAGACTACTACAGTAGGATAAAAACGATCTAGCAATTGCTTAAAGTACATACGAATGGTCGGTGAACACAAGATTATAGGTGTTTCCTCTCGCAAACTCATATTCTCCACATTTTCTCCTACCGATTGAATCACTCGTTGTTGTGTGTCTGGGTCCATTGCTAAATAACTACCGTGTTCTGTTTGTTGCACATGCTCTGCAACTAATTTTTCCACTTCACCTGATACGGTAATAACTTTCAATTGTTGATTCCCTTGTAGTAGATCATTAGTAATCTGAACAGACAGTGATTGTCTCACATATTCAGTTAAGAGATCTGTATCTGTCGTCATCTTTGCGAAATCAGCAAGTGTTTCAAAAATTACTGGCAAATTCTTAATCGAAATATTCTCTCGTAATAATTTAGCTAATACTTTCTGAACATCACCAACTGCTAATGGTTCTGGTGTTACTTCCTCAACGAGAATTGGATTGGACTCTTTCAAGTAATCAATTAACTGTTGCGTTTCTTGACGACCAATTAATTGGTGCGCACTTCGTTTAATTATTTCTGTGATATGCGTAGATACAACAGACGGAGGATCTACTACCGTGTAGCCAGACATTTCTGCATCATCTCTGACATCTTCAGCTATCCATTTAGCAGGTAAACCGAATGCTGGTTCCACAGTATCGATACCTTCTAATTGATCATCTTCAATCCCTGGGCTCATCGCTAAATAATGATCAAGTAAAAGCTCACCTCGTGCAACTTCATTTCCTTTAATCTTGAGACGATATTCATTTGGATTTAACTGAATATTATCTCGAATTCTAACAACCGGAATGACAAGCCCCAATTCTATTGCAAGCTGACGCCTAATCATAACGACTCGGTCTAATAAATCTCCACCTTGATTAGAGTCTGCGAGCGGGATTAAACCATAACCAAATTCAAATTCAATTGGATCCATGTTAATCAATCCAACTACATTTTCTGGCGATTGCATATCCTCAGATGCTGATTCAACGATTTCCTCTTCTGTTGGTGTTTCGTCTGTTTGCGTTTTTCTTGACAATAAATATCCACTACCAAATAGTACAGCAGCAATCACAGTAGTAAGGAAGAAATTAATCGGAGTTAGACCTAGTAAAAAGATCGTTCCACCTGCTACATATAAAAGTGTTGGATAACGTAATAATTGTTTCGTTACGATTGCACTTAAATTCCCGTCAGTTGATGCTACTCGTGTCACAACAATTCCTGTTGCAGTGGAGATTAGTAAAGCAGGAATTTGACTTACCAATCCATCTCCGACCGTTAGGCGCATATAAACATCAATCGCTTCATTAAAACTCATACCATGCTGTACCATTCCAATAATAAGTCCAAAAATAATATTAATTAGTACGATAATAATACCAGCAATTGCATCACCTTTAACAAACTTCGTTGCACCATCCATTGAACCATAAAAATCTGATTCATTTTCAATTTTTTCTCTACGTTCTTTTGCCTGATGCTCATTAATCATTCCAGCATTTAAATCCGCATCAATACTCATTTGCTTACCAGGCATCGCATCTAATGTAAATCGTGCTGCTACCTCTGATACACGTTCACTACCTTTTGTAATAACTAAAAATTGAATGATAATTAATATGACAAACACAACAAAACCAACAAGTGGGTTGTCGCCAATTACGAATGTACCAAAAGTTTCTACAACCCCTCCTGCTTCTGCCTCAGACAAGATGGATCTTGTTGTAGATACATTCAAACCTAAACGAAATAACGTAAGTAATAACAATAAAGATGGGAATACAGAGAACTGTAGTGCCTCAGTCGTATTCATCGACACTAATATGACGATTAATGCTAGAGAAATATTGGTTAAAATAAATATACTTAATAACCACCCTGGAAGAGGGATAACTAACATAACAATTATTAAAATGACACCGATTAGAACAGAAAAATCTCTAGCTTTCATCTACTTACAACTCCTTTGTGTAACACAACAAACTTAAATCTTCTTTTGAATTCGATATACGTAGGCTAAAATTTCCGCCACAGTTTGGAAATACTCTTCAGGTATTACTTCATTAATTTCCACTTGATCATACAATGCTCTTGCTAAAGGTCGATTTTCTACCATCATTACATCATGATGTCCAGCAATATCTTTAATTCTCCTTGCTACAAAATCGACTCCTTTCGCAACAACATACGGCGCATCTGCTTTATTCTCATCATATTTAAGCGCTATTGCATAGTGAGTCGGATTCGTAATAACTACATCCGCATTTGGTACCTCACTCATCATTCGCTGCATCGCCATTTGTCTTTGCTTTTCCTTTATTTTGGACTTAATTAATGGATCACCTTCAATGTTTTTATGCTCATCTTTCACATCATTCTTTGACATTTTATTTTGCTTTTCAAAATCAAATCGTTGATAAGCATAATCAATTACCGAAATAATTAACAAACCAATTGCAGCTGCAATCCCCATTTGGATAGTCATTTGACCAAAGAAAGCTAGTGCTCCATTAACATCCTTATTTACAAGCATCATCATTTCATCACGATTCATCCATATGATAGAAAAGGTAATTACACCAACTATAGTAATCTTTAATAATGATTTCACTAGTTCAACCAAGGCTCTAACAGAAAATATCCTCTTCGCACCTTTAATGGGATCAATTTTCTCTAGTTTCATTTTTAATGGCTCTGCGGTAAAGAGAAAACCTATTTGCATTAAATTTGAGGCTAATCCTGCAACGATTGCTACAAGCATTATCGGTGCTACCGCAAGGCTTATCTTGGATAGAACATCGATAAATACGGTAAAAATTTCATCCTCTGTGACAGGATGAAAGATATATTCTGTAAACGTCTTTGTGAACATATCAGTCATCGCATTTTTTAAATAACCACCGAGCACAAGTAAAATAATAAAAACGAAAAATAATAGTATCGCTGTATTTACATCCTGACTTTTTGCTACTTGTCCTTTTTTACGTACATCTTGCCTTTTCTTTGGAGTTGCTTTTTCTGTTTTTTCACCAGCAAAATATTGCAAGTCTAATCGTAACCTCATTGTCTAAGCACCTCCAAATATATGTATCAAGCTTTCAATCGCTTCTAACGTAAATAGAAACAGCTGCTGTACAACTGCTATATAGAACGTAACAAAAATGAGCAAAACAGCAAATGCAACTAGGATTTTTAATGGCAAACCGACTACAAACACATTTAATTGCGGAACAGTCCTTGCAATAATACCTAACGCAACATCGACTAAAAATAAACAGCCAACCACGGGTATAGATAATTGAAACGCCATTAAAAACATTTGACTAAATGTCCGCAAAATAAAATCAATATTACTAAAATGGAACAAATGGTCCAACGGAAGCTCTGTAAAGCTGTACATTAATCCATTTAATAGAAGGTGATGCCCATTAACCGTTAATAGAAAAAGAATGGCAATTGTGTAAAAATATTGACCAATTAAAGGACTTTGCGCACCTGTTTGAGGATCCACTACATTTGCTATTGCAAAACCCATTTGAAAATCAATAAAACCACCAGCTATTTGGATAGCCGCTAGAATCATATAAGCGAAAAGTCCTAACAACAAACCGATAATTGCCTCTTTCATTATTAACAAGACATACATCCCATCAAATGCTAGTGTTGGGACTTCTAATGTATAAAACATAATCCATGCTAGAAAAACAGCAATTCCTATTCGTAGTTGTGCTGGTATATTCCGATAAGAGAATATTGGTACGGTCGCAAAAAACGCTGTTACTCTTACCAATATTAAAATGAATGCTGGCAAACGATTAATATCTATTAATTCAAACATATTTTATCCCACAAACTGATTGATATTTTGAAAAATATTAGAAGCGAATTCTACCATTTTAGAAAGCATCCATGGACCGAAAATAATAATACCTAGTAGAACAGCGACTATTTTCGGTATGAAAGCTAAGGTTTGTTCTTGTATTTGGGTAGTAGCTTGAAAAATACTTACTAGTAACCCAACGACTAGAGCAAGTATTAATATTGGACCTGTCACCATTAAAATGGTAAAAACCCCTTGCTCTGCTAATGAAACAACAAATTCTCCACTCACTATCAGTATCTCCTCTCAAACGTATGTCACAATGGCAAGAAGCCATCTAATAATGAATGAGTAATTAAGTACCACCCATCTACAAGGACAAACAACAATATCTTAAATGGTAAAGAAATCATTACTGGTGGTAACATCATCATCCCCATTGACATTAAAACACTCG
Source organism: Gracilibacillus pellucidus (assembly GCF_033949965.1). Lineage (NCBI taxonomy): Bacteria > Bacillati > Bacillota > Bacilli > Caryophanales > Bacillaceae > Gracilibacillus > Gracilibacillus pellucidus. Next base: position 32,541 of record NZ_JAWZSR010000008.1, on the reverse strand, counting down.
CAACAGCCATATCAATAACTAAAAACGGGACAAAAATCATAAAGCCCATTTGAAAGGCTGTTTTCAGTTCACTAATGGCAAAAGCAGGAACTAATGTTGTCAACGGAATATCCTCAAGCGATTCTGGTTTATCTAACGCAGCATAGTTCATAAATAACGCTAGATCCTTTTCTCTTGTATGCTTGGACATAAATTCTTTCATTGGAATACTTGCATTATCATACGCTTCATCCAATGTTATTTCCTCATTAAACAATGGCTGTAGAGCTTGTTCATTTACCTCTTGAAACGTTGGAGCCATTATAAAAAATGTCATAAACAAGGCTAGTCCAACTAACACTTGATTAGGTGGCATTTGCTGTGTAGCTAGTGATGTACGAACAAACGACAATACGATAATAATTCTAGTAAAACTAGTCATCAAAATTAAAATACTAGGCGCAAGTGAAAGCACGGTTAATAAGAGTAATAGGCGAACAGATGCACTAATACTCTCTGTATCAGCACCTGAGAATGCATCAATGAGATATATCATCATTGTCTTTGCTACTTTCTTTTAATTTTTGGTATACTTTCTTTCTGCCTTCTTTCATTGCGCTTAGCTCCTTGTTAAATAAAGACATAAACTGACTCGTATCGTTCGTTTTTATTTCTTTAGGTTCTTTCTTCCATTTTGATGTTAGTTTATCAAGAGCATCTCGTTCTTCCTCTTGATTCTTCAACTTTTCAATCGTATCTGCATCTGTTATTTCCATTAATAAATCAATATTGTCTGCTACACCTACAACAAAAAAACGTTCTCCTATTTTTATCGTTTGAATAGTCTTATTAGGACCTACTGTTATGCCACCATAATTCTCTAATATTTGCTGTTTACCGAGAAATCCATTCTTTTTCTTTACCCATTTAGAAATTAAAACAATTAACGCAATAATAAACGCTAACGCTAATAATAGCTGAATAAAACTTCCGATAAAACTTGATGATTGTATCGGTGTATCTTGTTCATCTACAACGACATCTGTATCACTAACTTCGTCTTCTGATTGTATTTCATCTTGATTATCGAGCATCTCATCTACCATTGTATCTGCCTCTAATGTAAGAGGCATGACAATAGCGCATAACAAGATAAATAGGATACTCACTTGATATTTTAGGTTAATACTAAACACCTCATTAACCTATTACTTTGGAAATTGCTTCAATTACTCGGTCTGCTTGGAATGGTTTTACAATAAAATCTTTCGCTCCGGCTTGAATCGCATCAATTACCATCGCTTGTTGTCCCATTGCAGAACACATAATAATATTAGCACCTCCATTAAGGCCTAATATTTCTTTCAAAGCTGTAATACCATCTTTTTCAGGCATTGTAATATCCATTGTAACCAAATCAGGTTGAAGCTCTTTATATTTATCTACGGCTTCTTGACCATTTTCAGCCTCTCCCACTACATCATAACCATTTTTTGTTAAGATATCTTTAATCATCATTCGCATAAATGCTGCATCATCTACGATTAATACTGATTTTGCCATAAATATCATTCCTCTTTTCGTCTATTTTAATTGTTTTAATCTATCTTCTTTACTAACAATATCTGTTACTCGAACACCAAAGTTTTCATCAATTACAACGACCTCACCTTTAGCAATCAACTTTTGATTCACTAATATATCAACTGGCTCACCGGCAAGTTTATCTAATTCAACAATAGATCCAGATGATAACTCTAGTATTTCTTGGACCGTTCTTTTCGTTCTACCTAATTCAACAGTCACTTGTAATGGAATATCCATTAGTAAATCTAAATTTCTTCGTTCACTAGGTTGCATCGATACTTCATCAAAGTTAGAGAAAGCTGCTGATTGTACCTCATTATTTATTGTTGATGAATTCGCTCCAAGTTGTCTCGGTTGATGAGGCTGATGCATGCGCTCAACAGGTTGTTGACTTGGTTGCTGTGTTACAGTTGAGCTAGGTACATCATCAGATCCACTAGCATGATTAAGCGGTTCTTCAGGTGTCTCTTCTACCTTATTATCTGCATGTAGTAACTGATCAACTAACTCTTTTGCAAATGGTACAGGTAGTAACTGCATAATCTTAGAATCTATTAATGTACCAATTTGTAATTGGAAGGAAACTTTTAATAGAACATCATCATCTGATGTTAAAGCTTGCGTTTCTTCTTCCGTTACATCCATTATTGAAGTCGTTGGTGGCGAAATATCTATCTTCTTATTAAATACCGTTGACATACTAGTTGCAGCTGTCCCCATCATTTGATTCATTGCCTCTTGAACCGCACTGAGATGGATATCATTTAACTCCTGTGTTTCTGGGTTGCCATCTCCACCTAACATTAAATCTGCTATAATTGCAGCATCTTTAGATTCAAGGATAAATAAATTTGCTCCACTAAAACCCTCTGTATAGCTCACTTCAACCCCAACATATGGAATAGGAAATTCTTCATTTAATTCTCCCTTATGTAGCACACTTACTGTCGGTGTTGTTATATCGACTTTCTGATTTAATAAAGTAGATAAAGTTGTAGCAGAACTACCAAATGATATGTTTCCAATTTCACCTAAAGCATCTTCTTCTATAGATGACAAATATTCATCAGCGGAAGGAGCTACATCTACATTAGAATCATCCGTGGTATCATCAGATCCATTTAAAAGTGCATCAATCTCGTCTTGGGATAACATTCCATCATTCATCATCTTAATCCCCTCCCTTAATTTCTTCTAAAACTTGCACTGCCATTTTATGTTTTTTCTTACCTGGTTGAACAAGGAACTTTGGCTCCTGATCCACTTGTAATACTAGCGGCTGATCAATACTTCTATCTAACACAATCGTGTCATCTTTATCCAAGAATAAAAATTCTTCTAATGTAATTGATGTCTCACCTAGTAATACGGTCATATCCATATCTGATTGTTTAATATTTTCTGCAATCATCTGATATTCTTCTGGTTTTCTCTCTTTTGTCTTCTCTTGTTGCATCCAATAGTGTACAGATAATTTCGGTATAATCGGCTCTAACACGACATGTGGAATACATATATTAATCATCCCGCTACTATCACCAATCGTTGTATCCAATGAAACGACAACAACCGTTTCATTTGGAGAGACTAATTGTAAAAACTGTGGGTTCACTTCAAAATCCTCTAAAATAGGATTAATATCTGTAACAGAGCTCCATGCTTCTTGTAAATTGTCTAATGCATTCTCGAACAACTGTGACATAAGTGATGTTTCTATTTCTGTTAAATTATCAATTTTATTCACACTACTACCCGTACCACCTAACATTCTATCAAGCATCGCATAAGCAATATTAGGATTGAATTCAAAAATAATTCTTCCATCTAATGGTGCAACACTATATACATTGAGAATCGTTTTAGTGGGTATCGAGCGAATAAACTCTTCATAAGGAATTTGATCTACAGAGGCTACTCCGATATGAACATATGTCCTTAATTGACCGGAAAAATACGTTGATAGTAGTCTTGCGAAATTATCATGAATTCGCGAAATACTTCTTATTTGATCTTTCGAGAATCTCAACGCACGCTTAAAATCATATACTTTTACTCTTTTATCTTTTTCTTCTTCTATCAATTGATTGGCATCCATTTCACCAGATGATAATGCTGATAATAGGGCGTCAATCTCATTTTGTGATAGTATTTCATCTGCCATTCTCTCACCTCCATCCGGAGTTAAACCTATTGAATTACTTTGCTAATAACTAATGCATCTACCACTTTTCCATCGTTCATATACGTATTCATTGCATCTTTCATATTAGTCTCTAGTTCAGATAAATTATCTTGAAAATCTTTTGCACCTAAATGATTAGAAAGCTTAATAAATTCATTTTTCACTTGAAATTCTCTCTTTTCAATTTCTTCTAGTGCTGCTTTACTATCTGTAATAAATTGAAATTGGATAAGCACATAATTTCCATCCTCAAGATCTGTTCTAATTTCCTCCGTTGTATAGGAATAGTCAACCATATCATCCAATGTCATTGCTTTTCCATCATTGTTTGAACTAGTAATAATGAAATATAAAGTTACTGCCCCCGCTAATGTTATAACTAATAGAACCGCAACTAAAATTTTCACTAACTTAGGATTCATTCTCTTGCTCACCTACTTCTCTTTGCAATTGATACAGACCAATTTCTTTATAAAATTCTTGTACGTATTGCTTCACTAACTCTTCTGATTCCTTGACGATTAATTTCTTATTATTCGTTAGTGTAATCGTAGTATCTGGTAATGACTCGATTCTTTCTATATACATTGCATTAATCGTTAAACTTACGCCATTTAGCTTTGTTAATGTAATCATAGATTGAGAGAGTTAAGGCGAGCTTAACTCTCTACCTCCTTATTATCGTTTTAAGTTAACGAGTTCTTGTAAAATTTCATCAGATGTTGTGATAATACGTGTATTCGCTTGGAAACCACGTTGTGCTGTGATCATTTCTGTGAACTCTTCTGATAAGTCAACATTAGACATTTCTAATGCACCAGCAACCAAATTACCTACACCTTCCGGACCACCAGCTGTGAAATATTCTCCACCTTCGTTGACTTGCTGAGCGTTGACAGTAGCGCTATATAAATTAGAACCCACTTTTTCTAATCCACCAGGGTTAGAAAACAGACTTAATCCGATTTGATTGTCAGTATTCAATCCATCTTCATCATTATAATTAATCGTACCATCTGCAGTAATGCTAAGACTTCTTGCTTCATTAGGAATTTCTATTCTATCTCCATCAGTATCTAATACATAATAACCGTCTGGATTTACTAAATTACCATCGTCATCTAAATAAAAGTTACCTGCACGCGTGTAAAATTGTTCATCACCATTCTCTACAACAAAATAACCGTCCCCTTCTATTTGTACATCTAATGGACGATCAGTTGTCTGACGATTTCCTTGGGTATCAACTGTGTCAATCGCACCTATTTGTGATCCTGTACCTACTTGACGTGGATTTACCCCTCCACGCGTTCCGTCTTCTGTTGGTGCACTCGCTCCTGTTAATGGTTGGCTAAGCATATCTTGGAACATTACTCGACCTTTTTTGAAGCCTGCTGTGTTGACATTGGCAATATTATTACCAACAACATCTAATTTTGTTTGAAAACCTTTCATACCTGAGATTCCTGCATACATAGAACGTAACATTTACAAAAACTCCCCTTCTATTAATGATAATGAACTGTCGCAGTCATTTGACAGTCGACGGCCTCCCATAAGGGTCCAGCCTAATCTAATACAATTGTTCCGTTAATATTGGTGAATATTTGACTCTGCAATTCGGTCTTATCTAAAGCTGTAATTACTTTTTTATTTTGAGCGTTAACGATAAATGCCGCATTACTCATAATCACTAATGACTCTTTCACACCTTTTACCTTTGCCTCGTCTAACTTGTCATTCATGTTGTGCCAATCTTCATCACTTAGAACAATATTGCGTTCCTGCATTCGATTGGTTGCATGCTTACTTAGCTCAACCTTTTCTTGCTTTTTTAAAACATCTGCAAAAAGATTTGAATCCTTTTGCTTAGGAGTCTGCATATTAGGAACAAGTGGATGATGAAATGCATGGATTTTATTGACCATGAAAAGGACCTCCTTTATTCATCAGAAGGATTATTAATTTTAAGTACCTCATCTGTGTAGATGTTCATATCATTTTCCAATTCAATAACGGCATATCCTTGTTCTTCAGAAATTGCTACCACTTTACTCGATACGATTTCTTTTGGAGTGGCAGGCTTACCCGTTTCTTCATCAATTCGATAATAACTAGCCTCTTTGCCAATTAAATGACTATACTGAATAACAGGTGAAACCATTTGATTTTGCACCAGTTTTTCCATTGAACCTGACATATTCGTCATTTGTTCTAAAGACGAGAAAGTAGCCATTTGCGAGATAAAATCTTTATCCTCCATCGGATCTAGTGGATCTTGATTTTGTAGTTGGGTAACTAGTATTTTCAAAAATTCATCTTTTCCTAAATTATTATTCACTTCTTTCGTTTGTTTCTGATTAGCTAAGTAATAATTCGGATCAATCGTTGTCATTGTTTTTCACCTACACTTTCGCATTTACTAATAAATCCTCGAATGATAATTCATCCTGTGTATCAGCATTCGCTTGGTCATTATCTTCATGTTCTTGCTGTTGCGCGTTAGAATCTTCTGCTTGATCATCATCCAATAAGTTATCCTGCTCTACTTGTCCATAACTCTCTTGTTTTTCAATCTGTATTTGGTGTGGTGAAAATAAATGGCGTAATTGATGAAGATTACCTTCTAATAATTCCTTCGCATGCTGGGAACTTGCAATCATTTTCACTGTCATCTCACCATTAACTTGAAGTAACTTAACTGTTACCTCACCTAATTGATCTGGCTGAATTCTCAACATTAATTGGTTCGTACCATTTGAAAGCTTCATAAATTGACTATTTTTCATCACTTGTTGAAACTGATCGAGCAACTGCTTCTGCACAAGTTGTTCATCTGTATTTGTTAAAGACAAATGAATCGTATATTGTTGTACCTTAGATTGTAATGGCTGGTTAACATGGTCCATTCGCGACTGATTGACGGTGTCATTTTTATCTACCGCATTCTGTAACCAACGTTTTATGTCTACTTGCGTTACTTTCTGCGAACTACTATATTGTTGATCAATTGATTGCCTGTTCATAAAATTTGTTAATAATGTTGACCAAATATCTTTATTATTCTCACTTACGGATTCTGACAAAACTACTTGTGCTGCCAACTGTGTCTTACTGTCCAACTTCGACCACTGCTCTAAAAGTTGTAGAATTTGCTTATAATTCTGTGCTTTATTTGAATGGTCCGATATAGATACAAGTACTTGCTCTGTTTGAACGATAAGTTTATCTAGCTTTTCCTTACTAGCTTCTTGCACGTTGGATATACTTTGTAGCATTGGAATTTCCATTGGATAAATCGGCGTCGGAGCATCTGTTTGGCTATCTTCTAATGCAGTTCTTAATTTCTCCAGCACTTTATTGATCACTGTTTTATTACTATCTAATAAATGTGCTAACTCATCGATTAAAGCAGTAGAATTGGTGTCAATCAATTCAGTATCAGTATCGTTAATGATCCCTTGCAGCAATTGGCCCAACCTTTGTTTATCTTCTTCCGATAAATAAAAGGTTTCTTCTTCAACAGTCTTTTCAGTAAGAAATGCTAGTAATTCATCCAATAACTCTTCACTATTTTGTTCCACTTCTGTTTTAGCTTGAGCCATTGGATAAATTGGCATCGATGAATCTGTTTGGCTATTTTCAAACGCCACTATCAACTTCTCCATGACTTTATTGATCACTGTTTTATCACTATCTACTAAATCTGTTAATCCATTGATTAAAGCAGTAGGATCGGTATCAGCCAAGTCAATATCACTATTTTCGAATAATTCTTGCATCACTTGGCGCAATCTATTGCTATCCTCTTCTAATAATTCTTCACCATTTTGTTCAATTACTTCTACTTCAGCCTGATTCACCAGATGATCAGACATGACTAATTGAAAGAAATCATTTTTTGTGCTAGATGAAGAATTGCTTGGCGCTTGCGACTGGGACTGACTAGGGAAACTTGTTAACAAATCTATTCCTTGAAGCATACGTTCACCCCCTTTCACTCCTATATATCGGTTAATCATTTGCAAGAATATCAGCCAAATTTGCTGCTACTTCTGGATCCATCTCAGCCAAAATTTTACCTCTTTCATCCGCTTTTATTTCTCTTAATAGAGGAATCGCAACATCATTTTCCATCGTTTCAATGATTGGTGCTGCTTCTTTAGGTTTCATGGCAGCAAAGGACTTACTGATTTCTTTTACAGAATCGCTTGTAGTACCTGAAGTTTCTGTTGTTTCCTCTTCGTCTACTTCTGTTGCTTGCTCTGACATTGTTGCTACTTCTTCTTCTAATTCAGCAATAGTACTATCTTTTAGTTGATTATCAGCTTGTAATGACTCTACCTCTTCTTCTAGCATACTAATTTGATGATCTCGATCGGCTAACTGATTAGCGTGAAGCTCCTCTTCATCTGTTGTAACATATTCACTGATGAATGGTATTTTATTTAATGCTTCTTTTGTATGTTTACTCACATCAACCCCCATAACAGCCATTATGATGACTGCAATAATGCTCGCTAACAATAATGGCGCAAGGATGACAATTAACCATTGGAAGATTCCTGGTTTTTTTTCTTTATTATTCTTTGGATTGGTAGCCATTTCTTCACCTATCCTTACTTTTCTATATAATTGCGAATGGATACTTCATCCATTAACATTGATTCTTTTTTGGTTTCCTCTTGCTTAAACAGTCGTTTCTTCCGTTCAATGATTTTCGTAATCTTTTTTTCTTCTATATATTGTTCTGTTACATTCTCTTGTAGACGATTCATTTCTTTTCTCGAAACATCTACTTTCCTTTGAATGCTGATAATAGATGGCATTAAAAAATCTAAATATTGATGATAGGACTGCAATGTATTCACTGCTGATTTATCAGATAAAGATTGACGATAATTTTCTTCTACTAATTCTTTCTTTCTTAATAGATCATATAGCTGATTAGCGTTCTTTTCGAATTCTGCTGCAGCACCTTGATATTTTTGTTGAGCGACCATTTTCTCGTTTTCTCGTAACATTCTGATTTTTTCATAGCCATGTAACTGTGTCATGAAGTAATACTTCCTTTCACCAATTGCTCTAATTGTTGAAGAGCTTTATTTTCATCAGCATTTTCCTTCATATCCTGTTTGAGTACATTGATAATCTTTGGTTGGAGCTGAATTGCTTGATCGACAACTTGATTCGTTCCACGCTTATAGGCTCCTATCTGAATTAATTCTTCATTTTCATTGTAAGTAGCTAGTATGGAACGAATATTTTGAACTAAATGAAGTCTTTCTTTCGGCACAATCTCTGGCATAACCCGACTGACGGACTGTAATACATTAATAGCAGGAAATTGTCCTTTTTCAGCTAATTTACGATCTAGGATAAAATGACCATCCAAGATACCACGTGTTGTATCCGCGATTGGCTCATTAAAATCATCTCCATCAACTAATACAGTATAAAATGCCGTTATCGAGCCATGTTTACTTGTTCCGGTTCGTTCTAGCAATGTGGGTAACATCGCGAAAACGGATGGCGGATAACCTTTTGTTGTTGGAGGTTCTCCTATGGCAAGTCCAATTTCTCGTTGTGCCATCGCTACCCTTGTAACAGAGTCCATCATTAAGTTGACATTGTAGCCTAAATCACGGAAATACTCACTGATTGCTGTTGCAGTGTAAGCACCTTTGATTCTCATTAATGCGGACTGATCAGAGGTTGCTACGACAACAATCGATTTCTTTAAACCTTCTGGACCAAGCTCTCTTTCTACAAATTCTTTTACCTCTCGTCCACGTTCTCCAATAAGCGCAATCACATTAATATCAGCATTACTATTACGAGCGATCATACCTAGAAGAGTACTTTTACCTACTCCACTACCTGCAAAAATTCCAATTCGCTGTCCTTTTCCAACTGTAAGCATGGTGTCAATCGCTCTTACGCCAATCTGAATAGGTTCTTTAATTCGTGGACGCTCTAACGGATTAGGTGGTGCTTGTTCTGTTGGATATTCTTTCAAGCCTTTTGGCAAATAAGAACCATCTAGCATATTTCCAGTAGAGTCAATCACTTTACCAATTAATGATCTTCCTATTTTAACTTGTAAGGAATTTTTCGTTGCTTCGACTAAGCAGCCTGATGCAATATTACTTAAAGAGGAATAAGGCATTAATAGAACTTTCTTCTCATAGAAACCGATGACCTCAGCCATTATTTTTTCGTTCTTCTTTGTTGTATGTATATAACACACCTCGCCCATTCGTGCCTCTGGGCCTCTCGCTTCTATTAGTAACCCGACGACACGATCAACCTTACCAAACCGTTTATATGAATCCATCAGCTCTAATTCATTCAATATCATCTGTGTTTTCACGGGTAATCTCCTCCACTAGATGAAATAACTTATTTCTAATTTCCTCTAATTGACTATCAACAGAAGCATCAATTCGACCGTATGGTGATTCAATCATTATTTGTTCCTCTTGTAATTCAGGTGTTGGATAAATGGTAAACTCTGCTTGATTGTGAATAATTGCTGCGAGTTCATCTTTATGTTCCATCAGTAACGAGTAATATTTGCTTGCAACAAATAATTTAATGGTTGGATGTTCCTTCACCTGCTCAATCAATGATTGCGCAATTCCGATAAATTTATCGTTATCTTCTGCAATGGATTGCTTAATAACTTTTTCTGCTACACTCAAAGCCACATGTAAAACTGTTTCATCACTCTCAGCTATAATTTTATGGTACTCTTCTCTTGCGGTATTGAGAACATCTGTTGCTTCTGAAATAATTTGGCGAAACTCACGTAAACTGTCTTCTTTTCCCTGTTCAAAACCTTGTTGATAACCTTCTTGTTGTGCTCTTTCAATATATTGTATCTTTTCTTCTTCCCACGCTTCTCTTAATTGAGTTACCTCATCTTGAGCTGCTTGTTTTGCATGTTCTATTTGATTTAGCGTTTCTTGGTACTGCTTTTTCGCTTCTTCTAGTTGTTGATATATCGTATGTAATGATGACGTAGCAACCTCTTTAGAATCGAATGGTTCTACTGAATGTTGTTCTATCTTCCGTAATCCTATTTGCCTAGTAGGTAAGGAATGATTAGACAATAATATCATCCCCTCCGCCTCTGGCAATCACAATTTCACCGACTTCTTCTAATCTTCTAATAACAGATACAATACGAGACTGTGCTTCTTCCACATCACGCAAACGTACTGGTCCCATAAATTCCATTTCTTCTTTAAATGTTTCTGCCATTCTTTGCGACATATTATTAAAGACAATCTCTTTCACTTCATCACTAGCAACCTTCAATGATAGACGTAGATCGTCGTTCTCCACTTCTCTAATAACACGTTGAATCGCTCTGTTATCAAGCGTAACAATATCTTCGAAGACAAACATTCTTTTCTTAATTTCTTCTGCCAGCTCTGGATCATCAATTTCAAGCGTATCTAAAATCGTTCTTTCCGTACTTCTATCTACACCATTAAGCACTTCCACAACAGCTTGGATACCACCAGTCTGTGTATAATCCTGTGAAACAGTCGTAGATAGTTTTCGTTCTAGTATTTGTTCTACTTCTGCAATGATCTCAGGTGACGTAGAATCCATCACCGCAATTCTGCGTGCAATATCTGCTTGCATGTCTTGAGGCAATTCAGACAAAATTTGTGCAGATTGCTCTGAATCTAAATACGATAACACTAACGCAATGGTCTGCGGATGTTCATTTTGGATAAAATTAATTATTTGATTTGGTTCTGCCTTCCTAGCAAAATCAAATGGTTTTACTTGTAGGGAAGACGTTAACCTGGTTAAGATATCTGCCGCCTTATCTTCTCCCAGCGCTTTCTCAAGAACGGTTTTGGCATACGAAATACCGCCTTGTGAAATATAATCCTGTGCCATTGCTATTTCGTGAAACTGCTCTAAAATTTCATCTTTTTCTGTTGTTTCTACTTTCTTCACAGAGGAAATCTCTAAAGTTAGCTTTTCGATTTCCTCAGGTGTTAAATGTTTATATACTTGTGCAGAAACATCTGGACCTAGTGAGATTAATAGAATAGCAGCTTTTTGTCTTCCGTTAAGTTTATTTCTCTTTGCCATGACATTAACCCCCTTAGTCCTCTGTAATCCAGCTTCTTAATAATTTAGCAAATTCTTCTGGTTTATCTTGCGCATATTTCTCTAATTGTTTACGTCTCACCGCAGCGTCAGAATCATCTGTATGTGCAATTGGTGGAACGACTTGTTCTTGATTATCCACTTCTACAGTTTGCACTGCTTGTTCTGCCTCTTCATTTGTACTAGCTTTTCTTCTTCTTAACATCCATAACAAAATAATAATGGCTACTAATAATCCACCGCCTACAACATATACCCATGTAGGAATCCCTTGGTTAACTGTAGGAGTTTGAATGGTATCTGTTCCTTCAAATGGTTGGAAAACAATCGATACTTTGTCATCTGGTGTAATATTTTCTTCATACGTTTTATCTATGCTAGTTGATATGATGGAATCCAAGATAGAAGCAACACTTTGTTCTACATCAGCTTGTTCTTGTGCGGATAACTGTTCCATTTCTCCACTTTCTAACGTTCTCGTATTGTCAATCGCAACTTGAATACCTAAATCCCTAATTTTATATGGACTTTCTACAATATCACGTTGGATCCTATTGAATTCATTGTTGACCGATTCTTTTACTAGCTCATAGTCTCCTACATTACCATCTAAACCGGCTGGGTAGTTGGCAACTTCTCCATCTCCCACACCAGCCGCACCTTCCTCAGGCTGTGCACCTGTAAACGATTCTGTAATCGTCTCAATGCTAACTGGTAACGTATCATTATCTTCATCGACTGGTTCAATAATTTCTTCAACACGTTGTTCTTGCGTAAAATCTACATCAGCTGTAGCAGAAATTGCTACCTTGTTCATACCGATCATCGAACCTAGCATTTTTTGCACATTTCGTTCGATATCTTTTTCAATATCACCTTTAATTTGTTGTTGTGAAGTATAGGAATCTCCACTCGCAAGGGCTCTGTTATCATTTAAATCAAAATATTCAAAATGTTGATTCATAATGACAATATCATCGGTAGATAAATTAGGAATAGATTTAGCTACAAGTTGATATAAACCATTTACTTGGCTTGGTTCAAACTGATAACCTGGTGCAGTCTGAATAACGATTGACGCAGTAGATGGTTGACTTTGTTCACTTACAAATACTGGTTCTTTCGGGATATTCAGATTTACCTCTGCTCCATTAATTCCATCTATTTTTGTTATTAAATTTGCCAGCTCTGTTTGCATGGCATCTAACTTCATTACTTCAAATTCATTATCTGTTATGCCCCAAGAGCTATTCTCTGCAAAAAAGGAGTAATCAATATTTCCACTGTCAGGTATCCCTTGTGCTGCCAAATCGACTAACAATGAATCAGCCATAGCTTGAGGTACCTTTACTCCTGTACCGGCATCGGTAATTTCATAAGAAACACCGCGGGCATCTAACTCTTCTGTTATTTGACCTACTTCTTGGACAGACAAATCTTTGTAAAGTGCTACCATATCATTTCTTGTTGTGGTTAACACTGCAACAATGATAAGAATAGCGATTATTACTCCAAGTCCACCAAAAAGAAACGTCTTTTGTTTTTTGGACATTGAGGCATAATAGGTTGTTACTTTTTCCTTATACTGTTTCAATTTCTCGTTCATTTTTTGCCCCCAACAATTATTACTTTGTTTACATCAATGAATGGAATTAAACTTGCATTCTCATAATTTCGTTATATGCATCAACTGCTTTCTTTTGGACTTCAACACCAGTTTGCAAAACGATACTTGCTTTTTGTGCTGTTATCATCACATCATGTAAATCATCAATTTCTCCTTTAGCAAGTGCTTCTGTTTTCTGGTCCGAAACTTGTTGAGCATTATTTATATTTTCAATTGCACCTTGTAAACTTTGAGCAAACGCTTGTTGTGCTTCCCCGACGGTCTGTTTCTTTTGTATTGTTTGCGCAGAAGTAGGTTGTATATTTTCTAATGAATAAATATTCATCTCTTCATCCGCTCCTTCAACTATTATTATTTACCAATCTCTAATGCTTTCATTAGCATCGTCTTTGATGCATTTAAGGACGTTACATTTGCTTCATATGACCTAGTTGCGCTCATCATATCGACCATTTCTTTTAACGGGTCTACATTTGGCATTTCAACATATCCATCTGCATTCGCATCTGGATGATTAGGATTGTAGACTTGTTTAAATGGCTCAGTCTCATCTTCTATGATTCGTGATACTTTTACTCCATTACCTGACGTCTGTGTGTTATGTATGTTTTTCTGTAATATGGATGAAAAGCTATTTGTATCTTTCGGACTGAATACCGTCATCTTTCTACGATATGGTTCATATTCCCCATCTGCATTAACTGTCGCTCTCGTTGTATCAACATTTGCAATATTGGAAGAGATAGTATCCATTCTAAGTCTTTGGGCGGTCAGACCACTACCACTAGTATTCATCGCATGAAAAATGGACATACTTAATTACCTCCTCTAACAACAGTTTGCAAACTATTAAATTTACCATTCATTCTGTCGACCAATCCTTGATAATAAATTTGATTCTTTGCTAACTCTGTCATCTCTTTATCAACATCTACATTATTACCATTGTGATTGTACATCGTGTTGTTATTTGCTGTAATACGAACGTTTGATTCACCCGTAGAAAACGGAATATGTCGATTGTCCGTCCTGGTAGTTTGAAAAGAATTAGACAGTTCATTTTTCAGTACGTTATTAAAGCTTACTTTTTTCGCCTTATAATTCGGTGTATCTGCATTCGATATATTTTGCGCTATCGTTTTATTTTTAACAGATGCATATTGCAGTGAATTTTCTAATGTTTGGATTGTCCCACCAAAAAAAGACATTATTTTCCCCTCACTTTTATAGTATAAACCCTCATAAAATTAGATTTTCTATCGTATATTGTAAATTAATTAGTCAGCTATGTCTATGACTAATCGTCACATCATTACTAAAGTATTGGTATTCCCTTTTCATTTTAGGGCAAAAGACTCATTAAAATGTTGAATTTTTTGTTGTTTGTTGTCGAACTATATATTATTAAGTAAATAGTTATAGGTTTTTGTAACCGCTTTAACTTATTCGTTTATGTTGGATATGTATCTTTTTTCGTTCCCTATATTAGATCTAAAAAAGGCCCCCTCATTTTAAGAGGAGACCTTTTTTAGATTTAAATGTTTTGTTGATGTAGTTCAGCAAGGAATTTATCATTTAATACTTTGATATATGTTCCTTTCATACCTAGTGATCTTGATTCAATGACACCAGCACTTTCTAATTTTCTCAAGGCATTTACAATTACGGAACGGGTAATACCTACACGATCAGCTATCTTACTAGCAACTAATAACCCTTCATTACCTTCTAATTCTTCAAAAATATGTGCAATAGCTTCTAATTCACTATAAGATAACGAACCAATCGCCATTTGAACAACTGCTTTACTACGCGCTTCCTCTTCAATTTCTTTCGTTTTCTCATGTAATATTTCCATACCTACAACTGTTGCACCATATTCTGCTAATACTAAGTCACCTTCATCAAATGATTCAGAGAATCTACTTAGAATTAACGTACCTAATCGTTCTCCACTACCAATTATTGGGACAATTGTTGTTAAACCATTCTGAAATAACTCGCGATTTTCAACAGGGAAAGCTGTATATTCGCTGTCGATATCAAGGTTTGGTGTCGTGCTAGTGATATTAAATAAATTATCCGTATATGTTTCCGGAAATTGACGTTCTTCTAACATTTTTTTCATTCGTGAGTTTTCAATTTGTTGATTAATTGCAAAACCTAACAATTTTCCTTTACGACTAACGATAAAAACATTTGCTTCAATTACATCTCGTAGTTTTTTCGACATATCTGTGAAGTCTACTGATTTTCGTTTTGTTTTTTGTAACATCGCATTTATTTGTCTTGTCTTTTCTAATAATTGCATATTTTTTCACCATCCAAATTATAAAATAAATTGACTTAAGTCTTTGTTTTTTGCTATTGACTTTAATTTTTCATTTACATAGTTTTCTGTTATCTCAATATTACCTATCCCTATATCTGATGCTTCGTAAGATAACTCTTCTAACAATTTCTCTAAAATAGTGTGTAATCTTCTAGCACCGATATTATCTGTCTCTTGATTCACTTCATAAGCTATCTCTGCCAAGCGTTGAATCGCTTCTTTCGTGAATGAAATGGTAATTCCTTCTGTTTCAAGCAGTGCTTTATATTGTTTAATAAGTGCATTAGATGGCTCCGAAAGAATTCGGTTGAAATCAGCTACTGTTAATTTTTCAAATTCTACTCGAATCGGAAATCGACCTTGTAATTCCGGAATAAGATCAGAAGGTTTAGACATATGGAATGCACCAGCTGCAATAAACAACATGTGATCTGTTTTCACCGGGCCATATTTCGTTACTATTGATGAGCCTTCTACGATTGGTAAAATATCTCGCTGTACACCTTCTCTAGATACATTTGCTGACTGTTCTTGTTTTATTGCTACTTTATCTATTTCATCAATGAAAATAATACCTGTCTGTTCTGCTTTTTCAATTGCTTGTTGCGTCACATCGTCCATATCAATTAGCTTTTGCGCCTCTTGATAGGTTAATAATTTTCTCGCTTCTTTTACTGATACAGTTCGTTTCTTTTTCTTCTTAGGGAATAATTGACCTAGAGCATCCTGCATATTCATTCCCATTTGTTCCATACCAGAACCTTGTAACATATCAAACATGTTAGAAGTTTGCTCTTCTACTTCAATAGTCACGTTTTTATCTTCTAATTCGCCAAGATCTAAAAGTTGCTTCATCTGCTGTCTTTTTTGTTTAATATCTTCTTTTTCCTGCGAATCATTCGTATTATCTGTATTATTTTGATGTTGGTTCGGATTCATAAATATGTCGAACGGATTTTTACTAGAAGTTGATTTCTTTTTAGACGGTACTAGCAAATCAATAATTCGCTCGTTTGCTTGCTCTTCTGCTCTTTCTTGTACGGCTTCCATCGCTTCTTCTTTAACCATGCGAACGGACATTTCAACTAAATCACGAACCATAGATTCTACGTCACGACCTACGTAACCTACTTCGGTGTACTTCGTTGCTTCTATTTTAATAAAAGGAGCACCGACTAATTTTGCTAGTCGTCTAGCCACTTCGGTTTTCCCTACACCTGTTGGGCCAATCATTAAAATATTTTTAGGAACGATCTCTGCTTTTAGATTTTCGGGCAATTGCATTCTTCGATATCGATTCCTTAATGCAACAGCTACTGCTTTTTTAGCATCTTCTTGTCCGATTATATATTCATTTAAACGTTCAACAATTTGTTTCGGTGTTAAATTAGTTGCCATGCACGAACCTCTCCTTTCTTATTCCAGTTCTTCTAAAATAAGCTGGTCATTTGTAAATACACAAATGTCACCTGCTACTTCAAGAGAAGCTTTTGCTATATCTTTTGCTTCCATATCTGGAGCATGTTTTTTTAATGCTCTTCCTGCACTTAAAGCATAATTACCGCCTGAACCAATTGCAAGAATACCATCATCTGGTTCAATTACTTCACCAGTACCAGATACTAATAGTAATTCTTTTTTGTTCATAACAATTAACATCGCTTCCAGTTTTCGTAAATATTTATCATTTCGCCAATCTTTTGCAAGCTCTACAGCTGCACGTGATAAATTCCCATCATATGCTTCCAGTTTTGTTTCAAAGCTTTCAAATAGGGTGAAAGCATCTGCAACAGAACCCGCAAAACCAGCTAATACTTGATCTTTAAATAATCGTCTAACCTTCTTAGCGGTATGTTTCATTACTACTTGATTTCCAAATGTTACTTGCCCGTCACCACACATAGCTGATTTACCATTATGCTGAACAGCAAATATCGTTGTTGCATGAAAAGTATCCATTGTATTCCTCCTAACGCTTTGCCCTCGGATGGGCTGTCTTATATACATTACTCAAGCGGTCTTTCGAAACGTGTGTATAAATTTGCGTTGATGATAAATGTGAATGTCCTAATAATTCTTGTACTGCTCTAAGGTCTGCTCCATTATCTAATAGGTGTGTTGCAAAACTATGACGTAATTTATGGGGATGAATATGTAATGTAATAGCAGCATCCTCCACTAATTTGTTCATAATAAGCCTTATTCCTCTTGCTGTTAACGGATTCCCTCTCGCATTAAGAAATAATATATTGCCCGGATTACTCTTATCCGTAATAAGCTTTGTTCGACTTTGATCAATATATTGTTGTAGCGATTTTTCAGCAAACTCACCAAAAGGAACATATCGTTCTTTGTTCCCCTTACCTGTGACTAATATTGTTTGAAGATCGAAGTCTATATCATCTAGTGTGAGTTGTACACACTCACTTACCCGAATACCAGTACCATACATCAGTTCTATTAATGCCATATTCCTTTTACCAAGCGTTGTACCTTGATCGATTGATTCTAACAACAACTTCATTTCCTCTTGATAAACAAAGTCAGGAATATTATGACTAGACTTAGAAATATGCAAATGAACAAATGGATTCTCTTTGACTATATCTTCACGTAGTAAATACTTAAAAAACGATCTTAAGCTTGAAATATGCCGATTGATGGATCTTTTAGATAAAGCTCTATCATGCAAAACAGTTAAGTATGTCCGAATAACACGGTAATCAACGTGCTTCAGTTCCTGAATATTTTCGGTATTTAGGAAATTAAAAAAATCAGCAATATCTTGCTCATACGCATCAATTGTCAGCTTTGATGCATTCTTTTCGATTTGTAAATATTCTAAATAAGTGATCCAATAATTAAAAAAGCTCATAATTCACCTCTAAATGCGTTAAAATATTAACACAATAGATGCAAGACCGCAATTAATTTTACAAAATTGTCATGACTTTCTTCAATATTATATTCATTCCCTATTCAATAGCCATCTAAACTTATATATCAAGAACTCTACATATATATCATAACATTGTTCGATATTTAACAAAATATATATGATTGTTGAAAAGATTCTCTAATGAAACTATGTATTTATTAAGACTTATTCAACCGTTTGATAGTTCTATTTCAGGTAAATTATTTGATTATATAAGCTCTCTCTAAAATAACAGCTATGTATACATAACGAATCCGAACAATAATGACTGAATGGCATTCACAGTAAAATACTTTCATTCAGGTTAATTGTTCGGATTCTCCGTATCAATATTTAATTACATCTAAAATTTCACAAAAACTTAACACTTTAAGGTTTATTGATTTGTAAATTCTACGGTAATTATTCAAAATATAGTGACATTAGCCTTGTGGTTCTTCATGATAATCACATGATGAACATTGTACCTGGACTTTTTTCTTTGATTTCTTTTCAACTAACATGCTATCACATTTAGGACAATCTCTGCCAACTGGCTTATCCCATGAGATAAACTCACATTCCGGATAATTGTCACATCCATAAAATACTCTACGTTTTTTCGTTTTTCTTTCCACAACGTTACCATCTTTACAACTTGGGCATTTCACACCAATTTCTTTTAATATTGGCTTCGTATTACGACAATCCGGGAAATTAGAGCAAGCTAAGAATTTACCATAGCGCCCCATTTTATATACCATTTCATGTCCACATTTTTCACATGTTACGCCAGCAGGTTCGTCACGTATTTCTATTTTTTCCATTTCTTTTTCCGCTTTTTGCAATTGTTGATCAAAGCCTGTATAGAATTGGTCGATTATCTGTACCCATTCTGTTTTACCATCTTCCACTGCATCTAAGTCACCTTCCATTTTCGCTGTAAAGGCAACATCTAGGATTTCTGGAAAGAATTCTTCAATTAACTGGATAACAATTTCACCTAATTCAGTTGGCACAAAACGCTTATTATCTAATGCGACATAACCACGTCTTTGAATAGTGTCGAGGGTTGGAGCATATGTTGAAGGCCTTCCAATCCCCTTTTCTTCCATTGTCTTCACTAGTCTTGCCTCTGTATATCTCGGAGGTGGTTGCGTAAAATGTTGATTCGGTGTAATCTTATCTGTTTTTACTTTTTCTCCTTCTGATAAATCAGGCAACCATTTATCCTTCTGTTTCTTCTGATCATCAGACCCTTCAATATATACTTCCATAAATCCTTTGAATTTTATCTTCGAACCAGTAGCTCTAAACTCAACACCATTATTCGTTAAATGAACAGTCATTGTATCCATTATTGCTTGCGCCATTTGGCTTGCAATAAATCGTTCCCAAATCAATTTATATAACTTCAGTTGATCGCGTGACAATACTGTTTTTAATGATTCCGGATCTCTTAACGCATTTGTCGGACGAATAGCTTCGTGAGCATCTTGTGCCCCTTCAGCATTTTTCGCTTTTTTTGAATAGCCTGTATACTCTTTACCATATTTATTTTGAATATATTCTTTCGCTTGTTCTTTGGCTGTATCAGAAATTCTAGTAGAATCTGTACGCATATAAGTGATTAAACCCGTTATACCACCTTCACGTCTACCAAGATCAATTCCTTCATATAATTGTTGTGCTACCATCATTGTTTTACGAGCACGGAAATTAAGTTTCCTTGCTGCTTCTTGTTGTAAAGAGGAAGTAGTAAAAGCTGGGGATGGATTCCGTTTTCTTTCACGTTTATTCACTTTATCTACATTAAACTCATTACCTTTTATTGTCGCTAGAATTTTCTCCACATCTTCTTTTGATTGAAGTGCCTTCTTCTTACCATCAACACCATAAAAAGAGCCTTCAAACGATTGTCTTCCTTTTTTAAAGATAGATTCAATACTCCAATATTCTTCTGGTTTAAAGTTTTTAATTTCTTTTTCGCGATCAATAATCATCTTAACGGCAACAGATTGTACACGTCCCGCACTTAACCCTTTTTTTACTTTCTTCCATAGTAAAGGACTAATGTTATAACCAACTAATCGATCTAATATTCTTCGTGCTTGTTGTGCATCTACTAAATCCATGTTAATTGTTCGCGGATGCTTAAATGAATCCTTTACCGCATCTTTCGTTATTTCATTGAACACAACCCGACATTCAGAATCTAAATCAATATTTAAACTATGTGCCAAGTGCCATGCAATTGCTTCCCCTTCGCGATCGGGATCGGCTGCGAGGAAAATTTTATCGGCTTTTTTGGCAGCAGTTTTTAAATCTTTCAATACAGGGCCTTTACCACGGATTGTAATATATTTTGGCTCATAGTTATTCTCTACATCTACGCCTGTTTGACTTTTTGGTAAGTCTCGTACATGCCCCATAGATGCCCTTACTTTATATTTTTTTCCTAAATATCTTTCAATTGTTTTTGCTTTTGCTGGTGACTCAACGATTACTAGATATTGTGCCATATTCATTATACCCTCCCGAGAGGCAAAATCATTCCATTTATCTATGTGATATTTTTGCTTTTTTATAAGTTAAATCTTCCCTATTATTAAATACTTTCTTATGATTTGTCAAACAATGCTATACAAAAAACTAGAATGAATGACATTTATTTTCCTTTTTTATTCATCTGCTTTAGTAGATATTCTTCTAAAATATCACCACTAGCTTGTACTAGTCTTGCCCCTTCTTTTATTAAATGATTACAGCCTGAACTCGTTTCTGCAAGAATGGATCCTGGTACAGCAAAAACTTCTTTTCCTTGATCTAACGCTTGGTCTACCGTAATTAACGTACCACTTTTCTCTTTTGCCTCAATAACAAGCGTTGCAAAGCTTAAACCACTTATAATTCTATTTCTTTCCGGGAAATGATATTTTCTTGGTGATTGATCAGGTGGGTATTCTGATACTAATAAATTGTTCTGTGCAATTTGATTAAACAATTCACGATGTTGGCTAGGATATACATGGTTAAAGCCACCACCTAAAACTGCAATCGTTGGTGCTTGGTTCTCTAATGCCAATTGATGTGCGAAACCGTCTATACCTAATGCCATTCCACTTGTAAAAAGAAAATGATAGTTGGTTAAAGGGATAAGCAGGCGATTCATAATGGTCTTAGCATACTTTGATGGATATCTTGTACCAATTACACTAAGGTTAGGAGAATGGGTTAGCAAATGTGAGTTACCATGGAGATACAAAACAAACGGAGGATCTGGAATTTGCTTCAACGTTTCGGGGTAAGCTTCATTAAAAATAGTCAGTATTTGATAGGTCTTTCGAAAAGCAACAATTCGTCGTTTTATTTCCTTATTCTTCAACCTATCTGCTAAAAAAATTGCCTTTTCTTCATTTAATAAACATTTTTCCCTCCAATCACTAACATCCCATTTGTAAATGTGTTCAAGCCTTGAATCTTTCTGCAAAATCTTCTTCATAAGTTTTCGATTGTTTCCTGTAATATAGTGAAGATGAATTAAGTGCCATTCAATTGTTTCCATCCATAAGTTCACCTCTTTGTATTAATGAAGAAACAAGAAAAACTCGAATAACGCTTTACTGGATCTTTTTATCCTATTCGAGTTTTTCTGCTCTTCTTTAGTTGTTTTTAATGTGTCTTACATTTGTCATACAGATCTTTTTCTTTCAGAACACTAATTAAGGTTTCACCCATTACAGATGGCGTCTCAGCAACCTCAATTCCACATTCATTCATCGTTTTAATCTTTTCGTCTGCTGTACCTTTACCACCTGAAATAATGGCTCCAGCATGCCCCATACGTTTTCCAGGAGGTGCAGTTCGACCACCAATAAATCCTACAACAGGTTTGGTCATATTTGCTTTTATCCATTCGGCAGCCTCTTCTTCAGCAGTTCCACCGATTTCACCGATCATCATGACAGCTTCTGTTTCTGGATCATCATTAAAAGCTTTAAGTACATCAATAAAATCTGTTCCATTAACAGGGTCTCCACCAATTCCTACCGCAGTAGATTGACCAAACCCTTTCTCCGATAATTGATGAACTGCTTCATATGTTAAAGTACCAGAACGCGAAACAACACCAATATGCCCTTTTTTATGGATATAGCCAGGCATAATACCAATTTTACATTCTTCAGGTGTAATAACTCCAGGACAGTTAGGACCTACTAGACGTGTCTTTTTCCCTTCCATATAGCGTTTTACTTTAACCATATCTAACACAGGAATATGCTCTGTAATACAAATAACAAGATCTAACTCTGCATCAACCGCTTCCATAATTGCGTCTGCTGCAAAAGGAGCTGGTACATAAATGACAGAAGCATTTGCACCTGTTTCTTTAACCGCATCGTCTACTGTGTTAAAGACAGGTACTCCTTCTACTTCTGTGCCACCCTTTTTCGGTGTAACTCCTGCGACAATTTTTGTACCATATTCCAACATTTGTTTTGTATGAAATAGTGCTGTAGAACCAGTGATACCTTGAACTAGCACTTTTGTATCTTTATTTATAAAAACACTCATCTAATGGATCCTCCTCTTTTTCTTAACAGAAATTATTTATGCCTCATTCACTAATGCAACGATTTTTTCTGCACCGTCTGCCATCGATTCTGCAGCCGAAATGTTTAAACCTGATTCAGCTAATATCTTCTTACCAGCATCAACATTTGTACCTTCTAGACGTACTACTAACGGAATGGTTAAACCTACTTCCTTCGTTGCTTGAACGACACCTTCTGCAATAACATCACATTTCATAATTCCACCGAAAATGTTAACAAAAATACCTTTTACATTTTCATCTGATAGAATTATTTTAAATGCTTCGGTTACCTTTTCTGCTGTTGCACCACCACCAACGTCTAAAAAGTTAGCGGGATCACCATTATAATGTTTAATAATATCCATTGTTGCCATTGCAAGACCTGCACCGTTTACCATACACCCAATATTTCCATCAAGTGCAATATAGCTTAAGTCATATTTTGATGCTTGGATTTCTTTTTCATCTTCTTCATCTAAATCACGATTTTCTACAACACCTTTTTGACGGAACAAGGCATTATCATCAAAATTAAGTTTCGCATCTAGTGCTAAAACCTCCCCATCACCTGTTGTAACGAGCGGATTAATTTCGGCTATAGAGCAGTCTTTAGCGACAAATGCTTGGTACAAGCCCAACATGAATTTAACCGCTTTCGATAAATATTCTGACGGAATATTTATATTAAAAGCAAGACGTCTTGCTTGATACGGTAGCAATCCTGTTACAGGGTCAATCACTTCTTTGAAGATTTTTTCTGGTGTCTGCTCAGCAACTTCCTCAATCTCCGTACCACCTTCTTCAGACGCCATCATCGTAACGCGAGAAGTAGCACGATCTAGCACAAGGCCAACATAATATTCTTTCTGAATGTCACAACCTTCTTCTATGAGTAAACGCTTTACTTCTTTCCCTTCAGGACCTGTTTGATGTGTAACCAAGGTTTTTCCTAAAATCTCATCGGCATATGTACGAACCTCATCGATATTCTTTGCTACTTTCACACCGCCTGCTTTTCCTCTACCCCCAGCGTGAATTTGAGCTTTTACTACCGAAATGGCAGAACCTAATTCCTCAGCAGCTTCTACAGCTTCAGCAACTGTATGTGCTACTTTACCGTTAGGCACCGCAACACCAAACTCGCGCAAAATCTCTTTGCCTTGATACTCGTGAATATTCATCTTTCATCCTCCCATCAATTAATCACTGCATGTTAATTGTATAAAAAAGTATTACTAATTGTCTAGGAAAGACTATGAATATTTTGACTTTTTTATGTTAGATAGCTAGAATCGCTATTTGTTCTCTAGTTTTTTATCAATCTGATAAATGTAAGCAAACACTTCTGCAACGACTTGATACAACTCCTCTGGGATTTGTTCATTAATATTGATCTCTGAAAGCATTTGAACTAAAGAAGGATCTGACTGGATTGGTACATTATTTTCCTTGGCACGTTCAATTATTTCTTCTGCTACATATCCTTTTCCACTCGCTGTTAATCTGGGGGCAACCTCACTTTCTGGGTCAAACCTAAGTGCAGCTGCCCGCTTCTTATATCTTTCTTGTTCAGTCATATACGATAATCAATCCCTTCATTTTTCACCAAATCCAAGCTGGAATTCGCTGACTTAACTCGGCCATCATTCTTAGCTTCACCTGATATTAATTTGTGTGTAACCGATGATAAATGGAAGTCTAATGTGGACATTTTTTCTTTTAAGATCGGTGTAAAGTTATCCATCACTTGTTTCAAATCTTTGTGATCATTATATACAGAAATATAGACAATCCTTTTTTGGATAGACATGGCAATCATTGTCTCTCCTAGCGTTTGCAAATCTAAATGGAATAGTACTTTACAAAAGTCGGGATCAATCTCTTCA
Organism: Gracilibacillus pellucidus; assembly: GCF_033949965.1. Taxonomy (NCBI): domain Bacteria; kingdom Bacillati; phylum Bacillota; class Bacilli; order Caryophanales; family Bacillaceae; genus Gracilibacillus; species Gracilibacillus pellucidus. The sequence continues at coordinate 7,298 of NZ_JAWZSR010000008.1, read as the reverse complement.
CTGCCTTGACGCCTTTTTCCTTCGAATTGCATCTGTATGTCATTAGCTAAACCAAATCGTTCTCCTGGGATATGATACACTTGTTGAGAAATGACTTGATCATTATTAGGTACCATGTTTAATTGTAATCCTGTGAATGCTTGAATAAGGCGTTGAATTTGTTGAGTAGCCACCTCTGGATGTTGTTGACTTACAGCTAATAAATTTTGTTTTAATGATTGTTCAACTTCTCTTCCTTGTATCAACGTATCCTGTTGTATAGCTTGACGCATTATGTTCAACAATTGCTCTTTCGTTGCTGTTTGATCTACCGTTGTTAACAACTGCTGGAGATGCCTAATCGTTTGCTGATCTGTAACCTTACCTTCAGAAACATTTAAACGTTGAATAAACTTGATTATTTGCTGATTTTCTGCAGGAGATGGTTGAGCATTGCCTAGCCATTGCCGTACTACTTGACGATCACTTGCTGACATTTCAACCATTATAGATTGAAGTAATGTACTAACAGTATTAGTAGTTTGGCTTTTCGACTGCGCCATACTTGCTAATTGTGCTTCATCCTTTATTCCGCTCGTTTGGATAAAATGCTTCATCATATGGGAAAATTGATCACTGATCGGTAGTGAACTAGGATTAGTGCCGTTCACATGTAATAACAATGCTCTAAGCATATTTTGATCTGATTGTGGTACTTGTAGGGCATTTAGCCTTTGTAAAATGGTAAGAACTTGCCCGTCTGTTCTTGCATTGGACGATGATTGCTCTATCCACTGTTGTATAAGCGTTTGATCACTTTTCGGTAATGTTACCATCATTTTATTAAAAAATGTTTGATTCGTAACATTCTCTTTCAATGTGGTGGTTTCCTTCCCCTGTGCAACTAATTGATTTAAACGACTAACAAAAGATTCAAAAGCACTGCTCTCTTCAATTTGAAACGGTAGTTGCTGGCTTAGTAATTGATGTAAGGATTGCGCAAATGTACTAGACTGTGTAGGAGTTAAAGGACGATTTCCCAATTGCTCGAGTTGTGAGACTTGCTCCGGTAATAATCGTGTAAACAATTGCTCTAACTGAACATGATTATTTAATACAAATTGCTGTACCATGGATCGTGACTGAACATTGTCATTTTTACCAAATATCGATAATTGCTCTTGCAATGCATTATTTAGTCTTAATAGCTGCTCTAACTGGTTTATTTGTTCACCTAAGGAGAAAGACTGAAAAGCCGCCATACTAGTAAAAGTAGCTGTTGTTAACGGCATATTACGGGTTAACATTGACATTAATACATCTCTATTTGTCTGATTGTAGCCAAATTTATCTAGCAACGTTGCTAGGCTGTGTACCTCGTTATGTGTAAAAGGAATTTGTTTATGCACTAGTTGCTGTACAAATGATGTTAATGGCCGATTGTTTTGTAAGCCGAGTTGCTGCATCATTTGTTCTGCTGCTCGATTTGGCTGAGTAAATGATTCCGTTACTTTCTTTAAGTGAATCACATCTCCAACTGATGTTACTTGAAAAAGGTAGTTTTCTTTAGCTGACAACGCTGTCTCAAGCTGAGCTACTACTTGTGCTCCACCCAACTGAATCGCTGCGCGTTGATTTGGGTAAATCTCCAGTACTTGCCCCCTTAACATTTGTCCCGGCCTTAAGCTATTTGCATCGCTCGTTTTGTTTGAATTTCCTGTTCTTAACATATTCGTAAACGAGTGTACACCTTGCATAATACTACCCCTTTTCCGTTAAAAATTTTAAAAAGCTCTGTCGATGATACGATGTTATTCCTTGAGACTTTAATGCATTAATATGCTCTGTCGTACCATATCCACTATTTCTATCAAAGCCATAGGCAGGTAATTGTTGGTGCAATTGTTCCATCATTCGATCTCTTGTAACTTTTGCAACGATACTCGCCGCCGCAATGGAAATACTTTTCTGATCGCCTTTAACAATCGCATCACTAGGTACATGTAAACGCTCCAAGGGGACAGCATCTATCAACACATGTTCTTTCTTCTGAAGCTTATCTAAGGCTTGATACATCGCCTTTTTCGATGCTTGAAGTATATTTATTTGATCAATCTCTGCTGCCTCTACTACTCCAACAGCATAATCTATCGCATTTTCGGTAATATATTGATAGAACAATTCGCGATTTTTCTTTGATAATTGTTTAGAGTCATTGATGCCTAGCAATTGAAATTCTTGTGGTAAAATAACGGCTGCGGCTACAACTGGTCCTGCTAGCGGGCCTCTCCCCACTTCATCCACACCTGCTATAAAAGAAACATTGCTATTCCATAGTTTTTGTTCATGCTGACTCATCACGTGAAAAAGTTCTTCTTGTTCTTTCACTTTTTGTTGTCTTTTCTCAAATTGTTTTAATAACGTCTGTACACCTTTACGCTCATCTGCATACAAAACCTGTAATACTTCCTCTGTTGGTTGTTTATCCATTAAATATTGCTTAATCTGACTAATCGTCCATTTTTCTTCCATTATAAAAACCTCGTTTCTTAAATTATCGGCACTTTTTCAAAAAACTAAAGAAATACCGCAACTTCATTTACGTAGTCTAAAAGCGATAGTCTATCTGTAGATAAGCTTTCTTCCACTCTATTGAGAATGAGCGCTGGTATAAAGCTCCGACAAACCACTACGCTTTCCGCGGGTACGGCTTCAGCTAATTTTCATGAAGAAGACCACTTCATGAAAATGGATCTTCAGCTCGTACTGTTCCCGCAGGAGTCTTCGTGTTTTGTCTCCGCTGTGTGATGTGATCTAATGTTTGTGAGCGGAAATACGATGATTCATTTCCAATAAGGAATGCGCTTAGTCAAATGGCATAAAATGTAAGTGTTCCTCTCTCTTCCAATAGAGAATATAACCAAAGCGAAGGCAGAATACGGAGACTCCTACAGGAATAGCATGAGCTGAAAATCCACTTTTTCAACCGCTTTTGTTGAAAAAGTTAGTTGAAGCCATGCCTGTGGAAAGCGGAGTATTCTGACGTAGCGATAATTCTAGCACTTACCAACAACAGAATGGGTGAGCGCATTTCGCGGAGTATCAAACATGGAGTAACGTCCACTCTCGCTTTTAGACTTCGTAAGTTTTTTTAAAGCAAAAAGTATACACTCATTTTCCTATTTAGTTAGGAATGGTGTATACTTTTCTTTTTGATTTATATTTCTTGATTTGGTTGTTCTAATGTGATAGTTCCGAATCTGCCTGATCGTAAATCTTGTAGAATAACATCTGCTGTTTTCTCAAAGTTCACTCTACCGCCTGATTCGAGACAGCCTCTTTTTCGGCCGATTTGTTCAAATATTTCACCCATATCCTCTGAATCTAATGTCACTTGATAACGTTCTTCAAGTAGTGATGGATATGCTTGTTGCATATACTGAATAACGAATGCCGCAACATCCTCAATTGGTAATAATTGATCTTTAATCGTGCCAATTGCCGCAAGACGGTATCCTACAGCTTGGTCCTCAAACTTAGGCCATAGTATTCCTGGTGTATCTAATAATTCAAAATCTGTCTTGACTTTAATCCATTGTTGTTTCTTTGTAACACCTGGTTTATCTCCAGTTTGTGCTATTTTCTTTTGGACAAGACGATTAATTAAAGTTGATTTCCCGACATTCGGTATACCGATAATCATTGCACGGGCTGCTCTTGGTCGTACACCTTTTCTTTTCAGGCGTTCCATCTTCTCACTTGCCATTTCCTTCGCCTTTTGTACAACATGTTGAATATCTTTACGATCATTTACATTAACCGCAATAGCAACCATTCCTTGCTCTGTAAAGTGATCAAGCCATTTATTTGTCATTTCACGGTCTGCTAAATCGTCCTTCATCAAAACAATCATTTTCGGTTTTTGATTTAAGATTTGTTGTAATAATGGATTTTCCGATGAAGCCGGTGCTCTTGCATCAACAAGTTCGATGACAAAATCCACTAGCTTCAGCTTTTCTTGTACTTGACGCTTTGCTTTTGCCATATGTCCCGGAAACCATTGAATAGTCATTTGTATCACCTCTTTTCTTGTTATTCTACGAAGCCTATTTTATTGAGTGGCCAATAGCTTACGCTCGCAACTCCTACTATTTCATCCATTGGAATAAAGCCAAGTTGCCTACTATCAGTTGAACCTGGTCGGTTATCACCTAACACAAAAACATGACCTTCAGGAACTACCTCAGCGCCATTCTCTATATCCAACAAAGTGAAATCAGTCGTATAATGGGAGGTAGCCTGCTCAATTTCGTTATGTATAAAAGGTTCTTTTACGGCCTGTCCATTGACAAATAATTGATCATTTTGATAAACAATCGTTTCACCAGGTAAACCAATCACCCTTTTTATGTAATCCTTCTTCGCCGTTGCATGAAAAATGACAACATCAAAACGATCTGGTTCACTGTATAGTTGACTAAACTTATTTACAATGATTCGATCGCCACCCTCTAGTGTTGGTAACATCGATGAACCATCTACAATAATAGGAACAGCTATGAAAGCTCGAAATAATACAACTACAAGCACGGTGATTACAATTGTCTTTAACCAATCTACCCAGTCAGTCTTTTTCTCTTCCATAAAAAGATCCCTTTCCTTTTTTATATGTAAAATATGATAATAGAAGAAAAAGGAGCCTGACAGCGCAAGCTCCTTTTCACACATTTCATTAGCGGATTTCTTTAATACGAGCTGCTTTACCACGTAGGTTACGTAGGTAATAAAGCTTAGCACGACGAACTTTACCACGACGAGTTACTTCAATCTTATCTAGACGTGGTGAATGCACAGGGAATGTACGTTCAACCCCTACACCGTAAGAAATTTTACGAACTGTGAATGTTTCACTAATACCACCGTTTTGGCGTTTAATGACAACACCTTCGAATACCTGAATACGCTCACGACTACCCTCAACAACTTTAACGTGAACTTTTACTGTATCACCAGCACGGAACTCAGGTAAATCAGTTTTAAGTTGATCTTTTGTAATTTCTTCGATTAATTTTTGCATTCTATTACACTCCTTCCAAACCAATGTTCTTATCGAATTAGACGCAGCGGAACATCGTTTATTCACCTTAAGCGTTCACTTAAGCGCAACTACCAATATAGCATATCATTCTGCATAATTCAACTGTTTTCCCATTCTTTTATCCAATTTTGTTCTTTTTCTGTTAGTTCCAGATCATTAAGTAAATCTTTTCTTCTTAAAAAGGTCCTTTTTAGTGCTTCTTTCCTGCGCCATTCTTCAATATGAGCATGATTTCCAGATAATAAAACGTCTGGCACTTTCAATCCTCGAAAATCCGCTGGTCTTGTATAATGGGGATGCTCTAATAAGCCTGTAGAGAAAGAATCTTGAACTGCGGAATCATCATTACCTAGCACTCCAGGCAACAACCTTACTATACTATCGATTACAACCATTGTACCCAATTCTCCACCTGTCAGCACATAGTCTCCGATAGAAATCTCATCTGTTACAAGCTCTGTTCTAATTCGCTCGTCATAACCTTCATAATGCCCGCAAATAAAAATCAAATGTTCTTCCTGTGCTAATTCTTCTGCTTTTTTTTGCGAATATCTCTCGCCCTGAGGACACATTAACACAACTCTTGGCTTTTTATTCGCATCCTTCTCAATGGCTTCTACCGCGTCAAAAATAGGCTGAGGTTTTAACACCATTCCTGCCCCTCCACCATAGGGATAATCATCTACTTTATTATGCTTGTTATCTGTATAGTCACGAAAGTTCACATAATTATAATCAAAAGCACCAGCATCATGAGCTTTCTTTAAAATAGATGACTCAAATACTCCTGTAAACATTTCCGGAAATAGTGATAATATATCTATTTTCATTAATCCAATAACCCTTCCATCGGTTCAATTTTAATTCGTTGTTCTTCCATATCTACTACTTTAACTACGTCTTCAATATAAGGTATTAAAATTTCTTTTCCTTTTTGCTTCACCACCCATACATCATTTGCACCAGGTGAAAGAATTTCTGTTACCTTACCAATTAGCTCACCTTCCATTGTTTCCACTTGGCAGCCAATAATTTCATGATAATAGAACTCATTATCGTCTAAATCAACTGTATCTTCTATTTTCACAACTAAAAACGATTCTTTGAAATGTTCAACATCATTGATATTGTCATAACCTTCTAAATGTAACAAGTCAAAATTCTTATGTACACGATGTCCATCAATTGTAACTTGTTTTAACTCAGGTTTATGCTTTTCTTTAATCCATAAGGTCGCGCCAACTTCAAAACGCTCTTCAAAGTCTGTAATTCTCACAACTTTTATTTCACCTTTAATACCATGTGTATTAACAATTTTACCTACTTTTAAATAATCCATATTTCTGTTTACCACCTGTTATGTAATTTTTGTAATAATACCGTCTTTAACAATAATTGATTTTTGGTTTGTTATATCATCCCAACGCATTCCTTCTTCTATTTCAAGAACTGCTTCAACCTCTCCATCGTTCAATTCGCTTCCAATCGGTAATATTTCCAATTGTTCTAATTTATACTTATACCATTTGATATGATCGTGACGATTAGACATTTCTTTTTTGAATTTAGCAGCGATTTCAGCCTTGTTAGCATCCGATTGTTGCTCTAACTTTTTTTGTTCAAATTTTAATTGTTCGCACTCTTGTTCTAGTTTGAAGATTTTAAACTGGTATTCTTCTCTTAGTTGTTCTTTGCTTTGTTCTGTTACAACTTTCTTGACAGGAATTTTCTTTATGATACGCATCGTTTCCACCTCTTCCTTGTCCACTTCAAGAGCTTGAAAACACCTAACAAAAGAATAGCACGCCTCCTAACAAAAGCGCAAGTGTCCGATCAAAACATACAAAAAAAGCTAACAACTTACGAAGTCTAAAAGCGAGAGTGGACGTTACTCCATGTTTGATACTCCGCGAAATGCGCTCACCCATTCTGTTGTTAGTAAGTGCTAGAATTATCGCTACGTCAGAATACTCCGCTTTGGTTATATTCTCTATTGGAAGAGAGAGGAATACTTACATTTCATGCCATTTGACTAAGCGCATTCCTTTTGGAAATGAATCATCGTATTTCCACTCACAAACATTAGATCACATCACACAGCGGAGACAAAACACGAAGACTCCTGCGGGAACAGTACGAGCTGAAGATCCATTTTCATGAAGTGGTCTTCTTCATGAAAATTAGCTGAAGCCGTACCCGCGGAAAGCGTAGTGGTTTGTCG
>NZ_JAWZSR010000007.1:0-192242 GCF_033949965.1 Gracilibacillus pellucidus | reverse complement strand
GGTTCGCTCTCTTTTTTGTTCATATATGATTTTTTCTACACTCTCCATTCGGTTCGCTCTCTTTTTTGTTCATATATGATTTTTTCTACACTCTCCATTCGGTTCGCTCTCTTTTTTGTTCATATATGATTTTTTCTACACTCTCATTACCTTTTGTTATACACTGCTGCAACTGCTTCGTGCACGATTTCACCTTTATACGTATTAATTGCTTTGGCAAAGGCAGGATCTGTTTCTCGACATTTCGCTAAACCTTGATTTGCTAATTTCAAAATGTATGGTGCAGTTACATTTGTTAATGCATACGTAGCAGTTCGTGATACTGCTCCAGGAATATTGGCCACAGCATAATGGATTACATCATGTTTGATAAACACTGGATCCTCGTGTGTGGTAACACGGTCTACTGTTTCAATTGATCCACCTTGGTCAACCGCTACATCCACTACAACAGATCCAGGTTGCATGCTTTTCACCATATCTTCTGTGATTAATTTTGGCGCCTTTGCTCCCGGAATAAGGACTGCACCAACGACTAAATCAGCTTTACTAACTTGTTCCATTAGATTAAATTCATTAGATGCTAAAGTACGGAGTTTACCTTGGAATTGATCTTCTAGTTGTCGTAATCGATCAATGTTAATATCAAGTAAAGTTACGTTTGCTCCTAAACCAATAGCAATTTTCGCCGCATTTGTACCTACTAATCCTCCACCAACAATGACAACATTAGCTGGCGATACGCCTGGTACTCCACCTGCCAGCACACCTTTTCCACCATGGATTTTTTCGAGGAATCTAACACCAGCTTGCACAGCCATTCTCCCTGCAATTTCACTCATCGGTGCAAGCAACGGTAAGGCTCCACTTTCTAATTGTAAGGTTTCATAGGCAATTCCTGTTGTTTTATGTTGTAACAATGCCTCTAACACATCTTTTTCTGCTGCTAAATGCAAATAGGTGAAAAGAAGTAAATCTTCACGGAAAAAGGCATACTCTGAGGGCTGAGGCTCTTTAACCTTCACAACTAATTCCTCAGCCCACGCTAGTTCAGCTGTCTCTACAATCGTTGCACCACTAGCTTTGTATTCCTGGTCTGTAATTCCACTTCCCAGCCCTGCACCAGTCTCTATTGTTACTTGATGACCTGCCTGTACTAGCATCACCACTCCTGCTGGCGTAATAGCCACTCGATTTTCATTCTTTTTAATTTCTTTAGGCACTCCGATTCTCATCTTACAATCCTCCCTAATTCATTCTTTCTATTGGTAATGTGCAGCATCTAAAAGAGCCACCAGATTTAATTATTTCAGAAAAAGGAACTTCAATTACTTGGAATCCTCTTTCACTTAATTGCTTATTTACTTGTTTATTTTCAGGCAATGATATAACCTTACCTTCTCCAATCGAAAACACATTAGTACCTAGTGTAAAATGCTCTTCAACAGGGACTTCAATTAAATCAAATTCATTATGTAGCATATTACGATCTTGCGCCTGAAATGCGTCACTATAAATAATACCTACCTTGTCACTCACTAAATTAAAGCAACAATCTAAATGAAGGATATCTTCTCTAATAGGTAGTGGAATAACCTCTTTATCCGGCAATTGCCTTTGTAAATCATTTATTGCCTCTATTGTGGTACGCCCACTATCGCCAATAAATAGTTTATCTTGTGCCACAATGACATCTCCACCTTCTATTGACGGTGTAGTAAGTGGGGTATATAGTATCTGTTCATGCTTCAGCAATGTATGTAATACGTTTATTTCAGGCTTCCTAATCTCACTTTCCATTTCACATGTAAAAAGAATGTCGTCTACTACAAAGCCAATGTCTCTTGTAAAAACTTGTTCATTAAGGACTTGAGCAGGTGTAAGCTCGATCACTTCTATATCCATTTCTTTCAACGTTTGGACAAATTGTTGGTGTTGCTCCATCGCAATCTCAGCATCAATGTTTTCATCTTCATAATGTTTTTGTGTTTCATTGATTATCTTCTTTATTTTCATATATTTTGGCGGGCAAACGATGACACGTTTCATGTCACCATATTCATTTTGTTGATTGATCATGGAGAAATGCTCCTTTTTATAGTTTATTATATCTTACTCGTTGTTGTTCATTCCCTTAAAATAAGTTGTTACATATTCTGACAAGCCACTTTGGTAAAGACTTCCTCTCTGCTATTCTTACAATAACATAAAAAAACGATTACAGGAGGGTGTGAAAATTTAACTTAAAATTTGTATGACACTGACGTTTATGCCAAAGTTCTACCCCATTACAATGGAAGGAGGAACAAACATGAAGCGTCCTAAAAGAAGGAATCCGAACCTGTTAACTTGTATGGTTTTAACCTTTAAAGTTATGTTTCGTTAATAAATTGATTCTGTGTTGCATACAGATAAAGTGAGACTTCAACCAGTGGAGTATTACGGATATTTGTACCGTGATAAAGTAATACCTACTCAATAAGCACGGTTGGTTCGTCATTTGACTACCAGCCGTGCTTTTTTTATTTCAACGGAATTTCTATTTCCTCTTCAAGCCAATTAGGATAACCAACTATCTGAACATCAACAATCGGCTCAGTAGTATTAATAGTGTACATAAATTTTCTAACCTTATCATCTACACGTACACCTTGTGTGTTATAACTTTCTTCCAACTTATCACCGTTTAGATCAAAAACATCACCAAACACAAATGTACCAAAGTCATCCCTTGCATGCATTGAAAGAGAAAGCTCTCCATATTCATAGGACATATCAAAAAACATATCATATGGATCATAAAGAATCTCCTCATTGTCTAAATCAAATCGGAAATAATCGTGTTCGCGCTCTACCGCTTGAACTTTCGATAACTTTAATGTTAAGGATGTTGGCTGTTCAAAATAATTACTTTGTAAATATAAATGATAGCTTTCGTCCTCTGGATTATCTGTTGAAACAATACCATTTGACATACTAGACCAATCCTCGCCTTTTTGATCCACAATCGCAAGATCATCGAACGCTAATATTTTCATTTCATTATCAGGATCTGCATAAAGATTTACAGTTGTTCGAAGTGGCTGAATCGTCACAGAGTTCACATGGATTTTTTGACCTTCTACCATAACTGTTTTATCAATCTGATAGTGAATAGCTTCCTTCGTATTCTCAGCATGGAAATCGATAGAGATATTCTCTCTAACTTGTTGCCGACGTCCATCGTCTAATATTTCTGTGCCAACAATCTCTCCATGAAAAACAAAATTATCAAATTCGATCGGCTCTTCTTTTGTATAATATTCCATTGTTCCCCTGTTTTCTTCATCAAGTGATCCATAACTTGTCATGTCGTCTAGCATTTCCTCCCCATTGTCATTGGTGATAGAATTCTCCTCAATCCAGACGTCATGAAGCTCATTAGCACTCGTAATTGTGTAGAATAGCACTAACCCGTTCTCATCTCTTATAACCCCATCTAACGTAAAGGTAATATCTCCTTTTGTTACTGAGCGATTAATTGCTTGGTAATAGTCATTCTCTATTGCCGCTGTTTTACCTTTATCAAATTGAACAAGTTCGATAATTCTTTCCATACCTGGAATCTTAGCCATCTGTGCTGCAAACGTAGGAGAAGCATTAATAATCAGAATCAATGATAGAAGGATTACGGCTATTGTCACGCTGGGAATAATACCAAGTTGCTTTCTTCGGTGTCTTTTAACCGCCTTTTGCATACCTGCTTCAATCGCTTGATTGAACTCTCGTTCTGTTATTTCTATCTCTTGATATTGCTTTTTCCATGCTTTTAAATGATTTTTCATTACAGCTTCCCTCCCTCATCTACTATTTGCTTTTTCAATTTGCTCAACGCACTATAGATTCTCGTTTTTACCGTACTCTCAGGTATTTTCAATTGATCAGCTAATTCTACAAATGTCATCTCCTGAAAGTATTTCAAATAAATCAATTCCTGTTCAGACTTGTTCAAATAACGAATAGAATCTTTCAACCAGATACTAATATCAGAATCAGTTGTTGCTCTACTATCCAGCATTCGCTCATCTGTCTGTCGTTTAGATTTTTTAATAACATCATTGCAATAATTAATCATAATTCGGATTAGCCATGTTTTTACATAGCGTATATCTCGTAGTTGCTTTCGCTTTTTATAGGCTCGGAAGGTTACTTCTTGTATTGCTTCTAGTGCCGCTTCTTTATTATTCAAAAAAGCAATCGCTGTTCGAAATAAATCTTCTCGATATGTAGTAATAATGTATACGAAGGCATCATTATTTTTTTGAAAATCTTTCTTTGTTACACCATTCATCGCACAGCCCCCTTTTTTCCTCTCCTATATTAGACATACAATGAACGAAAAAGTTTGGATTTTTTTATGATAATATAGATCTAATGAAAAGAATAGAATAAAAGGAGCAGTTAAAATTGTTCATACATAGTATTGATGAAGACGTCTCTTTAAGAATGTTTAATGAAAACGATGCTGAAGAATTTTACCATTTGACTATTCATTCAAAAGAATATTTACGAGAATGGCTAGGCTGGCTCGACCACATTAACTGTATAGAAGATACTATTCAGAGTATCAGATCTAGATTAAAAGCTTTTGCTGCAAATGGTGGCTTTCCAACATCTTTTGCTATTATTTATCACGGAGAAATGGCAGGAACCATAAGTTTTAACACGATAGATAAACAGAATAAAGTAGGAAAGATAGGTTATTGGTTAGGAGAAGAATTCCAAGGTAATGGTATTATGGTGAGAGCTTTTCCATCTATTATTAAGTATGGATTTAAAGATCTTGAACTGAATAAAATCGAGGTACATGTCGCTACTGAAAACAATAAAAGTAGAGTACTCCCCGAACTTTTTGGTTTTGAAGAAGAAGGAAGGTTAAGACAAGCAGAATGGCAGAATGGCTGTATGACCATTATGTAGACCATGTCGTTTACGGACTTTTAGCGGAAGAATGGTTATAATAAAACAACGCTTGGAGCAGTAGCTTCTCCAAGCGTTGTTTTTACAGCGTTTTGTTGCTATCATTAACTAGCGCTTTTTTTCACAACAATATCTTCTTCTTCGAATATAATTTCTATTTGTTTAACATCCTCTTCTTCCAAGACTAGATCTGTAATGCCATCTTCTACTTTTTCTTGTATAACACGACGTAATGGACGTGCACCAAAACGAGGATCATAGCCTTTCTTAGCAAGGAATTTCTTCGCATCATCGCTCACAGTAATGTCAAGTTCCGCTTCATTTAATTGCACACTCAATTCGGCAATCATTAAGTCTACGATTTGAAGTAGATCTTCTTGTTCTAATTCATTGAATGGAATAATCGCATCAAAACGGTTCAGGAATTCTGGCTTGAAATAGTTGCCCAATGTTTCAAGTGTTGATACAGCTTCATTGTTATCGTTATTGAAACCTACTGTAATTTTCTTCGCGCCAGTTCCGGCATTACTTGTCATTATAATAACAGCATCTTTGAAGCTCACTGTTCTACCATGACTATCCGTTAATTGACCGTCTTCCATAATTTGCAGGAACATATTTTGTACGTCTGGATGTGCTTTTTCAATTTCATCTAACAGTATTAAGCTGTATGGATTATGACGTACTTTTTCTGTTAATTGTCCTGCTTCTTCATGGCCGACATATCCCGGTGGTGAACCGATAATTTTGGAGACTGTATGTTTCTCCATATATTCACTCATATCAAGGCGAATCATCGCATCTTTCGTGCCAAATAATTCTTCTGCTAATGCTTTAGTTAATTCCGTTTTACCGACACCTGTTGGTCCAACAAAAAGGAATGAACCGATTGGGCGATGTTTTGCTTTTAATCCAGCACGGCTACGACGGACTGCTTTTGCAACTTTATCGACAGCAACTTGTTGACCAATGACCTTCTCACTTAGGTTAGTTGCTAAGCTTTTCATTTTAGACTGTTCATCTGCCTGAATTTTTCGAACTGGAATGCCTGTTTTCTCTTCTATAATTAATTGAATATCTTCAATAGTTACTTCTGCTTTTGGTGCTTCTTTCGTTTCTGCTAATTTTTTCTCCAGTTTAATTTCTTGATGCCTTAAATTCGCTGCACGTTCATAATCTTCTTTTTCGGCAGCTTCCATTTTCTCTTTTGCAATCTCATCAAGCCGATTTTGTAATGCATCGTGATCGGATTCACTCACTTCAAGGTTAAGACGTGCACCTGCTTCATCAATTAAATCAATTGCTTTATCAGGTAAGAAACGGTCTTGAATATAACGTTTTGATAATCTTACCGCTGCATTTAAAACGTCCTCAGGATAACTTACTTTATGATATTTCTCATATCGTTCTTTTAAGCCATGTAAAATTTGTTCCGCTTCTTCTAAGGACGGTTCTTTCACCTTAATAGGCTGGAATCTACGCTCGAGCGCTGCATCTTTTTCAATTTGTCGATACTCTTTTAATGTTGTAGCACCGATCAATTGTAATTCGCCTCGCGCTAATGCAGGTTTTAGAATATTTCCAGCATCCATTTGTGAACCTTCTGCTGTACCTGCTCCTACTAGTAAATGGATTTCATCTACGAAAAGAATAACGTTTTGACGTTCTTGTAATTCAGATACTAATTTTTTCATTCGTTCTTCAAATTGACCACGAACTCCTGTATTAGCAACTAGTGACGCTACATCTAAAAGGTAAATATCTTTATCTAATAATTTTGATGGTACATTTCCTTCTGCTACTTTGAGTGCTAGCCCTTCAGCAATTGCTGTTTTACCAACACCTGGCTCTCCGATTAATACAGGGTTATTTTTGTTACGGCGATTTAATGTTTCAATCACTCGTTTAACTTCTTCATCACGTCCGATAACAGGATCTATTAATCCTGCTCGTGCAGCATCGGTTAAGTTTTTACCTAATTGATCAATCAAACCATTACCTTTGCTACCTTTTTGGGTATTTGCTTTTGTATATGCTTGGTTAGATCCGTTAGCTTCTCCGTTAAAAAAGCCTTCAAATCCTTGTCCTCCAAACATTCCAGATGGATTTTTCATTTGATTTTTTATATCTTGAAAGCATGATTCACAAACATGTAAAGATTCATTTTGATTATTGATTCGAAGGTTTACACTAATTGTTGCTTGATGAACACCACAATGTTGGCATTTCATATGTCATTCCTCCTTCAATTATTTCAAAGTCAATTTTGACTTTGACTATATTTGACCTTTCTTGTTTATTATTATAATCTGACCTTTTTTGACTTTCAAGAAGTTTGCTCAAAAAATATAACGATTATTCCATCTCTAAACTTAAAAGGGGCTATCACAGAATACAATAACTTGCTATTATCAGTACATCTTTGCTTGTGCATTGATTTGTTAACATTTCTGAGCTATTTCTCTCCTCTTTTTGTCAGCATATAGATTTGATGACACTTCTAAAACAATGCTTCACTCCTTACAAAACAAAAAGCAACCTACATGTGCAGGTTGCTCTAACTTCTATTAATTTTTCTATATAACAACACCGAAAGGAACAAATACGAGTAATATGGCTAAGAATATCGTCCACAAGATTTCTTTTAGCACATAAATCCCCCTAAGTATTTTTCTTCTATTTTATCACACAAATCAGGTACAAATTATTTTGCGCCCAAAAGATTACAAACACTTAACATTTACTCCTTCCTTTTTCCAACAGACAATTTGTGCTACACTATAATTAATCTGTTATTTAAAGAAGGAGTTGTTTCATATATGACAACTATCCAGTTGATGCATAACAAAAAGACAATGCGTGTCAAAGTTGCCAAGATGACCGTCTATAAACAAGCAAAAATTATCGAAGCTACTAGTAAAAAAAATCAAACTTATTATTTATTTTTCTATAAAGACCGCTACATTAATGCCAAAAAAACTACCTCTATCAAATTGCAATCCTTTCTAAAAACAGCACTTCAATCTGGCATATCGTTCGCCGGAAACCATCCATTAATACACGTACTACTTCAAGAGGACACGTATCGTCTAACAGCTAATAATCAAATGGTGCAAAAATTATCCAATAAATATAGTGAATTAGAAACGCTCTACATACTTGCCATGTTCGACAATTACGTCAATAACAAAAAAATCACGGCACTTTGCAAAAACACATTTTACAACTATCGCCGCAACGGTCAATTAAAGAAAGCTTTTCGTATTATAGCTAATTATGCACAAGTCCGTCCACACGATCCTTTCGTAAAAGAGATGCTTCAACACTTTGACTTTCAAAAATATAAAGAACAGTACCGTAACCTTGACCAACTAACAAAGGAATGGTCAGATCCTCTCTATTTAGAATCTGTTTATTTTGAGCAACATTTCCCTGAATCAGTCATAAACACATTCATCGAACAATACGATAAAGAAAAGCGTAAGTTTGATCTCTTACTACTTACGTTTATTAAATGTACTTCTAAAAACATGGTAATAAAGCTTGAACAATTAATCACTGAACAGCTAGATAAAGAGGATCAAATTGCACTCTGGGGAGAGGTATTAACACAATACCCAAAACCACAGGAAATCATTGATATACTCGTAAAAGTCGAAGGATATTCCGAGATCTTACACTACTATCTTCATCATACGGAAGCAATTAATGACCGTGCTCTATTTGAAAAGGTATTGACTATGGCATCCAGCAAACGACTAGCAACTAATTATCGGGCTGTCCTACATGCGCTAATATATGTTTACAAAAATGACACTGCGCAGCTCGAGAGAACATTACATCAAACAATTAAAAAGCTTTTACCACATTTATCATTAAAGGAAATCATTACAGAACTTAAAAATACAGAGCTACCAATCATGCAAAAGCTACAGAAAATGGACCAGTTTTCTGACAATCCTGACAAACAATTTGCCTTAGGGGAAATTTACTTTGACTTAGAGCAGTATGATCAAGCAATTGCTTGTTTTGAATGGGAAATGGAATTGTCACCAAATGATCCCGCTCCGATTCAATATTTATACAAGAGCTATTTAGCAAAAGGTGACCAAACACAAGCAAACAATTATAAACAACTGATGACAAACATATCATCTTAAGTTTCTTCAATACTACGCCATAAAGTCATCGTTGCATAGGAGCGGTATGGTTTCCATGCCCTGCTCCACTCTTCTGCTTGTAATGCAGTCGGCTTTTTGTCTAGTTGCAGGTAATGCTGTAACGCTCGTCTGATACCTATATCGCTCGCAGGGAATAAATCTTTCCTGCTGAGTGAAAACATCAACCAGTTTTGAGCTGTCCATGCACCAATTCCGCGAATTTTCATTAGTTGTTCCATTACTTCTTGGTCATTTTCATTATATAAATCGGTTAAAGAAAGCTCATTAGCAGCAATTTTCTTTGCGGTATCAATCACATACTCTGCTTTTCTTGTACTGAATTGCATCTCCCTCAGCTCTTGATAAGGAATGTTTGCTACTTGTTCAGCTGTAGGATAAAACCAGACACCATCAACTTTCTCGCCGTATTTCTTTACAAAACGTGCTGTTAACGTTTCAGCAAAAGCTGTGTTTAGTTGTTGATGGATAATCGTCTTCATTAAGTTATGAAAAGGATCAAATTCTCGGATAAGTGGTGTTGCGGGATACATTTCAAATAAATCTGCTAAATCAGTCTTAGCAAAAAAGTTCCCGATGACATGTAAATCCTCTTCCCATGCAAAAATGTCGATAATCCGCTCTAATAAATCATTTTTATCGCCTTCATCATGACCTTCTATTATAAATAGAGGCTTTGTTGTTGTACCTTTTGCAGTTACTTTAACGACATGTTTTGTCTCGTTCATACGTAAAGGAACAGATATACTGCGATTATCTCGATCGACATGGTTCAACGTATCTATTTCTAAACGAAATAATAAATAATCAAAATCGTACGGTGTTTCTAATTCCATTTTTTCTGACCACATGGTAAAAATCCCCTTTCCAAATTACAGATATTCTGCTAAATTATGATATAATATACCAGAATACACATAAACATAGGGGGACACAATGGAAAAACTATACTATGCTATCGTCGACATCGGATCCAATACTATGCGACTTGTTATCTATGTTCGTGAGAAAGGCGGCAGATTGAAAGAAGTAGAAAATGTAAAAGCTGTTGCCCGCTTGCGCACCTTCTTAGAAGAGGGTAACAAATTGAATAAAGCAGGGATCAAACGACTAATAAAAACACTAAAAAGTTTCAAAGAAGTGTTGTCAACTTATCAATTAGAAGATGTCGTTTGTGTTGCTACCGCAACGATCAGACAAGCTAGAAACAATAAGGCCATCGTTCGTGAAGTACAACAACAGACTGGAATGACCATTAATATTCTATCAGAAGAAGAGGAAGCTTACTATGGCTATTTAGCAGTGGTTAACTCAACATCAATCGAAACGGGTATAACAATTGATATTGGTGGTGGTAGTACAGAAGTTACTTACTTCGAAAATCGAGAGTTACGGCACGCTCACAGTTTTCCATTTGGTGCTTTAACATTAAAAGATTTTTTCAAAAATGCCATACCTACAAAAAAAGAATTGTCTGAATTGCGGCAATATTTGAGAGATCAATTCGCGATCTTACCATGGTTACAAAATAAAGCTGTTCCACTTATCGCAATTGGTGGTAGTGCGCGAAACATGGCACAAATCGATCAAAACATTAAAAAATACCCACTAGCTGGACTACATCAATATAAAATGTATGACTCAGATATTGCACAAATTAGTAATTACTTAACCTCTATAGAAGCGAATAAGCTTACCAAAGTAGAAGGCTTATCAAAAGATAGAGCAGATATCATTATACCTGCCATCGAAGTCTTCCATAATTTATATCACATCGTTCAGGCTGACAGCTTTATTTTAAGCAGAAAAGGTCTTAGAGATGGTGTTTTTTACGAACATTTATCGAAAGAAATGGGCTCGATTCTTTTTCCTAACGTATTAGAAGATAGTATTCAAGAACTAATAAACGATTATGACCTTAATCCAAAACATATACTACATGTTCAATATTTAACTAGACAGCTTTTCGATTATGTAAAAGATAGCGGTCTACTCCACTTAACGAAGAAAGATTGGAATTTAGTAAAGAAAGCTAGTTTTCTTTACCACCTTGGTGAATATATTGATGCTGAATCAAGTGCACAACATACCTTCTATTTGCTTGCTAATCGAACCATTGATGGTTTGATGCACAAAGATCGCCTAGAGCTTGCTTTAATTGCATCTTACAAAAATAAAACGGTGTTTAAACAGTTTATTAAACCTTACAAAGAATGGTTTTTAAAAGAAGAACAGAAAAAATTGCGACAGCTTGGTTCCTTACTAAAATTCAGCTACTCGTTAGACGCTACTAAGCGGCAAGTAATTAAGAAGATAGATTGCAATCTGTCAAAAGAGAAGTTAGCCCTCACTTTACACTGTGCTGGTGATGCCAAGCCTGAGGAGTATCAATCAGAAAAACAGAAAAAACATTTAGAAAAAGCTATTAAACAAGATGTTGAATTACGATTCGATTATTAAATTCTTAATTTACAAAAACTTAACATGATAAGTAAGAAAAAATGATAGAGAAACGTTATGATAGAGAAAGAGAATGTCGAAAAAGGGTGATAGAAGATGTCAACAGTCAAACAAGAGAAAAATTTAGAGCTTCCTGCTTACTATAACAACCGTGAGTTAAGTTGGCTAGCCTT
This sequence comes from Gracilibacillus pellucidus, assembly GCF_033949965.1. NCBI lineage: Bacteria > Bacillati > Bacillota > Bacilli > Caryophanales > Bacillaceae > Gracilibacillus > Gracilibacillus pellucidus. The sequence continues at coordinate 180,472 of NZ_JAWZSR010000007.1, read as the reverse complement.
TAACAAACGCGTATTAGGAGAAGCTGGTGATGAAACGAATCCACTCTTAGAAAGACTACGTTTCCTTGCTATCTTTTCCTCTAATTTGGACGAATTCTTTATGGTTCGTGTTGCTGGATTAAAGGATCAAGTCAAGGCTAATTTTAACCGTCCTGATAATAAGTCCGGACTTACTCCGAAGAAACAATTATCACAAATCTCTGCGTTTAATCATGAGCTTATTGAGCAACAATATCAATTATTTGATACGTTAGTTCCATTATTGAAGGCAGAAGATATCCATTTAATCGGAATGGATGACTTAAGTATCGAGCAAATCAATCAATTAGAACTCTATTTTGATGAGCAAATTTTTCCTATTCTAACACCGATGGCAATTGATGCCTATCGTGCCTTTCCTATGCTATTAAACAAATCAATTAATCTTGCAGTTCAATTAGATCATCTATATGGAGATGATCCAGTCAAAACAGCTATCGTGCAAGTACCTGCTATACTTGATCGATTTATTCAAGTAGGCAGCTCCCATCAATATATATTATTAGAAGATTTAATTCGTCATTTCATACATAAATTTTTCAAAGGCTATCAAATAAGAACAGCTACAACATTCCGTATTACACGAAATGCTGATATGGAAATCCACGAAGAAGGAGCACGAGATCTTCTTAAAGAAATTGAAAAAGAATTGAAGAAAAGAAAATGGGGTGCGGCTGTCCGACTGGAAGTTGATGAACGCGAATATGCTCAAGGAATGGTTGACTTCTTATTAAGAGTGCTAGAAATTCACGAGAAGGATCTATACTTGATTAACGGACCTCTCGATCTCACTTTCTTACAAGATTTCTATGGTCATGTCAAAAAGGATTATGAACACTTATTGTATGAAACATTAATCCCACAACCAGCGCAAGACATTCATGAAGGTGAAAATGTATTTGAAGCAGCTCGAAAACGTGATTTGTTTTTACATCACCCTTACGAATCATTCGAGCCAATTGTAGACCTAGTTCGTGAGGCTGCTAGTGATCCTGAAGTATTAGCTATAAAACAAACATTATATCGTGTAAGTGGTGACTCACCGATTATTGCTGGCTTAAAACGCGCAGCTGAAAACGGAAAGCAAGTAACCGTCCTAGTAGAACTAAAAGCACGATTTGATGAAGAAAATAATGTACAATGGGCAAAAGAATTAGAAAAAGCCGGCTGTCACGTTATTTACGGTATGATTTCCTTGAAAACACATAGTAAAATCACATTAGTTGTTCGCAAAACAGCAGGTGGTATTGAACGTGTTGTACACCTTGGAACTGGTAATTATAATGATCAAACAGCTAAATTCTATACAGACATGTCCTACATCACCACGAAGCGCAAATTTGGAATCGATGCAACTAACTTCTTTAATTATTTAAGTGGTTATACAGAAAAGCCAACTTTTCATCACTTGTCAATGGCTCCATTTGACATTCGTAGTGATATTACTAGTTATGTCGATAAAGAAATTAACCATCATAAACGCTATGGTAACGGACGAATTATCGCGAAGATGAATTCTTTAACAGATAAGGTGCTGATCAAGAAGTTTTATGAAGCATCTCAAGCAGGGGTAAAAGTAGACTTGATTATCCGCGGAATTTGTTGTTTACGTCCTGGTATTCCTGGCATTAGTGATAATATTCAAGTTAATAGTATTGTCGGACGCTTTTTAGAACATACACGTATTTATTACTTCCATCATAACGGAGAAGAAAAAATATTCTTATCCTCTGCCGATTTAATGACAAGAAATATGGTAAAACGTGTAGAGTTAATGTTCCCTATTTTTGAAGGCAAATTAAAATCAAGAATTATTGGCAACCTTGAAATTATTTTGAACGATACTGCTAAGAAGAGAATCCAAGGATCAGATGGCAGATATACACACGTAAAACATCAAGCAGACAAACCTTTACTAGATAGCCAATTAACCTTATTCGATATGGCATATCATGTATTAGAAGACGAAGAATAAATAGATAAAGTGAGACTTCAATCAGTGGGAGTTTTGGGAATCCCATTGATTGCTAGCAAAACTTATCAGGGCGTTAGCGTCCGTTTATCCCCCACTTAACTTCTTTGTCGTCACTCGAATTTTGAAGTGGGGGTTTTACGGACGTTTACTCCGTGAAAAAACCAGTTTGGACAGAGCCAAACTGGTTTTTTGTTTGTTATATAGTTGGAAGTAGCTGTTTCATCATCAGATCGTCTAAACTTTTAAATTGATATCCTTGCTCTTTTAAATCATCAATTAAATACGCTAGTGCATCAGCATTATCTTGTGACACTGTGTGCATCAAGATAATAGCACCTGGATGGATTTGGTTCATCACTTGTTCATAAGCATGTTTCCAACCTTTTTCAGATCCTTCATTCCAATCAACAAAAGCAATCGACCAAAACATATGTGTATATCCTAACTCATTAGCCCAGCTTAAAGACTCTTCATTAAATGTTCCTTTTGGTGGACGAATATATTGAACTACGGCATCATCTGCTACATTCAAAATTTTCTTCGTTAAGTCTGTAACATCTTTTGTAAATTCTTCCTTAGAGATCTTCGTAAAATCACGATGACCATCAGAATGATTACCAATTATATGACCATCTGCTACCATACGGCGAACTAGTTCTGGCTGATCTTCCACATAATGCCCCGTTAAGAAAAAAGTTGCAGGTGCTTCTTTCTCTTGCAAAACATCTAATATTTGCTCTGTGTAACCAGCTTCATATCCATTATCAAATGTTAAATAAACATTTTTTTCACCTGATGGATCCATATAAAAACCGTGATGCTTAGCTAAAATTTCCTGATAGACTCCTACATCTGGCGGCTCTCCACTGGAACCCTTCTTATATCCCCAACCATAACTACCAGCTCCTACGTCAAGCTGAAATAGGAGAAAGCTCAACATGAATAGTGCAAAAACCTTTTTCATCTAATCACCTTTTTTATTTTTAGTTTTCATTAAATAGGCGATTATATCCTAAGATTTTATAAAATAATGCTGGCAATCCAACCAAATACAAACAGTGGAATATTAAAGTGTAAAAAGGTTGGCACACAAGTATCCCAAATATGATGGTGTTTACCGTCTGCACTTAATCCTGATGTAGGCCCAAGTGTACTATCACTTGCAGGGCTTCCTGCATCCCCTAATGCACCGGCAGTACCAATTAAAACAGCGATTGCCATTGGCGAAAAGCCAGCCGCTAAGCAAATAGGTACATATAAAGCCGCAATAATCGGAATCGTACCAAAGGAAGAACCGATTCCTAAAGTAATCAACATACCAACAAGTAGTAAAACAAATGCAATTAGCACTTGGTTATCTCCCAAAATAGAAGATGATGATGACACTAATGCATCGACTGCACCTGTTTGTTTTAAAATCTCACCAAAACCTGAGGAAACAAGCATAACAAATGCAATTGTCCCCATCATGCTAACTCCTTGTTGGACAAACGCATCTCCTTGTTTCAATGGTACGGCAAAGAATAAAACCATTAAAATAATACCTGATAACGCACCAATTACAAGACTTTCTGTCAGAAGCTGTACAACTAATGCTCCTAATATCGCAACAATCGTTAATCCATGCGCTCTATTAAAAGTAACTTCTTTTTTCACATCATTATTCAAATGATCAACTGGTAGCCACTGCTTTGCTTCACGTGGTTTTCGATACGAAATAAATACTGCAATTAATAAACCAATAACCATACCAATTCCAGGTAGTAACATGGAAAGTGCACTCTCTTTGATGGAAATATCTACTCCATTATTTGTCATTCCACTTTGAATGGTTTGGTGAAAAAGCAGACCATAACCGACTGGTATCATTAAATACGGAGCTTTCAAACCAAATGTTAAAGCTGTCGCTACAGCACGCCGATCCAATTTCATTTGATCAAATAATATTAATAGTGGTGGGATTAAGATCGGAATAAATGCGATATGTACTGGTACAATATTTTGTGAAAAAGATGCAATAAGTGCAATGACGAGAACAAGCAGTGCTCGTTTGCCTGTCAAGATTCTAATTAAAGATTTCACTAATATAGAAGTAATCCCCGTATAACTAATCATGGCAGCAAAAACACCTAGTAAGATATAACTTAAAGCTGTACTTCCTTGTCCACCCATTCCTTCTATCAATATACTGATTGTATCTTGAACATTCATCCCTGCCATAAGCCCGGCAACTACTGCTGCAATGATAATCGCAAAAATAACGTGGATTCTAAGCAGGCTTAAGGCAAGCATAACTAGAACAGATATAATAACAACCCATTCCATATTTCTTCCCTCTTCTCTTCGTTATTAACCAAGGTCTTTCTCTATTTTTTCTATCATTTGAATTAATTGATCTACATCATCAATAGATGTCTTCTCCGGATCGAGGTGATCCAAGCGTTCAATAAATTGTTCTAGTTGTTGTTGTAATGCTTTAATCTTCTCTTCGTTGCTCACAATCTCACCCCTTTCCATATTCTCTTTCATCCTAATTGAAAAAAGCATACATGTCTAGCGAAAAAGAAAGGTGGACTAGAAATCAGTCAGTCGCACAGACAATAAAAACTATTCTTATATGTCTTAATGTGATTTATTTACACTTTTCCTCTTATGGACTCTCGTTTTTGTTCATATAATGTTTTATTTACATTTTTTCTACTCTCGTCCCTTATTTTTGTTCATATATCATTTTATTTACACTTTTCTTCTTCTCGCCTCTTATTTTTGTTCATATATCGATTTCTTACTCTTTTCTTTCGTCTAAAGAAAAAAGCATGCATTTCTTTTTCCTGAGAAATGCATGCGCTTTGCTTAGTTGGATTCGAATTCAAATGTTAAATGATTAGCAATTGGGATATAGGCTCCTACTTCTTGCTTTGTTACATTTTTTATTACTAAACCTTTTTTTGTACCCTTTAATTCCAAATAGACTTCACCAAAGGTAACTTGCCCTGTATCTTTAACCATTGGAATATTTGCTTTTAACACACCACTTTTTGATGGTGGAACTGTATAGGTTTTACTTAATTTCGTTTCTTTCCCTATCACTGTTTTAAAAGTGAGGGGGACGTCATGTTGTGCTCTAGCTTTTTGTAAAATCATTTGTTTAATTTGATCTGTTTTAGTCACTTGTGCTGTTAATGCACCTTCTACATGCTTTTCTTCAATTTGGTAATAATACAGCTCTTCGTTTTTTTCTCCTGCTATATTATTCACTTCATTCTTATTTACGTTCTGAAAATCCCAATGAATATCAGATGATTCTGATTGATAAGACAGTGGCCAGTGACCTAAATACACATTTGCTCGATAACCAAATGCAATTGGAGAAGGGTTAATCGTCGATTCATTCAATGATTGAATTAACAATGGATTATCTATTTCCATATTTATATTTTCTAATAATTCATCAACTAAAGGACTTGGATCAACCGTTGTATCCTCTTCTGTCATCTGATTGTACGTGTTTTCCTTCTCAATAGATATTAACTCTGGTTGCTCCTCTTTTGACTGTACAATCAAAGGAATCGTTAACATCATTAAACATAAAATAGCGGCAAGTCCAAGTTTCTCCATGATCTACTCTCGCTCCTTTTTTGGTTATTTTAACTAAAAGGAGCGCTTTTTATGCATGGATCGTCAACTACTCAAACTAATTATTTCAAGTCTCTCCGTGATTTTCACACTGTCTTCTATCGTCCGAACCATCGAACAGTTTTTTCGAGCAATTTCTAAACTTTTTTCCAGTTGATCTGGATCAAGGTTCACACCTTTTACAACAACATGAAGATGAATTGCTGTGATTTTATTTGCTTGTTCAGCATCTCTTTCGACTTCAGCTGAAATTTTCATATCGTCGATTTCTATTCTTTTTTTATCTAATACTTTACGAAATACAGAACCACTACATCCCGCAACAGAAGCCATCATTAATTGAAATGGACGATAGCCAAACTCCTCATTGCCGGAAATATCTAATTCACCATATGGTAAAACAGCTCTGATTCCACCTTCTGATAAATAAAATTCCATCAGTCAACCTCCTCGTCGATTATTTTCTGTTATACTGAAACAGACTATACATTACGTTCATTTAATTATAACCCAACACAGAAATCGCTTCCAACCTTTGTGTCTAAACAGAAATAAACCGTAGAGAATATTCTCTACGGTTTATTTCTTCATATATCTGCTAAATCTATTTTCAAGTCTCTCTTGGAAAACAGAAATGATAATACAAATTGGCCAATAAATAAGCGCAACTACTATATACATTGTTAAGGAATCAAACGTTCTACCACCCGCAATTTGTGCCTTTTGGAATAGCTCTGGCACAGTAATAACTGCAGCTAATGACGTTGCTTTAACTAAATCTAAAAAGATATTTGTAAGTGGAGGTAAAGCAATTCTTGTTCCTTGTGGCAAAATAATTTTCATTAACGATTGCCAATAGTTAAGTCCTAATGCCTTCGCTGACTCCCATTGTCCTTTTGGAACACTGTTAAGTGATGAGCGAATGACTTCCGCTATATAAGCTGCACTATTCAAACCAAATCCGATAATAGCTGCTATAATTGCCGGCATCTTTATATCGACCATTGGCAGGCCGTAATATAAAATAAACAAGAAAACTAAAATTGGCGTACCTCGCATAAACGAGATATACACTCTAGCAGGATATCGTAATACAGCTAGGTCTGAGCTTCTCGCTAAAGAAACGAACAGACCTAGCACAAGTCCGAGTGCCATACTGGCAAACGAGACAATTAGTGTCATTGGTAACCCACTTAAAATTAGTGGTAAATTCTCTATTGCTAATTTAACATCAAAAAAATTATCCATGTGATATCACACCTTATAGATCAAGACCCTCGATCTCCTCAACCTCTTCTTCTGTTTTCTGTGATGCATCTTCTTCGTAAAATTCGATTGCTAATTCAGATAAAGTACCATCTTCACGCATTTCTGCTAGCACTTCATTAATTTTTTGTTGTAACGTCTCTGCGTCATGATCCATCATAATCGCCTGCTCAGTTGGGTGAAATTTTAATGTTGGGTGTAAATGAATATCAAATTCAGGGAATGAAGCTACACCAAATTTTGATAAATAATAATCATTTACTACTACATCCGTGTTTCCATTATTCACATCACTTAAATAGGCTTCATTTGGTGCATTTCCATACGTAACTACTTCAGCGCCATAATGCTCTGCTATTTGGCTATAAATAGTAGTTGCACCACCACCAGCACGCTTATCTTCTAGATCCTCTAAACTTTCAATCCCTGAGTTATCCTCTTTTCGTACTACCATTGTTGAATAAGAATATTTATAAGGGTCCGAAAATGCAAAATCTTCTTTTCTTAAATCAGTCGCTTCAATATCATTAACAGCTACATCGATTCTATCGCTTTTAATTGCAGACTGCATACTATCGATACCCATAATTTCAAATTCTACATTCAAACCAAGTCGATCCGCAACTTCTCTCATAATCTCTACATCATAGCCAGTGAGATTATTGTCATCGTCATATGTTGACGCTCCAACTAATGTACCAGAAGTACCTGCAACAATCACACCTTTATCCTGAATCTCTTCCCATTTTTCTGCATTCAGTTCCTCTGATGCATTTTGCTGCTCATCATCTTGACCACATGCTGCAAGTAAACAAACTATAGCTATAAAGCTAAGCATTACTAACCATTTCTTCACTTAATAACTCCCCTTTGTTATATTATAATCACACATTAAAAGATAACAGTTTATTCTTACTATTTCAATACTTTTGCAATCTGTTTCAAACATTTATTTAAACTGTTATAGTAATAACTTATACAAAAAGAGACTGTTCTACTTTATAGAAACAGCCTCTCCACTTTCACCATATTTTCTTCTATCTGAGCATTAATTTCCCCGCCAGTAATAATAATAATACCTGAAAGATAAAACCAAATCATCAGAATAATGACTCCACCTAAGCTTCCATACGTTGCCGAGTAATTTCCTAAAGACGTTACATAATACGAAAATGCCAGTGATGTTAGTTGCCAACAAATTGTTGCAAATATTGCCCCGATGTAAATATGTCTAAAATAAACTCGTTTACTTGGAGCTAATCGGTATAATAACAGTAAAACAACAAAGAAAATAACAGAGGAAATAATCCATCTAAGCGCATTCCAAATATGCAGGAAATCTTCTGATAAACCGAATAAGGAGAATAAATAAATACCTATCATTCGCCCAAAAATCGGTAGTAAAAATGCGATAATAATGATTAATAACATCGCAAGCGTCAAAATGATGGAGATTCCTCTCATCATAATAAAGGAACGCTTTTCCTCTATATTATACGCCTTATTAAAAGAGCGAACTAACGCATTAATTCCATTAGACGCTGACCATAATGTACCAATAATCCCAACTGACAATAATCCACCACTTCTGCTCCCCATAATTTGCGATAGGTTATCATGTAATAAAGTCATAATTTCTGGTGGTGCATATGTAGAGATAAAATTCATTATATCAATACTCTCGAATGGTAAATAACCTATCAATGTAACAAGGAACATTAAAAAAGGAAATAATGATAGTAAGAAAAAGTAAGATAATTGAGCTGATAACCCAGCTACATCATCATTTGACATCCTATTTACTATTTGTTTAATAAACGTTACGAATCGATTATTTAGTATACTTGCCATCTTCATCCCGTTTTTCCGATAAATCTGGTAGTTGATGAAGTGTATCTAACACAGATGTTAAGCCTGATGATACTAGCTCTGAGTATTTAGTGTAATTATCATTTAATTGATGGACAGCATCCGCTGGATTTTTCACATAATAACTTGCTTTACTACTACAACTTTTTAGCCTAGTCTTCACATAGACCCTAGTTTGGCGATCCGTTAATGTAATAAGTCCCCCTACGATTGCTCCAGCAATGATTCCTTTTACAAGTTTTTGTCTACCCATAATCACTTCATCCTTCCTTAGTCTATTTAACGTTTAGCTGATTCTCTTGGATAATGTGAGCTAATAACTGCTCGCAACCTTCTGTTACTAACTCATATGTGTACTCAAAATTTTTCGTGAAGTATGGATCAGGAACGTTTTGTTCTTTCGGTTGTTCAACGAAATCCATCAATTTCTTAACAGTAACATCCTTAGACTGATAAGAAAATTGTCCAAGGTCATCCATGTTTTGCTGATCCATTGCGACAATATATTGGAATGTATCAAGGTCTTCTTCTTTCATTTTTCTTGCTTGTTGTCCTTCATAAGAAATATTCATTTCATCTAGCTTAGCCCTCGTGCCTTGATGTGGCGGGTTACCAATGTGCCAGTCTCCCATCCCTGCTGAGTCTATCACAAATTGATTCTCTAAGCCTTTTTCTTTTACCAGATGACGAAATACTGCTTCAGCCATTGGCGAACGGCAAATATTCCCTAAACAAATAAATAATACATTAATCATATAATACCACCTCTTTTATTATCTTAATCATCTTTTCTGTGTTACATTAACAATTTCTCTTCAATCAAATCAGGAGTTAATGGCTTGCTATAAAAGTATCCCTGATAGTAATCACATTGTTCGTTTCTTATAAAGGATAGAATATCTTCTTCCTCAACACCTTCTGCAACTACTTTCAAACCAAATGTATGTCCTAATTGTATCATTGCTTTAATGATTTCTGCACTACCTGATTGATCACGCAGTTCGCGTAAGAACGATTGATCAATCTTTAAATAGTTAATCGGGAATTTTTGTAAATATCCCATCGATGAATAGCCAGTCCCAAAATCATCAATAGAAAGTGAGATACCCATCCTTCTCAACTCGTTCATTCTTTCAATACACTCTTCGGTATTTTGCATCACACTATTTTCAGTAATTTCTATTTCTAAATAGTTAGGATCCATTCCTGTTTCTTGTATAATTTGCTTTACCCTTATTAAGAAGTTTGGCTGTTGCAGCTCTACTGCCGATATATTGACCGCAACTATTACCGGACTCGCCCCACTCTTTTGCCATTTAACAAATTGCATACAAGCTTCTTTTAATACCCATTCGCCAATTTGGGCAATCATTCCAATTTGTTCAGCGATTGGAATGAAAATAGATGGTGAGATCTTACCCTTTTTACCATGTTCCCATCTAATCAGTGCCTCTACTCCAATTATTTCATCTGTGTTAACATCTACTTTCGGCTGGTAGGACAATGTGAACTCTTTTAATTTAAACGCTTTACGAATATCTGATTCTAATAAGATTAATTCGTTATACTGCTCACTCATTTGGCGTGTATATTCAATAATACAGTTCCCACCCTGTGTCTTCCCGTAATGGATAGCAACACTTGCTCGATTTACATATTCTTCAACATTTTTCGCCTTTTCACTAAAATAATTGATACCAATCGTTCCAGTCATGTAAAAATCTTTACCAACTATTTTCATTGGCTGTCTAATTAACTGAAGCATTTTTCTAGCAAAGTTGTTTACATCTACTGGTTCATGATTCATTAACATCACAAATTCGTCCCCACCTAAACGGTATACTGGACAACCATTAGGTACATTTGCTTGTAGTCGCTCAGCAATGATCGCAATGACTCTATCTCCAGAAAATTGACCAAGTGTATCATTTACATTCTTCAAACGGTCTAATCCAAATATTACGATAGCTCTCGGTAAAGCTTTCTCACTATTTCCTTCAAGTATTTCTGTTAAATCATCGAAAAATTTTTGGCGGTTCGGGAGGTTTGTTAGCATATCATGTGTTGCCATATAGTTCATTTCATTTTCTGTTTGTTTAAATGATGTAATATCAGTTGTTGTTCCAATTACCTCTACCACTTCATTTTCCTTCACAACTGGTAATAACGTTGTACATAAATCATATTTTTTATAATGATGCTCAAAACCCACCTCTTTTCCAGTGAAAGCTTCTCGTAATTGACTTTCGTTCGATACTATAAAGTCTGCTCCGATATTTTGGGGTAACTGTAACTTGTCTTGTAACTTCCCTGAGAGAAAAGTACAATGAAATTGATCTTGATTTTTTTTAACCACAAACAGTAGATTTTTGTTATGCGCTAGGATGGTGAGTAAATCATCATTACTTGGATAAAAATTGGATGTTTGCTGCATTCTTGTCACCTTTTTTTCTTATTTTCTTTCAGTATACGTCAAATAGAGTTAGGAAAAAAGTAATAGTTCCATCCTTTTCAAAACAATCGATTCATTTTACTCTGATACTTTTGATAGGTACCTGTTTGCTTCGTTTTTCGCTTTTCTAATATTAGTTGAAATTGCAGCTCTTTCATGGAAATTTGTTTGGTTATATGTTGCTTTTCTCCTTCATCTGTGCAACATTTTAACAAATCACGTAATGATGCTAGCTCTTTATTTAGTTGTACTTCCTCTGGTAGATACCCACTGTTTCTCATTATGCGATAACTCATGCGCAAGTCATCTGGTATATGCTGCAGCGGATCTTTCTTTTGTGGCTTTCCTTTTCCTTGAAGATGATCGAAATCTCCATCTTTAATTGCCTGTTTAATCCGTTCTTCAGCAAGTTGAGAAAAAACGTCCATCGTCTTTCACCCTATCTTTTTGATTCGTTTGATCAAGCTTTCTTTCACATTTGGCGCTAATGCATTGATTTGGCTGTACTCTTCCATCTTATCTTTATTTATTCGATCATGGTATAAACAGTAGAAAATATCCTTTGGCGTTACCTTATCAGGTGCTTCCTTTGTCTTTACTAATGTATCCGATGGTTTCACCCATCCTTCTTTTAATACGCGAAAATAATAACCACTAAAACCAGTTTCGGTCACAATTGCCGGCATGTCAGGAATACCATGCACTCTAGCAATTTTATAACAAGGACGCCTTGGTTGGGAAACTTGGATTTCCGCTTCTCCCAGTGTAAAAACATCGCCAATATAGAGAGCTTCCTCTGTTAAACCTGCAATGGTAATATTTTCGCCAAAGGCTGGATAATCAAATGTCTGGTCATACTTTTTCTGCCAAAATGAATAATGTTCCTTAGCGTACATAAGTAATGCTTTTTCAGGTCCACCATGGTTTTTTCGATCTGCCTGTCCATCATGTTCAAAACCTGTAAAAGTTAAATAATTCGCATGATCGACTGGCTTCTTTATAAACCCTGTCTCCAATTCCTTCCCCTCTATGCTGTAAACTTGTGGTTTCCCCACATTCAAAGATACTATTTGATAAGCTATCATCATCATCCTCCTCATCCTTATTTTTATTATAGAGGTTGTTGAAAAACGAACCAAATAATATGAGTATCTTTTCATGTAAAAAATTTCCACCACATAAACGGTCATAATTACAGAACCAATAAAGAACAATTATATATAGTAAGATTTTAGCCAGAGGGAGTTAACACTATTTACTCCTCGATAATAAGGATTATATTTTATTGGAGGTAACATCATGTTTTCAACAACAGAAATTGGAATAGACTTAGGTACAGCTAATATTCTTATATATACAAAAAATAAGGGAATTATCTTAAATGAACCGTCTGTTGTCGCTGTAGACACTAGAACAAACCAAGTAGTTGCAGTAGGTAACGAAGCAAAAAGTATGATCGGAAAAACACCTAGAAATATTGTACCCATTCGCCCATTAAAAGACGGAGTGATTGCAGATTTTGATATGACTGCACAAATGCTTAAAGCCTTCTTAAAGAAAGTGAGCAAAAAAACCGGTGTATCTACTCGTAAACCAAGTGTTGTCGTATGTACACCCGCAGGCAGTACAGCAGTTGAACGACGAGCGATCGATAACGCCGTAAAAAGCTTCGGTGCTAAAGATGTCCACTTAATTGAAGAACCTGTCGCTGCTGCAATTGGGGCAGACTTACCTGTTGCAGAACCACAAGCAAGTATGATAGTCGATATCGGTGGTGGAACGAGCGAAGTCGGCATTATTTCCTTCGGTGGTGTTGTTTCAAGTCGATCTGTGCGCGTTGGTGGTGACCATATGGATGAGGAAATCATTCAATATGTAAAAAGAAAACATAATGTGTTAATTGGTGAAAGTACAGCAGAAAAAGTAAAAATGGAAATTGGTTATGCAACTCCAGAACATCCCGAGGAAACAATGGAAGTTAGAGGTCGAGATCTTGTTACAGGTTTACCTAAAGTAATTACATTACAATCAACAGAAGTTCATCGCGCTTTCCACGAAGTACTTGAATCCATTTTACAAGCAGTGACGGAAACATTAGAGAGCTGTCCACCTGAATTAAGTGGCGATATAGTCGATCAAGGGATTACCATTACTGGTGGCGGTGCACTATTAAAAGGTATGCGCGAATGGCTATCAAATGAAATCAACGATGTACCTGTTCATTTAGCAGAAAATCCATTAGAGTCTGTCGCAATTGGTACAGGCCGTTCATTACAAATGATCCAGAAGCTACAAAAGGCAATCAAATAATATGTGCTATACTAAAGGAAAAATGAAAGGAGTTTTTCCTTTATGGAATCTTTATCAAAAGCAAAACAAGAAGATATGATTGCCGCCTTACAAGATTTCTTTGTACAAGAACGCCAAGAAGAGCTTGGTAATATTGAAGCAGAATTTATGCTTGATTTTATCAAAAAAGAACTTGCTCCAGCCTTCTATAACCAAGGCGTTCGAGATGCACATCAATTTTTCAGTGAAAAGCTGGAGGATGTTTTTGAAATAGAGAAGATGGAGAAATAATAGCTACTCTGTTCGCGAGATAGAATTATCTCACGAACAGATACTAGTTATTCAATTTCAAATTCTGCCGATACCACTACTTCTGGAAGAATTGGTTTTATTACTCGATATCTTCCTGGTATAAATGAAAAATCTAGTTGATCCACAGCAACATTTTGACTATAAGATTCACCTGGCTTCACAATAACACCAATCGCCTGAAATTGCGCATCTTTTTTAAACGGAATCTGATACCAGTTACCATCTACATATATCTCTACAGAGTGTTCCAATCCAAAAGTAATATCTGTATCACTGTTATTAAAAATCTCCATCGTGATCAAATCTACATTCTCCGGATATTTGTCTTTTTCGAGGGTCATTTTGTACTCCTCTTGTTCCACTATGTCACCATACTCCGATTTTGACAACGTTTCTGTTAAATCCTCTTGACACCCAGCTAAAAATAGAAACAAAACCAATATAAACCAGATACAAGCTTTTGTTTGCTTCGACATATGCTCCTCCTTTTAAGAAGTACTTATGTACAGGATACCCTTTTTATTCCATTATGACACGTTATTAAATCAAACTAAACATGTTTCTATCTTATTAAAAAAGCTAGTCATTAGTTATTTTCTAATGACTAGCTTTTTCCACTCTATCAATTTGCAGATACGATACTCCACTGTTGATTAGCGCCTTTATTATCTTGCCATTGCACTACATTACCGCCATTGTCATTAGATCGTCCTTCTACTTCTAATGCTTTTCCACTATGACGATTAATAAACCTTACATATCCATCCTTATTTGGAACTGCTGACCATTGTTGATTTGTTCCGTTTAAATTCGACCATTGTACAATATTTGCACCATTTGCGGCAGAAAATTCATAAACATCTAATGATTTACTGCTATTTTGATTAACGATATTGTAGTAGCCTACCCCATTCCGGGTAATAGACCAATTTTGGCAGGAACAACCATTACTAGTCCATTGTTGCACATTTGCTCCATCACTTGTATCGCCCTCAGCAACTTCTAAAAGCTTTCCACTATGTCTGTTTACAAGTTGATATGCCGTATTAGCTTGCAATGATGGTGAATGAAACCTTGTATTTCCAGAGATCGTATTGCTACTACCTGCTTCATTACTTACTAAAGTTCCATTCGTATCAATACTATTATTAATAATGTTATTATGACTCGAATTACCCGTTAATCGAATACCAGGATTATTATATCCGTCATAAGTAGAGATAATATTATCTGCTACTGTATTATTACTTCCTGGAGCAAGGCGGATGATAGATTCTGGATTTAGTGAATTCTGCACAATCGTATTGTTAGTAAAGGTGTTGCCGTCTGCCTGAACTAAAATACCATGAATTCTTGAATCAATAATCGTATTACCAGTAATCGTATTATTAGTAGCACCTGTTAAAACAAAAATTCCTCTTGGATAGCTCTGAATAACATTATCTTCTACAATATTATTTGCTCCACCGTTTGGTATTCGAATTCCGCCATAACTGTCATTCTGTTGCTCGGTATTTATCACTTGGTTATTTCGCACCGTTGTGTACGTTGCACGTGATAAATTAATCCCACTTCCACCAACTGAGTTAGTAATGAGATTATCTGTTATTTCTACATTCGTAAATTCACCGACAGGGTAATTCTCTGCACCAGTCGCAATAGAATGTCCACTTGTCTGATCAAACACACTATTTGTAATGACAGAATCCCGCATTCTTCTTAAAATTGCCCCATTCGTTGCATCTTTTATTTCAATAGAATCTAATGTTAAATTACTAATTTTCGCATTAATATTAAAACCACCAACTTGACTTAACCCTTCAGAAGATCGATTGGTTCTATCTGCATCAAATGTTATATTTGAAACGCTTACATTTAAATCATCTGAATTACCGTGTAAAATTGGATTACCAACTACATAACTAGAGCCACTACCCATTTTTTTAATAACTGTTTGTCCAATACCGTCACCAACTAAGTGCACTCCTGCATGGAAACGTAATTCTTCTGCTACATAATAAGTACCCGCTGGTAAATAAACAGTTCCTTCTACACCTCGGTCATAAAAATAACGCATGGCGTTATGAAGGCGATTAGTTTGAGATACATGCTCATCTGCTGTAACACCAAATTCTGTCGCATTAACAGTCTCAGCATGTACATCTGCATTTACCGAAATAATAGAAAGTACGATTACTAAAGCAAAAAAGATAATACATTTAATAAATTTCAAAGGTAAACACTCCTCACATATTCAATTTTCTTATTACAATTAGATGTAAAAAAACTGAAAAAGAAACACAGCAATTTCCAGAGCTATAGCAGACGACTAGTATATGTTTTCACCTTATACTCCCACCTCTTTTACGCATGTCATACTTTCAATGTATCATCTCTTATCCCATCTATCAACCATACTTTATTGCAAAATTAATACATTTTTGTAGTAAAATGTGTAACTTTCACAATACCAAAATACAAAAATTGCAACACAAAAAAAGAGCCGCTCATATGACAGCTCTTTACACTTATTCACCAAACGTCCACTCCGCTAAACTATCAATCGTATACGTTGGTTTTGTTTCAATGGACTGTAAATCTTCTTTTGTTGTTACTCCCGTGTGAACTAGTAAGGAGTCAATTCCTGCATTAATACCTGCAAGAATGTCTGTCGCATAATTATCGCCAACCATTAATGTTTCTTCTTTTGATGTACCTAGAACTTCTATTGCTTGATCGACAATGATAGACTCGGGCTTGCCGATAAATTTCGGTTGAACACCTGTTGTGACAGACAAGACAGAAATTAATGAACCGGCACCCGGTAAGAAACCACGTTCTGTTGGTAAAGCTATGTCACCATTTGTCGCAACAAAATTCGCACCAGATCGAATATTCAGTGCACCTTTTGCTAACTTTTCATAGTTGATCGTGCGGTCTAATCCCATCACAACAAAATCGGCGTCTTCTTCCACAATTTCCAGACCACATTCTTCTAATGCCATATGTAATCCTTCTTCACCAACAGGATAAACTTTGGCACCTGCTTTTTGCTCTTTAATATATGTTGCTGTTGCCATACTCGTTGTAAAAACATGTTCTGTTGTACTAGGCACACCCATATCCACTAATTTCTTGGAAACATCGCTAGGGTGCTTCGTAGAATTATTTGTTAAGAAAAGATATGGCAGTCCTCTCTTCTCTAATTCTTTAACAAACTCAATTGCCTCTACTATTTTTTCCGTTCCTTTGTATACCGTCCCATCAAGGTCTATTAAAAATCCTTTATATGCTTTCATCCATATCCTCCTAAATTAATAGAATATTCAGTGTATTTTATTATGTCATTTAATTAATACATGATAGTATATATTTATAACAAAAAAGTTAATAATTATTTGTATGTTACCATGTTAATTAATTTAACAGAAGTATTTAACGTGGTAAAATATAAAAGTATGCTGTTATATTATTAAATTTGATGGTTAGAAGCATATTGTAACAACATATGCGTTAACTCGTAAATATATAATCAGAAAGGTAGTTATAGTCAATGACAACGAATAATCCGAAAGCAGTAATCGTTATTTTTGGTGCAACAGGGGATTTAGCAAATAGAAAACTATATCCTTCTATTTATCGACTATACCGAAACGGAAAGCTATCTGATAACTTTGCCGTAGTAGGTGTAGCAAGACGTCCATGGACAAATGATATATTCCGTGACAAAGTCAAAGAATCTATCGACAATTTCGACGATCCACATATTGATAAAGATGAATTTGCAAGTCACTTCCATTACAATCCGTTCGATATTCAAGATCTTGAACATTATCAAGCGCTAGATGGATTGATTAAGGAACTAGATACCAACTATCAAACAGAAGGAAATCGCCTATTCTATTTCTCTATGGCGCCTAACTTCTTTGGAACACTTGCAGCAAATCTGAAATCTGAAGGCCTTACTCAAACAGAAGGCTGGACTCGCTTAGTAATCGAAAAACCTTTCGGTCATGATTTTGAGTCAGCGCAAGAACTCAATGAGCAAATTCGTGCAGCATTCACAGAAGACCAAATTTATCGTATTGACCATTATCTTGGAAAAGAGATGGTACAAAATATCGAAGTTATCCGTTTTGCCAATGCATTGTTTGAACCGTTATGGAACAATCAGCATATTTCTAATATCCAAATCACTTCAAGTGAAACACTTGGTGTAGAAGAACGTGGACGCTATTATGATAGTGCAGGTGCATTAAAAGATATGGTCCAAAACCATATGCTTCAAATGCTTGCACTTATCGCAATGGACATGCCAATTAAATTAACACCTGCAGAAATCCGCAGTGAAAAAGTGAAAGTGCTTCGCGCATTACGCGTATTTGATGAGAAAGAAGTAGATGAGCATGTCGTACGCGGACAATATGGTGAAGGTACTGTTAATGGTGAGCAATTGCCTACATATCGTGAGGGACATGGGGTTGATCCAGAGTCCAATACAGATACGTTTGTCGCTGCGAAATTAATGATTGATAATTTCCGTTGGGCTGGCGTTCCATTCTATATCCGTACTGGTAAACGAATGGAGAAAAAAGCAACAAAAATCGTCGTAGAGTTCAAAGACTTACCAATGAATTTATACTATGATAAAGAACATGATACAAAACCAAACCTTTTAGTTATTCATGTACAGCCTGATGAAGGTATTACATTACATCTTAACGCTAAAAAAGGTGACTATAATGCATCATCTACGCCAATTACTTTAAGCTATGATAACAACGCTAAAGACAAGATGAATACACCAGAAGCATATGAAACATTATTGAATGATTGTATGCACGGTGATTCAACTAACTTCACACACTGGGATGAAGTAGCATTATCTTGGAAATTTGTTGATGTTATCGCAAATGTTTGGGCAAATAAAAAAGCAAACTTCCCTAACTATAAATCTGGAACAAACGGACCAGAAGAAGCTGATCTTCTATTAAATAAAGATGGCTTCGAATGGTGGGATGTATCACCAGAAGAATAACATCCAAAAAAGCAATCAGCTACAAACGGCTGATTGCTTTTTTTATGCAAACCGAATCAATTAGTTTATATGTTACAAAACCTTTGATATAATAGATATTAAGTAACCTACTTGGAGCGATGTTTATGGAATTTGTTTTCCCGATTAAAGATATTGATACCATTAGGAAATTAAAAGTACATTTAAAAAAACGTTCACTCCGTGATTACCTTTTATTCGTATTTGAAATTAATACGGGTATGCGTATTAATGACTTGTTAACCCTACAAGTCAAACAAGTATGGAATGGTGAACAACCGCATGAATTTATCCAGTCAACACATTACACCTTTAACAAACCTATTTATCTAAACACAAAAATATGTCAAGCACTCAAACTCTATCTCGAACAAACAAATTTATCTGCTAATGATTACTTATTCAAAACAAAAAATGCCTCCTCCCCTATTACACGGCAGCAAGCTTATCGTATTATCAATAAAGCTGCGCGAGAAATTGGAATCCATGAAAAAACGGGTATTCATACGTTACGTAAAACATTTGGATATCACGCGTATAAAAAAGGAATTGCGATCTCGATCATAAAGGATATTTACGGCCATTCCACCACAACGGAAACACTTCAATACATTGGAATCGAACGAAACCTAGAGACTTCTATTAAAGTAGATGTAAACTTATAAAGAAAGGAAAATGCCTATGACAGGAGAAACAATTGCAACAGATTATTTTATTTTAACAATAGGCTTATTATTTATTATTGGGGTAATTACAACCAAATTTTCTAGCAGAATAGGTGTACCAGTGCTTATTTTATATATTGCACTTGGAATGATTGTTGGTAGCGATGGATTTAATTTAATTTATTTTAATAACTATAGTCTGACACAATTAATCGGGATGGTAGCACTTGTTATTATTTTGTTTGAAGGTGGGCTCCAAACGAAATGGAAGAATATTCGTCCTGTTATCGGACCTTCCATTTCACTAGCTACACTTGGCGTTGTCATAACTACTGTCGTAGTAGCTGTTGCAGCTAAGTTCATTTTAAACGTAACATGGTTAGAAGGTTTTTTATTCGGTGCTATCGTCGGTTCTACTGATGCCGCTGCGGTTTTCGCTGTATTAAAAGGGCAAAATATTAAACAAAGAATTGGTTCAACACTTGAAGCAGAATCAGGTTCCAACGACCCAATGGCCATGATTTTGACTATTTCCTTTATTGAACTCATTACCAATGAACAGTCTTCCTACTTTATGCTAATTGGTTCTTTCGTTTGGCAAATGGTTGCTGGTATTATTATTGGACTGCTCTTAGGTTTCGTAGCAGTTTACTCGATCAACAAAATTAATTTAGATTCAAGTGGACTGTATCCTGTCTTTGGTTTAGCGTTTGCCTTTTTAACATTTAGTTTAACTGACATTGTACAAGGAAGTGGTTTGTTAGCTGTCTATGTATTAGCTGTTTATATCGGTAATGCAGAAATTTCGTATAGACATTCGATCTTCCGATTCAATGAAGGAATCGCATGGATCGCTCAAATTCTTATGTTTACGATATTAGGACTACTTGTTTTCCCAAGTGATTTATTTACACTTGATATTATTTGGAAAGGGTTAGTTATTTCACTTATTCTCATTCTACTTGCTCGACCAATCGCTGTATTTATTAGTACATTCAAGTTAGGTTATACCGTTAAAGAAAAAGCATTTTTATCTTGGGCCGGCTTAAAGGGTGCCGTACCAATCGTTCTAGCAACATTCCCAATGGTAGCAGAACTCGAGCATGGACGATTATTCTTTAATGTTGTATTTTTCGTTGTTCTTATCTCTGCGCTAATTCAAGGATCGACTATTTCCATTTTGGCAGAAAAATTAGGTTTATCAGGTCGTACTCGCACCGAGCCAATGCATAGTTTAGAACTAATCTCAATCGGTAAAGCGAACGCTGAAATGATTGAGTTTGAAGTACAAGATCAAGCAGCACTCGTTGAGAAACAGTTAGTAGATATTGATTTTCCAAAAGACACTTTAATAAGTGCCCTTATTCGAAATGATGAACTTGTTACACCAACAGGAGATACCACTATACAAAAAGGTGACATATTGTTTATATTGGTTTCTAAAAAGAACAAAAAGCAAGTAAAACAATTGTTAGAGCAATAGCCGTTATTGCTTGGTTGAGGATTTTGGTCATTCATCAGCGTTATGAGTTACCGGATTTTTGCTTTTGCTAATTTCCAGGCTCTCATCAGGCTTATGAGTTACCCTATTTTTCTCTTTCACCTGTTTTCGGGCACTCATTGCGCTTATGAATGAACGATTTACATTCACATATCTATATTCTTTTATAATCAATAAAAAACCTCTTACCATCATTCTAGGTAAGAGGTTTTTCTTATATTAGTCTTCTAACCATTCAGTGTGGAACACGCCTTCTTGATCAACACGTTGGTAAGTGTGAGCACCGAAGTAGTCACGTTGTGCTTGAAGAAGATTTGCTGGCAATGTTTCTGTACGGTAGCTATCATAGTAAGCTAATGCACTAGCAAAGCCTGGTACTGGAATACCACGTTCCATAGCGATTGAAAGAACTTTACGTAGCGCTGTTTGGTAGCTTTCCACGATTTCTTTGAAGTATGGATCAAGCAATAAATTCGCAAGCGCTGGATCACGGTCATATGCTTCTTTAATTTTTTGTAAGAATTGTGCACGGATGATACATCCACCACGGAAAATCATAGAAATATTTCCGTATTGTAAGTCCCAACCGTTTTCTTCAGAAGCTTCGCGCATTTGAGCGAAACCTTGTGCATAAGAAACAATTTTACTCATATAAAGTGCTTTACGGATAGCTTCAACAAGCTCATCTTTATCGCCTTCATATGGTTTTTCCTGTGCTGATGGACCTTGTAATACTTTGCTTGCATGTACACGTTCTTCTTTCATAGCTGAAATGAAACGAGCAAATACAGATTCAGTGATTACTGGTAATGGCACACCTAAGTCTAATGAGCTTTGGCTTGTCCATTTTCCTGTACCTTTTTGACCTGCAGTATCAAGGATAACATCTACCATTGGTTTACCAGTTTCTTTGTCTTTCTTCTTGAAGATATCTGCTGTAATTTCGATTAGGTAACTATCTAGTTCCCCTTTGTTCCACTCAGCGAATACTTCATGAAGCTCATCTGCTCCAAGACCAAGTACATTTTTCATGATGAAATATGCTTCACAGATTAACTGCATATCACCATATTCAATACCGTTGTGTACCATTTTTACATAGTGACCAGCACCATTTGGTCCGATGTACGTTACACATGGATCTTCATTCACTTTAGCAGAGATTGCTTCAAAAATAGGTGCAACTTTATCATATGCTTCTTTTTGTCCACCTGGCATAATAGAAGGTCCTTTAAGAGCTCCTTCTTCCCCACCAGATACACCAGTTCCGATGAAGTGAATACCAGATTCATCTAACTCTGCGTTACGACGCATTGTATCTTTGAAGAACGTATTACCACCGTCAATTAAAATGTCACCTTCATCAAGAAGTGGTTTTAAAGAAGCAATTGTCGCATCCGTTGCTGGACCAGCTTGTACCATAAGCATGATCTTACGAGGTTTTTCTAAAGAATCAACGAATTCCTCGATCGTTTCTGCACCGACAAAGTTTTTACCTTTTGCCTCATTATTCAAAAAGTCTTCTGTTTTTTGATAAGTTCTATTAAATACTGCTACAGAGTAGCCTCTGCTTTCTACGTTAAGAGCAAGGTTTTTACCCATAACAGCAAGACCTATCACACCAAATTGTTGTTTTGACATCCTCTTTATTCGCTCCTTTTTAAAGTCACTATGTAATATCCATATCTATTTTAGCACGAAATGAAAGATAACAGTAGTGATCTGACTATTTCACTTTATATTATATCTTATTTACTTAAAAACAAGCACTGAAAGCAATATCCAACGGCTTTTTCACCTATAAAACCCATTCCTCAATTGCTCTTGCTACACCATCTTGATGATTGGATGTCGTTTCCCAGTCTGCAACACTTTTTACTTTTTCTTGTGCATTCCCCATCGCAACACCAAGCCCAGCTTGTTCAATCATTTTGATATCATTTAAACTGTCTCCCATAGCCATTACTTGCGACATATTTATATCAAGACGCTCACAAACTACCTCAATAGCAGCTGCTTTATTCACACCAACTGCATTGACTTCAATATTAGTTGGACTGGAGTTACTTAGTTCAATACCTTCCCAGCTTTCTATCGTTTGCCAAATCTTATCTTTTGTTTGCTGCTCTCTTGTATCAAAGCCGAATTTTAACCATTGATGTGCTAAAATATCTTCTGGTACTTCCCCACGCCAGATTTGATCTGTTGAGGATAGCCATGCCCATGTTTGATGTTTCTCTTTTAATTCAACGAGTTTTTCAATGACACGTGCATCAAGTGTTTGTCGAGCAATTAGTTCACCTGTCATCGTCCATACTTCACTTCCATTAACCGTAATTAAATAATGAATATCTAATTCTTTTGCAATATCAGAGCTTGTCTGATAATGTCTTCCTGTAGAAATAATTACTTCTACACCTTTTTCACGTGCTTTTTGGATTGCTTTTTTATTTGTTTCAGATACTTGATGGTCATTACCTAACAAAGTACCATCCATGTCTAAAGCAATTAATTTTATATCCTTTTTCATGAAAAAACTCCTTCCATCAGGCATTCTTCTTTATTGTATGCGATGATTTGTTATTTAGCAAAAAAGGAAGCTTAGGGTATAATAAAGTGAGACCTATCAGAAAGATGTAGGAGATTTGCAGACGTTTGCACTATGATAAAAAACGAAAGCATACCATTACAACAAAAAATGAGGTGACATATATGGAAAAAAGAGCAGTAGTCAGTGTAGTTGGTAAAGACCAAGTAGGAATTATCGCGAAAGTAACAACAATCATTTCAGATAATGATGTCAATATTTTAGATATTAGCCAAACCATTCTTGAAGGATTCTTCACCATGATTATGTTGATTGAAATCAAAGATCCGAGTAGTCTTGAAACATTACAAAAAAAATTCCAACCGCTTGAGCAAGAACTAGGACTAAAAATCAACATTCAATTAGAAGATGTCTTTCAAGCAATGCATCGCGTATAAGGAGGAAAACAGATGCCAATAGCGTTTACGGAAATTCAAGAAACGATACGTATGGTGGAAATGGAACACCTTGATATTCGTACAGTAACGATGGGAATCAGCTTACGTGACTGTGCCGACCATGATTTCGAAAAAGTAAAACAAAAAGTATACGAAAAAATTACTAGCTACGCGAAAGATCTACAGTCGACAGCTAATCAAGTAGCGAAAGAATATGGTGTGCCGATTATTAACAAGCGAATTGCCATCTCTCCTGCTGCAGAACTATTAGGTAACGCAACAAAAGAACAAGCAATTGAATTAGCAGAAACATTAGACAAAGCAGCACAAGCATTAGAAGTAGACTTTATTGGTGGTTTTTCAGCCCTCGTACATAAAGGTATTTCTAAAGGAGAGCAAATCTTGCTTGATGCTTTGCCAGAAGCTTTAAGTAAAACCGAGCGTGTTTGTTCCTCTATCTCTATTGCTACAACTAGAACAGGTATTAATATGGATGCAGTGGCACAAATGGGACAGATTATTCACCAAACAGCAGAATTAACAAAGGACAATAACAGTATTGGTTGTGCAAAATTAGTTGTTTTCTGTAATCCAGTTGAGGATAATCCATTTATGGCAGGTGCTTTTCATGGAGCTGGTGAAGGGGAAGCTGTCTTAAGTGTTGGTGTAAGTGGACCGGGAGTTGTGCTTAATGCATTGAAACGATACCCTGATGCAGACCTTGGTGAAGTATCAGATGTTATTAAGAAAACAGCGTTCAAAATAACAAGAGCTGGTGAAATTATTGGTCGTGTTGTAGCAGAACGTTTAAATGTACCATTTGGTATTATGGACCTTTCTTTAGCACCAACCAATGCACAAAATGATAGTGTAGCTGAGATTTTAGAAGAAATCGGCCTAGAGCGTGTTGGTACACACGGTACAATCGCTGCTTTAGCATTAATGAATGACGCAGTGAAAAAAGGTGGCGCAATGGCTAGTTCTTATGTAGGTGGTCTTAGTGGTGCATTTATTCCAGTCAGTGAAGATAACGGTATGATCCGTGGTATTGAGGACGGTGCACTAAGCCTTTCTAAATTAGAGGCAATGACATGTGTCTGCTCCGTTGGACTTGATATGATTGCCTTAGAAGGAAACGCAAGTCCTGAAACATTATCAGCGATTATTGCCGATGAAGCTGCAATTGGTATGATTAATAAGAAAACAACGGCAGTACGTGTAATTCCTGTTGTCGGAAAAGAAGAAGGCGAAACAGTCGAATTCGGTGGTTTACTTGGACGTGCACCAATTATCGGTGTGAATCCATTCTCTTCTGAGAAGCTCATCAAACGTGGTGGTAGAGTTCCAGCACCATTACAATCATTGATTAATTAAACGAACTTTCTTTCATACAAACAGAAAGCCGAGCAATTTCCAAAAAAAGAATTGCTCGGCTTTTGTTATTTTTTCTTATGAAATGTATTCACAATTAATGTAATCGTAAATGCTATTAGCAATGGAACAATCATCGCGATAATAAATCCAACAGCATTATTCGCTAATAATGGTGCTGTAAAAGTTGGTACGTATGCTGTTCCTCTTATATCAAATAAGCCAACTAACGCACCTCCGACACTACCTGATAGTAACGCACCTGCAAATATCCATTTGTTAGAAAACATAAAAGGATATGCAGATTCTACAAATGTACCGAATCCCATATTAATAGTAAAACCTGGCGCTGCAACTGCTGCTTCCCCTTTATCACGTGGACGAATAATATTAGCTAAATTAATTCCAGCTGCAACCATCACTAGCCCAACCATATCAACTGCACCTAAGAAGCTATTCCCTGTTCGTTCCATCTCTAGTAAAACGATTGGCAATATCGCTGCATGATACACTCCTCCAATTATTGCTGGCCAGATAAGTACACCTGCAATTGCACCTGCTAAAATAGGATTGAAGGCAACAGCTGTTTCAATCAATTCTTTAATCCCATCGCCGATAAATAAAGCTATCGGAGCAATGAAATAATAAACTAACAATCCTGCTATTAAACCCGCAACACCACCTGCAGCAATATTAACCGTAGTCATCGGAAAACGCCACTCAACGAATTTTCCAAATAAGAAACGAACAAGTAATCCTGCTAAAATACCAGCAATCATCCCACCGATAATTCCACCATCAATTGCGAGCACTCCTGCTATTACGCCCGCAACGATTGATACTTCATCTAATTCTGATACTTGTTTTGCTGCTATTACTGCAATCATAACCGGCAGCGCCCCAATTAATAAATCAAACACATCACCCAAAGGATCGAAACCCGGTATTTTACTTAACGCTAATACTAGCGCCATCGCAATAAAACCAGGTAAAGCAGACATCATAATTCCTCTAATATTAATATTTTTCAAGCCTGTTCCCGTTGTCATGTGCTCATCATGTTTACCAAGAATTGGTTTATATGAAATAGCTAACTTTTTACTTAAAGCAGTAACAAAGGAAACCGCTCGTGTACGGTTAGTTGTACCTGTCGTACCTGAAGTGGAAATAACGTTAGCTCCCTTACTAGCGATATGTGCCATCGACGTACCACCGGTTCCAACGATTGGTATCTGCCCTCTTACCGCAGCATCGATCACTTGTTTATTCGTTTCCTCTGGATCACCACTCAATACAATTAAACCATCTACATTACCTTGGTCTATTTTTTCAGCAATCTTCGTATCTAGTAATTTTGCTTCTTGATTAATCCCTATCAAGCGCTCCTTATTACTTTTAACAAAATTGCCCTCTTCATCTATCGCCCATAATCTAGCATTTGTTTTATTTTCTTTTGCATTATCCATTGATTCATCAGCACCGATAAATTGCACAGCGGTTATTTCTAATCCTGCGCTGTCAGCTTGTATCCTAATCTCTTCAAGTAACCTGTCTGGATCTTTCCCACCTAAATTAAATAGATTCCCCCCACTACTTCCTACAATGATGATATTCTTCATAGCTATTTCCCCCACGGATGAAATGTATTTCTATTTTTGAAAGTCTGTTTTCTATTATAGACTACATCGTTTTATCACGCTAGTGTGATAAAGTATTTTCTCTTTATTCTGAATAATTTAACTTTTTGATTATGAATTGACGAATATTTCGTATAATGATATGATATAATGCATAAAAATGTATACGAAATCTCTTATCAAGAGTGGTGGAGGGACTGGCCCTATGAAACCCGGCAACCGTCAGCAAAACTGACAGGTGCTAATTCCATCAAGGCTTATACGCTTTGAAAGATGAGAGGACAATTGACTTAGTATCCCTTCTGTCCTCTTGAACAGAAGGGATTTTTTATAGGTATAATACCTACACAGAGAGGAGTGTTAACATGATTCGTATTAAACATTTATCGAAACGTTATAAGACGAAAAATCAAGAAGTTCAAGCCGTTGATAATGTTTCACTTGATATAGCCAAAGGCGAAATCTTCGGCGTGATTGGGTACAGTGGTGCTGGGAAAAGTACGTTTGTCCGACTGATCAATCGTTTAGAAGAACCGACAGACGGTTCAATCCTGATTCATGATAAAGATATTACCAAAATGCCAAGCAATCAGTTAAGAGAGAAACGACAAAAGATTGGTATGATCTTTCAGCATTTCAACTTATTATGGTCTCGTACTGTTTATGACAATATCGCGTTTCCATTAGAAATTGCTGGGGTGCCGAAGTCCAAGCGAAAAGAAAAGGTATTGGAATTAATTAATCTTGTCGGACTTGCTGGTAAGGAGAACGCTTATCCTTCACAATTAAGTGGTGGTCAAAAGCAACGGGTTGGTATTGCAAGAGCATTGGCTAATGACCCAGAAGTTTTATTGTGTGACGAAGCAACTTCCGCACTTGACCCAGAAACGACCGATGATATTTTAGATTTACTCGTTTCCATTAACAAGAAACTCGGACTTACAATCATTTTGATTACGCACGAAATGAATGTTATTCAAAAAATCTGTCATCGTGTTGCCGTTATGGAAAATGGAAAAGTTGTAGAAACTGGCGAGGTACTCGACGTTTTCGTAAAACCAACATCTAAAACAACAAAACGATTTGTACAGCAGCTTAATCCATTAGAACATGAAAAAGATAACTTAGCTGCATTTATCAATGACCGTGAAGATAGTGAAGTAGTCAAACTACACTTTATCGGTGACCGGGCAAAACGAGCACTTATTAGTGAAGTAGCAAAAACATTCGATGTAGAAATTAACATCTTACAAGGTTCTGTTACACCGACACAAGAAGGAGCTTACGGTACATTATTTGTCGAATTAATCGGTGAGAATAGCGTGTTACAAGAAACAATTGACTATATGAAAAACACCGGTGTGGAAGTTGAGGTGTTAAGAAATGTTTGAAACATTATTTCCTAATGTTGTAATGGAAGATATGTGGGTTGCAACACTTGAAACATTGTACATGACAATTATTGCTGGTATTGGCACTTTTGTGTTAGGTATTCTCCTCGGATTGTTATTATTTCTTACTGACCAAGGTAATTTATGGGAGAATAAATTCATTAATTTTATTACAGGGCTTGTTGTCAATGTGTTTCGTGCCATACCATTTATCATACTAATCTTATTGCTATTCCCGTTCACTGATTTCCTAATGGGAACTATTCGTGGCTGGAAAGCTGCATTACCTGCATTGATTATCGGTGCTGCTCCATTTTATGCTCGCCTTGTCGAGATTGGTCTAAAAGAGGTCGACAAAGGGGTAATCGAAGCAGCTAAATCGATGGGTGCCAAAGCATCTACTATTATTTTCAAGGTTCTCTTACCAGAATCAATGCCTGCAATTATCTCTGGTATTACCGTTACAACCATTTCATTAGTTGGTTACACAGCAATGGCAGGTGTAATCGGAGCTGGCGGTTTAGGTGACTTAGCTTATATGAAAGGTTTCCAAAGCTGGAATTTTGATGTAGTATTTGTATGTACTGTGTTCATTGTTATACTTGTATTTATTTTTCAATTTATTGGGGACATGCTATCCAAAGCGATAGATAAAAGATAAAAGTGATTCATGAAAGGATGACAAACGATGAAAAAACTATTAGCTGTATTGTTTACAACATTATTACTGTTTGTTCTAGCGGCCTGCGGGACTTCTGAAGAGGAAGAAAGTTCTAATAATGAAGGAGAAACTTCAGGTGATTTAACAGAAATTGTCGTTGGTGCTTCTGCTGTACCACACACAGAAATCCTTGAAAAGGCTGTTCCATTATTAAAAGAAGAAGGTATTGACCTACAAATCGAAACATACCAAGATTTTGTCCTACCTAACCAGGATTTGGATAGTGGTCTAATAGATGCTAACTATTATCAACATATACCTTTCTTAGAAAATGAAAGAAATGAAAAAGGTTATGACTTCGCTAACCTTGGTGGAATTCATATTGAACCAATCGGTATTTATTCTAAAGGCATTGAAAGTATAGATGATATTGAAGAAGGTACTGTATTTATCATGAGTCGTAATACTCCTGAACATGGTCGTATCTTATCATTACTTCAGGAAGCAGATTTAATCACACTAGATGAAAATGTGAATCCTGATGATGCTACGGTAGATGATGTTGTTGATAATCCATTAGATTTAGAATTTGAAACAAGAATTGAGCCAGCATTCCTAACACAAAACTACGAAAGAGAAGAAGATGCACTTGTTGCTATCAACACAAACTATGCTATTGAGTTTGGCCTTGTTCCAACAGAAGATGCATTAATTCTTGAAGAATCTGATTCACCATATGCTAACTTAATTGTTGCACGCTCAGAAGATGAAGATAATGAAGCATTACACAAACTTGTGGAAGTTTTACGTTCAGAAGAAATCCAAACGTTTATGGAAGAAGAATATAACGGTGCTATTATTCCTGTTAATGAATAAGCTAAGAATGTAGCGTAAAGGTCGAACGAATCTGTTCGGCCTTTTTCTTTTACACTGTTTTTTCTTCATATTATAGCCTTCCCATTATTTACTGATATAATGATGATTGGAGGTGTATTCATGCAAAAGTTATTTTTTGAAGATGCGTGGGACAGAACGATTAGTAAAGAAGATCGTTTAAACATAAAGAAGGTTTTTGAACAAACTAAAAAAAATGCTGAAGAGGGGATTACGTTTGTTCCGGTTAGAAGTGCAATTAATCATCGCAATGACTTACTCATTATCAGTTTAATTCATAATTTCCAACCGGAAGGAACAAACTTAACAAACATTACCATCCAACTTTTTCAAGGAGACAGGCACATTGCTAGTCGCCATATCAAGGAAGAACGACTTCGATTGTCAGCTAAAACAAGCATGCCGTGGACTTTTATCTTCCCTGAAATAGGCTATGAAAACCAACATCCTACTCATTATTCATTGAAGGTGGAGCATTAATTCTGCCCCACCTATCCTATTTCGTCTCGATTACGATAACCAATTTGACTAATGACTAATACGACAATACTGATTATGAGCAACACAATTAATGGTATCCACGTAAATTCTTCTACCGGAATTTGTGGGATGTAATGAAAACTAGATAAGCTCGCTAACCAATTAGGAATATCTAACATCCCACCTAAATACACCGTAAAGAAGGAGAAAACTAAATACCCCCATATAAACGACGTCCATTTAGGTAAGAAAGCGAACAAAAGATTCGCTAACGCTAAAATAATCAGCATCGCTGGTAAATAGGACATACCGGCCTTTAAGAAGTTCGTAAATGGGATTGGATCGTCCATCACCGCTGCACCTGCTACCCACAATCCATATATAGCAATGACTAAAGAAATGACTCCAACCAATAGGGAAATCGTCAAATAGTAACTCATTAATTGATAACGTGAAATCCCTGTCGTTAATAAATGATCGTTCCGCTCCTTCTTCTCTTCTGCGCGAATCTTCAAAAACAGTAACACCATCGGAATGGTTGCGAAGATGGCGATTATCACCATTAACATAGTCATAAACTGTTCTGTTAACGTATAATCTGGATGCTCTCCTAACATTTGCTGCAACATATCATTATCAGCAAAAAATGATTCTAAATCACCTAAAACAGAACCATAAGAAGCACCAAGTACAAACATAGCGACTAACCAGGCAACAATGGCAACACGTTGCAAACGTAGCAGTAACCCAAAAGGTGATAACAATAACTTCGAGGCCTCTTTCCTGCCTAATCTGGCTGGCAGTAAACTAGAACCTAAATCACGTCGATTGTGCAGATAAAAAGCAAGTAGAGATAGAATTAGTGTCATCATCATTGCTACAAACACTGGCCACCAATAATTTTCCACATATACTTCTGCTCGCAATATCAAACCTAATGGTGAGAACAAACTTACTATTTCACTACTTACATCACCAATAGCTCGAATTAAATAAGCAACGAGTAATACCGTGATAGATAATCCCAATGCTGCACGTGATGTTTCCGTCAATTGTGTAATGACTGCCGTAATCGCCGCAAACATCCAACCTGAGATGGTTAGAATCACACCATACATTAGCGAGCCTGTTACATCCATACCTTCTACATTCAAGATAATTAAACTAACTGTTGTCACAACTCCGATTAACAGGTTAACAAAAGCAACCAATATACCTGCACTGCTTAAGCTTGCTAATCTGCCAACTGGTAAGGAACGAATTAATTCATATTTCCCTTCTTCTTCTTGTTTTCGTGTTAATTTAATCATCATAAAAATACTCATTAAACAAAGCACAATTGCAGTAAATAGGAGCATTTGATTAGCCATCATCGCACCAGTTGTATAATTATCTATACCATAAACTGGTCCTACCATCGCAACCATTACAGGGTTTTCTAATGTTTGTGCCATTGTATTTCGCTCTGCTTCCGAACCAAATAGCCCATTGAATGATCCTGCTACTAATACCGTCATTCCAACAATAGAAATCATCCAAATGATACTAGCTAACCAATTTTGTCGAAAATGGAACTTCAACAGTAATGGCAATTGATGAAACAGCATATCATCACTCCTTCTCCATCTGATAGTGACGCATAAATAAATCTTCTAATGTCGGTGGAGTACTTTCCATTCGCTTTACCCCTAAATTGCCAACTAATTGCATGACATGTCCAAGTTCTTCTGGATCTACTTGAAATGTGTAAACACCAGATTGTTCATTGAATTGATGAACTCCACGATGCTCCTTAAGGGATATAGCTGATTCAACTGTTTCGATTACCATATTCGTTCTTGTTAAGTGACGTAATTCTTCTAGCGTACCTGTTTCAATCATCTCACCTTGTCTAATGATGCCAACACGATCACAAAGCTTTTCTACTTCCGATAAAATGTGACTGGATAATAGAACACTTTTCCCTTCACTTTTCACTTCTTTTACACATTGCTGAAAATGTTGCTCCATTAATGGATCTAATCCTGACGTTGGTTCATCTAAAATAAACAAATCAGCATTAGAAGCAAAAGCAGCAATTAAAGCAACCTTCTGTCTGTTACCTTTTGAGTAAGTGCCTGCCTTTTTACGAGGATCAAGCTGAAACCGTTCAATCAATTGGTCACGCTTTTCTTTGTTAATCCCACCTCGGAACGTTAAAAAAGTATCAATGATCTCCCCACCTGATAAGTTTTCCCATAGATGTACATCTCCTGGTACGTATGCAACCTTACGATGAATGTCCACAGCATCTTTCCAGACATCTTTGCCAAAGATTTTCGCACTTCCTGAAGTTGCTTGAATAATTCCTAATAACACACGAATAGTCGTCGATTTCCCGGCACCATTCGGCCCAATAAAGCCATAAACTTCCCCTTTATTCACTTCAAGATCAATACCATTCAATGCAGTAAACGTACCAAATTTCTTCGTTACCCCTTTTACCTCCATCATGTTCATATCAAAACCTCCTAAGTTTTGAAATATTCAACCTTATATATTTCATAATATAGAAACTCCTATCGTTTATCAAGCATTTTTTGAAATAATTAGATTGTTACATTTCATAATTTTGTTTAAAATAGAAGAGAAGAGGTGACAGTAATGGATGGATTTAAAAAACGAACCGAACAGAAAATGAAGAACATATTAGAAACATCCCTGCAACTTTTTACCGAAAAGGGCATTAAAAATGTACCAATTGCCACAATAGCAAGGGAAGCAAATGTTTCACAAGTTACGATATATAATTATTTTGAAAGTAAAAATAATCTTATTTATGAAACAATGGTATATTTTGTGGAGAGGGAATATCAGAAATTCCAAGATGTTATGGATAGTGATCTGCGTTTTCCTCAAAAAATTGAAGCGTTTGTTTTCAACAAAACACAAGACGCAGTAAAAATAAATGAAGAATTATATCAATATATAATGAATAGTTTTACTACTGAGGGATCATTTCTCGCAAGAATGTATCAAGAAAAAACGATTCCACTATTCACGCAATTAATTGATGAGGGGAAACAATCAGGCTATATTGATCCGAACATCTCCAATACAGCCATCATGATGTATATTCAAATGTTTACTGAATATATGAAAAAAGACGAAGCAGTCGAACAGATATTACCATTAACAGAAGATGTTACGAAATTATTCTTTTATGGATTAATGGGAAAACGAGACTGAAAATTTACTGGACACTTTTCATATTGTGCAAAATATATTCGATATACAGCTTGGCAATATTTATATCTGTCAAGCTTGTCAGTGTTCTGCTACCAACAATGTCCTCTATTTCGTTGAACAAAAGATTATCCTTTTCATCAAAGACAAAATCAATACCTGCAAAATCAACAGGGAAAATAGTAATGATTTTTTGAACTAGTTCATGTTGTTCAGCAGATAATTGATACAAACTAGCTTTCCCACCAAGCGTATAGTTAGCTCGAAAATCGGTAGTAGACTCACGTAGTACACTACCAATTATTTGATCTCCCATGACGAAAACACGTAAATCTTTTCCAGGTGTTGCTTTTTTCTGTACAATATATCGCTCATGCACAAGTGGCAGAAGATCTGCTACTGATTCGATCAAATAAACTTGGTTACCACCTCTTCCACTAACTGCCTTTACAACAACAGGAGAGGCAAACGAACTTGCTAACAACTCTTCCTTACTGACAAACTGTGTATCTATCATCGGAATGCTATATTTCGCTAGTAATTGATGGGTTCTAGCCTTATCATTCGCAACAGTTGCTACCCTCGACTGATTAAAAACACGTATACCTAGCAAGTCAAGTTGTTCTGACAAAAGGGGATCAATTGCACGCATGATTACAAATGCAGGATTAGTCTTGCCTTGCCACTCTACAAAAAGCTGACCATTTCGTACTCCATACACTAATTCATGATGCATAACAAGATCTAGTTCAATCCCTAGGAGCTGTGCTTCTGTAATCAGCCAATCAATAAATCCATGATTTTTATTAGCATCTTCCTTGCGGTAAATCAACCATGCCTTCATGAAATAGTCTCCTTTATATACTTCAGCATCGCTTGTGTCAAATCAATCCCCGTACAATCGTAAATATTTTTAAAATGGGCATTAGAATTAATTTCACAGAGGATTGGTTCACCATTTTCACCAATTAGTAAGTCCACACCTGCAAAATCTGCACCGACTAATTTTGTACATGTTATTGCTAGGTCTTTTTCTTGTTCACTTGGCTGATAAGTATACATCTTCCCACCTGCTGTAACATTTGCTCGAAAATCATGATCAGACTTACGTAACATCGCTGCCTTTACTTCATCTCCTACAACATTTAAGCGGAGATCTTTACCATAACTTGTCTGAATAAATTCTTGAAAAAGGAATGGTTTGTTTCCAAGCTCTGTCACTTTATCATATAATTCTTGCTCATTATGAATTAAGTAAACTTGCTCACCAAATGAGCCAAATGCTTCTTTGATTACCATAGGAAATCCAAGGCTCTCTATTACATGTGATAAATGAGAAGTATCTGTTAAATCTATAAATATTTTCGGTGCAATAATAGTCTTCGGCATACGGATACCATGTCCTGCAAGTTGTTGATACGTTAATGCTTTATCATCACAGATTTCTATAGCGCTCGCTTGATTAAACAATCTAAGTCCCAACTCCTCTAACTGTCGGGCCAAAAACAAGTCTTTATCCCAAAAGAAAACGAAATCTGGCAATTCTATCGGAGGCTTAATTATAGCTTTTCCTCCTTCAATAAGAACAACCAGCTCGTTATTTTTCATTGGTGTTAATTCGATATCGAACGCTAGTGCCGTTGTCTTCAGCCATTCTACTTGCTCTGAAAACTTTTTACTGTAAAGATTTCCATTGTAAATGATCCATCCTCTATGTTGCATTATGCTTCTCCTTGTTATCTTTATCGTCCCAATCAAATGCTTCTTCATATAACTCTGTTGTTTCGGTAAAACGTTCGGTCATAGAGGACGTCCCCATTACAACAGAAATTAATCGGACTCCATCTCTTTCCACTGTTCCTGTAAAACCGTAACCAGCTATATCCGTATAACCAGTTTTTAAACCATCAACTCCATCAAAAGCAAACTCTCCATCTAGCATCCAATTCGTATTCGGATATGAATGACCATTCGCTTGATAGCTAGGCTGCTCTATTACTTGCAATAATCCCGGGAACGTGTCAACTAAGTATTTTGCTAACCATGCCAAATCATGTGCAGACATTTTATTTGCATCCTCAACATTCCCTACTGAATAGTATTCATCTAAATCTTTATTATCCAGTCCTGTACTATTAACAAATGATGAATCACGTAAATCAAGTTGTGCTGCTCGTTCGTTCATTTTTGCTACAAATAACTTTTCGCTATTGCTAACCGTTTCTGCTAGTGCGATAGCAGCCCCATTTGCTGAATGTATTGCCATTGCCTCAAATAACTCTCGTACCGTATAGCTAGTATCTTTCGACAAGTCAACTGAAGCAAATCCGGGCTGATGTGAAATATGATAAGCATAGTCACTAATTTCTACCTCGCTATCCCAATCAATTGTTCCACTCGCAATTGCTTCTAAAACAAGTAATTCTGTCATCATTTTCGACATACTCGCTGTCGGTAATGCTTTATCACTATTCTTTTCATAAATGACATGACCTGTTTCCGCATTCATCAACATAACAGAGTTCGCTTCTAATTCCACTCCATCAATATGCCAAAATCTATCTAACGGTTTTGTCGGGAAAGTTAATTCCTTCTTTATTTTTTGTGAATGAGGAGATGTTTGAGCAGACATTGCTCCATTCTCCCCTGTAGTTTGATTACAACCACATAACATTATTAAAAGTATAAGAAAAGCGCCAGATGCCCGTTTAGAAACGTCGCGGCTGGAGCAAATCAACTGAGATAAAGGAATCACGGTGAGCTCGCGATCCGATGATGACTTATCGTAGGGAGATTCGTGAAGTCGCCTAGTTTCTGGGCGCTTGGAGCTAGACAGACACCAAGATTTTATACTTTCTTTCCATATTATAAAAAAACGTTTCATTCGTTTATACCACCATAGTTTATGTTATATTTAAAAGTTGTGTTTTTTTGATAAGACACACCCTTTAGTATAGCATAAAGTAATAGATCTATCAGTTCAAAACTCGATAAAACAACAGTGCAATCAGTTAAAAAATTATGGATGATTACACCATAGTAAAACATCAACTACGCCTCTAGTCTTAGAAAAGTTACGCCCGAAGGACAATACCTCAAGTACCACTCAACCGTTACAATAAAATTGCTAGAAATATTAAGTCTTCATCTTACATATTCTCAAATGTACAGCATGAAATTTCATACAACATAAACATCTCAGTTTCTTTAGAAGGCTTACAAAATATTTATGAAAAATCAGGAGGAGATATTATTGAAGTGGCTAGCTTTTATTGTCAAACGGAAAATTCTTGTTAGTTTAGTTGTTGTGTTAGTTTTAGTATTAGGCATTCAAGCGATACTTAAACTTGACCAAGAACTGATGCCCCCTATTAACATGGATGCGGCATATGTCGATATCAATGCCGGAGATATGACGGCAATTGATGTAGAACAAACGATTACTAATCCTTTAGAGCGCCAACTCGAAGGGATCGATGGGGTTGAGACTATTACCTCTAACTCTTCCATTGGTCAAAGCACTACCACGATTACACTTGCAACAGATCAGGGCGAGGAAGTGATTCCTGAAATAGAAAATGCCGTCCAAGCACTTGCTGCTGATACGAGCACTATTCAAAATTATGCCGCAGGATTATACTCTACATCTGGAGGCTATGAATTTTACCTCGATTTATCTGGCGACGATATGGTAGAGATAACAAACTTTGCCGAAGAGGTATTAAAACCTCGGCTTGAAAATCTAAAAGAAGTGCAAGAAGTTGCTTTAGAAGGAGCTTATCAAGAAGAAATTGTCGTATCATTTAATCGTGATGAAGTGATCGATCAAGGAATCGATCTCCAGCATGTTATTGCAACTATTAACGAAGCAAATACCGAATCCACCATTGGACAATTAGAAAGTGAAGAGGACAGTCCTTCATTAAGATGGATTTCTTCGGTTGACTCAACTAATGCCTTAAAGAATTTACCCATTCAAACCTCAGACGATATCATTAGCCTAGATGATATTGCAGATATTTCTCTTCAACCACAAGAAAACAATTCCGTTGTATGGAAAAATGGATCAAAAGATTTTATATTAGTGCAAATCAGCCGTTCTTCTGGCTCCACCGAAATTGACATGTCCCATGCTGTTCGAGATGAAATTGATCAAATAAAAGAAGAAGGACTAATCGATGAATTTGCACTACATGAAATAGTAGCACAAGCTGATTATGTAGAAGAAGCACTTAGTGGAGTTACCGCAAATATTATTATTGGTGCGATCTTATCCATCTTTATTTTATTTCTTT
Source organism: Gracilibacillus pellucidus (assembly GCF_033949965.1). NCBI lineage: Bacteria > Bacillati > Bacillota > Bacilli > Caryophanales > Bacillaceae > Gracilibacillus > Gracilibacillus pellucidus. The sequence goes on along the minus strand of NZ_JAWZSR010000007.1, from coordinate 142,473 downwards.
TCCTTCGTAATATAAGGGCAACACTCATTATCGGCTTTGCCATACCTACATCCATATTACTTACTTTTATCGCGATGTGGCTATTTGATTACAGCTTTAATATGCTATCGTTAATTGGATTAGGTTTAGGAATTGGAATGATGGTTGATTCCTCCATCGTTATTTTAGAATCGATTTACCGTAAGCTAGAACAAGGATACGATAAGCTGGATGCTATTTTACAAGGAATAAAAGAAGTAGCAACAGCTGTTATTGCTTCGATGCTAACAACAATCGTTGTCTTTGTACCTATCGGTCTAATCAGTGGTGAAATAGGAAGATTTATGATCATGTTATCAATGGTCGTAGCAATCACATTAGTCAGCTCTGCTCTTGTCTCTTTTACGGTTATTCCGACATTTGCTGATCGCTTTTTGAAAAAGAAAAATGACCGTATCAAAGTAAACAACGGTCGTCTTATAACTGGCTACACTCATTTTGTAAAATGGATTGTGAAGAAAAAGCGAAATAGTGCAGCAATCATCGGTTTATTTATTGTCATTTTAGCAGGTTCCTTCTTCCTTCTGCCAAAGATTCCGATGACAATTATGCCAGACGTTTTTAATCGTTATACCGAACTAATAACTGAATTAGAGCCTGGTGTAACACCTACAGAAAAAAATGAAATTATTGAAGAAATAAATCATACACTTAGCAACATTCAAGACGTAGAAGCTAACTATGTAATGGAAGATGAAAACATACTCATTAATATCATTAACTTAACAACAGGTGATGATATTACGAGAGAACAAAAAGAAGTCAACGAAGACATTTCAAAATCTTTACGTGAATTACAGGATACACTACCAATAGCAAGCATACAAAGCTCTGTATCTGCAGATGCAAACTTACCTATTCAACTAATCGTGAAAGGTGATGACTTAAATGAGCTTGAATCGATTGCTGATAACTTCGCAGATGAATTATCCGAGATATCAGGTATTGTCGGTGTTAATCACTCAGGAGAGCGTACTTCCATAGAAGAAGTAATTGAACTAGATGAAGAAGCCATTCAAGATAGTGGACTAAGCTCCTCTTCTGTGAAAAATTATATGGAGCAAACACTTTTAGCGATGCCTATTGATGAAATAATGTTGGATAATAAAGAAATACCTATTCAAGTAGAATGGGAAGATAAAATTACAAAGAAGAAAGCTTTACTAGACATGGAAGTACCAACATTAGAAGGTCCGAAAAAATTATCGACATTCATTAAGCTGAAGGAAACAGAGATCCCGAACCAAATTAATCACATTGATGGTTCAAGATATATTACGATATCAGCTGAGATGGAAGAAACAGACTTAGGCTCTGTTAATAGAGAGGTACAACAATTAATCGCCGACTACGACACACCTGACGGGTATCAAATAGATATCGCTGGTGATTTAGAGCAACAACAGGAATTAATGATGGAAATTCTAAGTATTATCGGGATTGCGATTTTCCTTGTTTATTTAGTAATGGCAGTTCAATTTAACCATCTATTCCATCCGATTATTGTTATGTCTATTATTCCAATGACAATCGTCGGCGTCATCTTAGGTCTGTTCTTCACTCAAAGAGAATTAAGCGCCTTATCTGCTATGGGAATTATTATGCTAATCGGAATTGTATTGAACAATGCAATTTTGTTCATTGACCGTACGAAACAACTAAGAAGTGAAGGTTATATCGTTACAGATGCTCTAGTCGAAGCAGGCCGAAATCGAATACGTCCTATCTTTATGACTAGCTTCACTACAGCTGCAGGTATGCTTCCACTAGCCATTACAACTGGCATGTCTAGTAGTTACCAAGCACCAATGGCTACCGTTATTATATCAGGATTACTATTCGCAACATTTATCACATTGCTATTAATCCCAGCTGTTTATCGATTGTTTAGCTCGAATAAGAAATTGAAGCGTGCAGAAAGAGAGAAAGCGGAGATGGAGTGATGGATACATCCATACTTTATTTCAATTAAATTTTATAGCCACTTTCCTATTATGTAAACCAAAAGCCAAACAAACCACTCGGTCTGTTTGGCTTTTTCAATTATCCTAAAATGTTATAACCAGAGTCAACGTAAACAATTTCACCTGTTACACCTCTGGATAGGTTACTAAGCATTGCTAGTGACATGTCACCAACTTCTGCTTGAGTCACATTACGTTTTAATGGTGATTCTTCTTCGATTTTGTGTAAAATTTCATTGAATGATGGAACACCTTTTGCTGCTAATGTTTTGATTGCACCTGCAGAAATAGCATTCACACGAATATTATCTTGTCCTAAGTCCATTGCTAAATATTTAACAGTAGACTCTAATGCAGCTTTTGCAACACCCATCACATTATAGCCTGGCACGACACGCTCCGCACCTAAGTAGCTCATTGCTAAGAATGATCCACCTTCTGTCATGAATGGTTTCGCCTCGCGAGCAACAGCGATTAAACTATATGCACTAGTATCTTGTGCAAATGCGTACCCTTCACGAGATGTTTCGACAAAGCTATTATTCAAATCTTCACCATGAGCGAATGCGATAGAATGTACGACACTATGAATCGTACCAACTTCTGTACCGATTTTGCTAAATGCTTCTTTAATGCTATCGTCGTCGTTCACATCACAAGAAAGTACTAGTTTTGCTTCTAGTTCTGTTTTTTCTAGCATTTTTGTTAATTTCGTTAATGAACGTTCTTTACGATATGTAAAGATTAAATTTGCACCTGCTTGATGTAGCGATTTTGCCACTCCCCATGCTAGGCTTCGTTCATTTGCAACACCCATTATTACGACATTTTTACCTTCAAGTTTTAATAAATCTTCCATAATGCCCTCCTAATAATACCTTAATATAAGCTATTAGTACCTACTGCTAATTTATTTTTACTATAACATATTTTTGCGGAAATAAAAATAATTCCTAAGTATCAAGCCTGCTTACCACTTCTATGTATAATCCTCATCATCTGGAACAAATTAAGTAAAAAAAGATAGGTGATTACTGATGATGATAACATTAATTATTCTTTGTATTATTATAGCGTTGATTGGACTTTTTTACACGTTAAAAGTCGGGAAAAAAATGAATCAGCAAAAAAGCGACTATGACACTGATAATGAAACAGTATCCAACCACCCGATATTAATTAATCCCATTTTTCTCACCTATATTTTCGGGTTTGGCGGATTAATTCTGTTTATTATTTATCTAAGCTCTAAATACTATTAAATCAACCGTCCTAAGCTTGTTTCTGTCAAATAGATTATCACACTTGTTGACATTCTTGTTCTTTTATAAGAATATTCTAGATACAAAAAGATGAACAGGAGGGAAACGAGATGGGTTGGCTATCAACGTTTAATGAGCGAGGAGCAGCATTTTTTGATACTGTTGGTGGCTGGATTTGGGGACCGCCACTACTCGTGTTACTAGTTGGAACAGGGTTATACTTAACGTTTCGTCTAGTATTTTTACAATTTAGATTACTCCCTTACGCACTAAAACAAGTTTTTAGTAAAAACCAGGATAAAGATTCTAAAGGGGATATTAGTCACTATCAAGCTTTGACAACCGCGATGGCCGCGACAATTGGTACGGGTAATATCGCTGGTGTGGCTACAGCGGTTGTTGCTGGTGGACCTGGTGCTGTATTTTGGATGTGGATTACAGCATTAGTTGGGATGGCAACTAAATATTCAGAAGCACTATTAGCTGTTAGGTTCCGTGTGGAAAATGATAAAGGCGAAATGTCTGGTGGACCTATGTATTATTTAGAACGTGGATTAAAAAATAAATCCATCGGAAAATTTTTAGGTGTGCTATTTGCTATTTTTGCGACAATGGCCTCCTTCGGGATTGGAAACATGGTTCAATCCAACACCGCAGCTTCTTCTTTACAAGAATCCTTTTCCATTAGCCCTTTTGTAACAGGGATAGTCTTTACTGTTTTAGCCGCATTAGTAATTCTTGGTGGTATAAAGAGTATTGGAAAAGTAACAGCTTTCTTTGTACCTATCATGGGAGCTTTCTATATCTTAGGTGGACTTCTTTTAATTGTCTTAAATATTGATTTAGTTCCTAGTGCTATTCGTTTTATTTTTGAAGATGCATTTACAGGAAGTGCAGTTGGTGGCGGATTACTTGGGACTGTTATTCGTTATGGTGTTGCACGTGGTGTATTTTCCAATGAAGCAGGTCTTGGTTCTGCACCGATTGCAGCAGCTGCAGCTCGAACAGACTATCCGGCAAGGCAAGCGTTAGTTTCAATGACACAAGTTTTCTTTGATACGATTATTGTTTGTTCCATCACAGGTATTGCTATCGTTATGGCAGGCCAATGGGATGCAGGTCTAGACGGCTCTGCATTAACAAGTGCAGCATTTAGTCAGTTCTTAGGTACAGGTGGTTCCTATATTGTGACATTTGGTATTTTATTCTTTACCTTCTCTACGATTCTCGGCTGGTCGTATTACGGAGAAAAATCGATTCATTACCTTGCTGGAGCAACAGGTGTGAAAATTTATCGCTATATATTTATCGCATTCATCTTCGTCGGTGCCGTTGTTTCACTCGATGTAGTGTTTAATTTCTCTGATGTAATGAACGGCTTAATGGCCTTTCCAAACTTAATCGGTGTTTTAGCACTATCTGGTATAGTGGTTGCTGAGACGAATAAGTTTTTGAAAATCAAACGACAAGAAAAGAAATAGTCAAGAATCCGGGCCTTTCGCAGGTTCGGATTTTTTATTACTTATTAAATAACTGATACCAACTACGCCACCAATCTCTTTTATTGTATAATGACGATTAGATATCCACTCTGAATACATCAACGTCTGGGGTATCAGACCAAAAAGTAGGATTTTGCGATGAAATTGTCAATGCCATATACCTCTGTTTATTCTGACAGCCCCATTTAGAAAACACTTTATTTATTGAATCAGACTACAGATTTTGGGCTACCATAAATGATAGTGAGTTTACCTACAATATTTTATTGATGTGCGCTTCATTTTTGTTCATAAATGTGTTTATCTACAATTTCCTCTTGATACTCGCTTCGTTTTGTTCATAAATGAATTTATCTACAATTTCCTCTTGATACCCGCTTCGTTTTTGTTCATAAATGTGTTTATCTACAATTTCCTCTTGATACTCGCTTCGTTTTGTTCATAAATGAATTTATCTACAATTTCCTCTTGATACTCGCTTCGTTTTTGTTCATAAATCTACATTTCCCTCTAGTGTTTATCCTTAACAAAAAAGACTGCTAAAGAGCAGTCTTTCACGTTCCACAAAATGTTTGGAATGGTCTATCTGGTGTTGGTGGTAACACCGCAAATTCTTCTTGGTTTTCTGTATAAGCATATGGATTTGCTAATGCATCCAGTAATTTTTCCAATAAGCTGTAATCATGATGACTTACCGCTTTTTCTAAAGCGTCTTCTACTAAATAGTTTCTTGGTATAATGGAAGGATTATTGGCTTTCATTAATTGTTGCGCTTGTTCGATTGTTTCTTCTTGGTCAGCTAATCGTGCTTGCCATTTCACGTGCCATTTCTTAAACATATTTGATTGGAATAGTCTAATATCGGTATCGAATTGACCTAATGTTAGAGAGCGGAATGTATTCGTGTAATCTGCTTTATGCTGTTCCATTAAGTCTAACAAACGATAAATCAATTCCAAATCTTCTTCATTTTCACCAAACATACCTAATTTCTTACGCATACCGGACAGCCATGCCTCTTCATAAATATCTAGGTATTCTTGTAGAGCTTGTTTTGCTCCTGCTAGTGCCTTTTGTGTATCATGATCGATTAATGGCAATATTGCTTCAGCAAAACGAGTTAAGTCCCATCCACCGATATCAGGTTGATTACCATAAGCATAACGCCCTTGACGATCAATAGAACTAAAAACCGTACTCTTGTCATAAGTGTCCATAAATGCGCATGGTCCATAATCAATGGTTTCCCCACTAATTGTCACATTATCCGTGTTCATCACACCATGGATAAAGCCAACTAACTGCCATTTAGCAATTAATTGTGCTTGATTTTTGATGACGGCTTTGAAGAATGCTAAATATTTTTGTTCCTCTTCTTTTACTTCGGGATAATGGCGATCAATTGCATAATCCGCTAACTTTTTCAGATCTTCTTGTTCTCCCCATTGCCGAGCATATTGGAATGTACCGACACGAAGATGACTACTAGCAACTCTTGTTAAAATCGCACCTGGAAATTCTACTTCGCGTTCAACAGATTCTCCAGTTGATACTACAGCTAAGCTTCTATTCGTTGGAATCTTAAGCCCATGCATTGCTTCACTTATCAAATATTCACGAAGCATTGGGCCTAACGCTGCTCGTCCATCTCCTCCACGGGAATATGGCGTTTTTCCTGAACCTTTTAACTGAATATCATGTCTTTCTCCAGCTTGATCGATATGCTCACCAAGTAAAATCGCTCGTCCATCACCTAGCATCGTAAAATTACCGAACTGATGCCCTGCATATGCTTGTGCAATCGGAAGTGCTCCCGACGGTAGGCGATTTCCGGAAAAAAGATCTGCACTATCCTTTAATATAGATGCATCTATACCTAACTCTTTCGCTAAATCATGATTAAACAACACGACTTTTGGATCGGCTACAGCTGTAGGCTGCACACGCGAATAAAAAATGCCCGGTAAGCGTTGATAACTATTGTCAAAATTCCATCCTTCATTGCTTGTAATTGTCATACGTTCTCCTTTCGTGAGACAAAAAGACATCTCCTCTAATATCTCTAGCATAACATAGGAGCTTTAGTATTAATATTAGTTAAATTGGAGCTATATATTCATGAAGGTTGCTGCCACTTTCGTTAATCAATCCATCCACGTTCTCTACCATAAGCTAAAAGTGCTTCATATGGATCTTCACCTGCTAAATGTAAAACGTTACAAAAAGCCTGCTCTGTTTTCAGTCCTTGTTGCTTCAGTAAGACAATATCCTTTTTCAGCTCGGGCATCTCTTGCAAAATATTATACTCAATTAGCATATGTAAGTAAGCATATTGTTTCGTTACAGGTTGTGATTGGGCAAATAGTTCAAACTCAAACCCTTGATAAAAGAAGTTTGCCTTTACTACATGATTTCCTCTTATTTTCGTTGATTTCAATGTGAAACTATCTAAGTGACGATATAGCGATAGAAGGCGCTGTTCAAACCGTTCGAGATTATTTACTTCCATAACAATATCCAAATCTGAATCAGCTGTCGCAATATCTATCGGAATTGTTCCACACAATGTTGGATTATGCGCTTTGAAATCATCCATAACTCCTAATTTTTTGATAGCTACATATGCTTTTTGTTGTGTAATAGTACCTTTTCTCAAATAGCTCATGTTCTCTTCTATTAAGTCTTGCGTTAAGCGCATCATATCACGGCATTGGATACCATTTTCGATAATCACTTCATCATAATGTTTCACAAAAAAGTCTTTATCGATTTCTGTTATTTCAAAACCACACTTTTGATAAAGTGCTAACTGATCAATACTTGAGTTACCTGTACCTACTTCAATGGATTTATACCCATTTTGTTTAGCCGATTGGATAGCGTGTAACACTAATTGTTTGCCGCTCCCTTTTCCTTGATGAGATTCTGCTACCACTACATTGACAAGTTCTATCGTCTGTACACTTATCGGAAGTAAAATATAGACACCTACCACTGTATTTTCTAGTTCCGCAATATAGCACGTTCCCTTTGATAGGTATTCTTCAACAAGAGAAGTCGATGGATCTGCTAATAATAATAAATCCATTGGTGCATGTTCATCTTCTGTTAATTTTCTTATTTTCATGTTTTTTCACCTACACATTAGAATGCAGTAAGTATATCACAAAATCACCGTATTTTAACATCTGTTGCTACCAAACTTATCATTAATAACAACTCCATACCATTAATAAAAGCTGTACTTTCTATATTAAATGGAATTACACTTCCAATTGCCATAATAAGTGTTCCGAGCAACATCCACTTCCATTTTGCTATACGATACAGCAGAAAACCTGTCAATAATAGAATACTACTAATCGCGATAATCATAACAGCTGCCCCACCCGGTTCTCTAACTGGAACATAATGAAGAATACCATATTCCGCTAGTGGCTTTAACTCTATATGTAAAACAACAGCTATCACTTCGATAAGTATTAAGATACATGTTAATAAAATCGCGATACACCAAGCTATATTACTACTCCACTTTTTGCTCCCTACTCTTTGCAATAAACCTAAACAAAAGAGAATAAGTGTTGGCGTAATAATCGCATGAATCCAATATCTGCCCATATGTAGTTGTTCTAACAAGTTTCCTTCTCCAATATAGTTTCCCAATGCAATGACAGCATTATCAATGATTAATCCTACAATCACAACATATAGAAAACTAGTGAGACGCAGTTCTCTTTGTTTGATCAAACCCGTCAAAAGTAATATTACATACATGAGAGTAAACAAGACATAAAAATAATAATCCATTACTTTGCTCCTTCTCCTGTTAGTAATGGATAGTCTGCCCACTTCCTTTTTATTTCATTAATTTTGTACAACAAAAAAAGAGAATCCTTTAAGGAGTCTCTTCATGTTTTGATGGGTTAATGAACTCGTTAAGCACAAAAACTGCAATGACTGCCATAATAGTGCCGTAAATATAATGGCCACTAGTGAAATTAATGATTGATACGACAATTGATAAAATCAGTGAACACAAAAGAGCTATCTTGTTCATCATATCCATCCTTTTTATTTTATATTACCTAAATTATACCATAAAATCTTTTCTATAACATCAAACGAAAGGCTGATACTACAAAAAAAAGACTCCAAATAAATCGGAGTCTTTCCCACAAATCTATTCTACAGCACTAAATTCATGTACCCATACTTCCATTTTAGGTAACCACGGCATACCTGGATGAATGGATAAGATTGCTTCTTTATATGCTTCTAAGCTTTCATATCCTTCTCTAATCGCATCCTCATCTGTTAATTCACCAAGCTTTTGGCTGTATACATTATCTATTTTGAATTTTTTATCTTGTAATTCCATTATTTCACCGATATCTGCATAACGACCATTACGTCTAGTTGCTGTTTTCTCACCTTTGAGGACTTTCTCTACGTCCTCTTGAATAGTTACCAAACGGTCAACACTGCAGGTTTTCGGTGGTAATGGTTGGTTACTTTGTTTCGTCATTATCTAACACCTTACCTTTCCTTTTTCTATTATATCTTCAAACAGAGTTTGCGACAATTCTCTTACCTTTTTTTAAAGACTATATAGTATGAATAAGACTTTATCACTAACTAAAAGCAGTACATACGAACCATCACAAACCTTTCCATATATGGATAAGAAACAATATAACAGGTAAAAAGATTCAAAAATCCTTTTACCCGTTGCATGCTCTACCATTATATGTATATACTGTTTTTGGCCGGCCGATTATTAATTACCACAAAAGGTAGAAAATAGGATGACGAATAATGTCTTATAGACTACTAATATAGGAGAATCGGACTTTAATCATATAATAACATACAGCAAAACGAAATAAAGTTGGGTACTCTACTTATTTATGAACTTTTTATGAAAACAATAACAAATCTATAAAAGGTGGTATAGTAGTGAAGAAAAGTTTTGATTACAAGAAAAAAATGAATAAAAATAGAAGCAATGTCACTAAACGTGTCGCTGGATTAACATTAGCAGTTTCTATTGGTGTTGCCATTCCTGTCGCTCCTGCTACTTTAAGCTCAGCAGATCCTCTTGGGTTAACTAATTCTGTAGTTGTTAATGCTGCTGAGGTAACTGATTTACTTGATCATCATGATGTGTTAACAAGCACATATGCAGGTGATTCAACCGATCAATCATATTCAAACTATACATTGCGGAATACTGCTAATCCTACAGTAGCAATTAATTTAGATACGGATTATATCTACACGGTTAAGTTTCCAGATGAACTCGCATATTTGTTAAATAATGACCAAATAGTAGATACAATCAAAAACCAATTCGACTTTTCAGGAAAAGTCGTTGGTAATGATGGTGAGCCAGAGAGCTTCACTTCAAACAATTATGATCCCGCTCCATATGTTACTATTAATCATGCAACCAACAGTGTGGAATTTAATATAACAGAATTCCATAAAGGGTATAATCTAACTCCATATACCGAAAAAAGACCATATACAGATGTGTATGAAACATACATGTTTAGAATGCTTATGACCACAGATTATCAAGAGATCGCTCAAGGAGATTACATATTTCACATAGGCTTGACAGAAGGTTCCGTTGATCTAGATGCAGTATCAAATGCACGTGTTGAAACTTTAACAGTTGAAAGCGGACCAGTTAATACACCAGAGGATCCGGTTGATAATGAGAACCAAGATACAAATGAAGATCCTGATAATGAAACTGACCAAGAGCTTGATCTGGATTCAGACAATGACGACAACCTTGATTCTAACGAGGACTCTGATAATGAGACTGATCAAGAGCTTGATGAAGATTCAGATGATGACGACAATCTAGATTCTAACGAGGACTCTGATAATGAGACTGAACAAGAGCTTGATGAGGATTCAGATAATGACAACAACCTAGATTCTAATGATGACTCTGACAACGAGACTGATCAAGGCCTTGATGGGGATTCAGATAATGACGACAACCTTGATTCTAACGATGACTCTGATAACGAGACTGATCAAGGGCTTGATGAGGATTCGGATAATGACGACAACCTTGATTCTAATGATGACTCTGACAACGAGACTGATCAAGGACTTGATGGGGATTCAGATAATGACAACAACCTAGATTCTAATGATGACTCTGACAACGAGACTGATCAAGGACTTGATGGGGATTCAGATAATGACGACAACCTTGATTCTAACGATGACTCTGATAACGAGACTGATCAAGGGCTTGATGAGGATTCGGATAATGACGACGAGAATAAACTCCCTGATACAGCTACAAGTACATGGAAATATGGCATGGCAGGTGCTATCGCTTTATTATGTGGTATTGCAACACAGATTATAGGGCGTTTTAAACGTACAGAATAGATAACTGCACTCAGTAGGAGTTTTACGAACATTTACACCGTTATAAAGGAGGATATTATGAAATCTATTAAACACTCATTATTAGGTATTATCATACTTGCATTATTGTTTTTTGGTATTCCAATCACATCTGCTGCACAGGAATCTGACATTGATTTTGACAAACCAGTTGTCTTAGTTCACGGTATTGGTGGTTCATCTACTAATTTTTATAGTATTGAAAGAAAACTAAGAAGTGTAGGTTATAGCCGAAGTGATCTATTTGCTATTAACTTTACCGATCGATCAGGTAATAATTATCGTAACTCACGTCAATTAAGAGATTATATCGATGATGTGCTTAGAAGAACTGGTGCTGATCAAGTAAATATCATTGCACATAGCATGGGTGGTTCTAATACATTACGTTATTTAACTCAGCTTGGTGGCGTAAGTAAAGTAGATAAAGTCATTACACTCGGTGGTGCTAACCGTTTAGGTGCAACTTCTGTTCCTTCTGGTGTAGATTTCACCTCTATTTATAGTAGTTCAGATCTCATTGTATCTACTAGTCTATCTAGAATTAGTGGTGCAAACAATATTCATGTTTACGGTGTATCCCACCTCGGCCTATTAACAAATAGCCGTGTACAAAACTTAATTGTAGAAAACTTAAAAAATTAACCATAGTTAAAAGCCGCTTGGTGAGATTACCAAGTGGCTTTCTTTTATCTATTCAGACCATTCACTTGCTAGCACACCATACACCACATGATCAACAAAATGATCATATATGTATTCAGCACTTCTAATATGTCCTTCCTCGACAAATCCTAATCGCTCTGGAATATTTCTACTTTTCTGATTTCCCACTGCTGCTCTAATCTCCACTTTATTTAATTGTAGTTCTTTCAATGCATAGTCTGTTAACGCTTTTGCTACTCTTGCCATAACACCATTACCTTGATAATCTTCTCCAAGCCAATAACCAATATAAGCAATTTTATTCGTCCAATCGATACTATTGAACCCTGCTACTCCAACTATTGCACCTTTGTATAAAACAACCGTATTTAAACTCTTATTATCTGCATAGCCTCTGATACATGAATCGATAAACGCTTTTGTGTCTTCAACTTTAACTGTTCCATCAACGAAGTTTAACCATTCTCGCAAATACTCTCTCGAATGATTGATTAATTCAAACACTCTGTCTGCATCACGCAATTCAATTAATCGTAAAGATAATTCCTCATCTATCTGATGGACAAATATATTATTCCTCCTCAATGGTAAATTGAGAATATTCTACCAAAAAATAAACGAACAATCTATACTATTGACAAAATTTATATATTTTTATATAATTATCTCGAATTCGAGATAAAAGGACTGATTAAATGAACAACGAAGATTTATCATTAAAACTTTTTGTTGTTTTAACACGCGCACTTTCTTCTATTAGAAAACGTGCAGAAGAAGATATAAAAGAACTTGGGTTAAATCCTACTGAATTTGCTGTACTTGAATTTATTTATAGTAAAGGCGAACAGTCTATCCAAAAGATTGGACAAAAAGTATTAATCGCTAGCAGTAGCATTACTTATGTTGTCGATAAGCTAGAGAAAAAACAATTAATTAAAAGAAAACCTTGTCCAACCGATCGACGTATAACTTTTGTCGCATTAACAGACGAGGGACAAGCAATAATGGATGAGTTATTCCCTCAACACAAAGAATCTTTAACAAAAATATTCGAGGGATTAGATCGTGAAGAAAAACAAGTAATGATTGAACAACTAAAAAAATTAGGCTATCACGCTGAGAAAAAGTAATTTTTTTAGCCAGATATCTCGAATTCGTAATAATTATATTTCACTTAAATTAAATAGGTAATAGTAAACAATAGATAACTAATTGAGGAGTGAACCACTATGACAAAACAAACAGCTGGTATTCACCATATTACCGCAATCGTCGGACATCCACAGGAAAATGTTGATTTTTATGCAGAGGTATTAGGCTTACGTCTAGTAAAGAAAACAGTAAACTTTGATGATCCTGGAACCTATCATTTATACTTTGGGGATGATGGAGGTAAACCTGGCACAATCATCACCTTTTTCCCTTGGGCAAATGCTCGTCAAGGTAAAATTGGTGATGGACAAGTCGGCGTAACTTCTTACGTAATCCCTGAAGGTGCGATGGCATTTTGGGAGGAACGCTTAGATCAAATGGATATCCCTTATACAAAAATGAAACGATTTAACGAAGACATCCTTGCATTAAGAGATCCACACGGTCTTCATATCGAATTAGTTGCACGTGCAGAAGGCGATCCAAACAATTGGACATTCGAAGATATTACACCAGAAGTTGCAATTAAAGGATTTGGCGGAGCAACACTTTATTCTTCTCAGCCTGAAAAAACAGCAGCACTATTAGAAAATGTTTTAGGATTAGAACTTGTTGGTACCGAAGGTGATTTCCAACGTTTCCGTGCACCAGCAGCGATCGGAAACATCATCGATTTAAAAACCGTAGCAACTGGACGTGGTGATATGGGTGTTGGTACTGTTCACCATATCGCTTGGCGCGCAGAGGATGATGAAGATCAACTGGATTGGCAACAATATGTAGCAGATAATGGCTACCGTGTAACTCCTGTACAAGACAGAAATTATTTTAATGCCATTTACTTTAGAGAGCACGGCGAAATCTTATTTGAAATCGCAACAGACCCACCAGGATTTGCTTACGATGAATCATATGAGACAATGGGAGAGAAATTGATGCTACCCGAGCAATATGAAGGATTACGTAGCAAACTTAATGAACATTTAATACCTATTACCATCCAACAAGATCGTTAACTATTAGTCAGGAGGTCGTCATATGTTAAGCACAACCGGCATTCATCACATCACTGCAATGGTCAATGATGCACAAAGAACGATTGATTTTTATGCAAGTGTTCTTGGATTACGTCTAGTCAAAAAAACGATTAACTTCGATCGTCCCGAAGTGTATCATTTATACTTCGGCAATGAGACAGGTGACCCTGGAACAGTCATTACCTTCTTCCCTTGGCCCAAACAACTAAAAGGAAGAATCGGAACGGGACAAGTTGGTGTAACTAGCTATGCTATACCAGAAGATGCGTTAGCTTTCTGGCAAAACCGACTAAAAACTTTTCAAATTGAGTATCAAACAGCTACCCGTTTTGGTGAACAATATGTACAATTCGAGGATCCGGATGGATTACTAATCGAACTCGTGGAACGCAAAAACGGGAAGCTTAGCACTTGGGAATTCGGTGGTATCACTAAAGATGTTGCCATCAAAGGCTTTGCTGGTGCTATTTTATACTCTGCACAACCAAATGAAACAGCATATGTATTAGAAGATATATTAGGATTACAAACTGTTGGGCAGGAAGATGAGTTTTTACGTTTTGCTACAGATGAAAGTACTAATCAGATGATTGATATTAAATTGACTGCTTCTGTAAGAGGATTAATGGGTGCTGGTACGGTTCATCACATTGCATGGCGAGCAAAGGATGAACAAGAACATCAAAGATGGCGAGAATTACTGACTGATAAAGGATTCCATCCAACAGAATTTAAAGATCGCAACTATTTTCAAGCAATTTATGTCCAAGAAAAAGGTGGGATTCTCTTCGAAATCGCGACTGATGAGCCAGGGTTCACTGTTGACGAAGAACTAGAACACCTTGGTGAACAATTACAATTACCTGAATGGCTAGAAGCGAAACGAGAAGAACTCGAAGAACTTGTACCAACTATTGAGGTACGTACATTAGAGGAGGAGGAGCAATCATGAAACACATTTTTAATAAAGGAAAAGATGCTAGTAAACCAACATTTTTATTACTACATGGTACTGGTGGTACTGAATTAGATTTATTGCCAATTGCTGGCCAAATCGATGATCAGGCAAATGTATTAAGTGTACGAGGAAATGTGTCCGAGAACGGCATGCCACGCTTCTTTAAGAGACTTGCAGAAGGTGTGTTTGACGAGGAAGATTTAATCTTTAGAACGAAAGAATTACATGACTTTTTAGATGAAGCTGCTGAAAAATATGAGTTTGACCGCAACAATATTATTGCCATCGGATATTCTAACGGAGCAAATATCGCAGCGAGCTTAATGTTCCACTATCAAGACTCTTTAAAAGGCGGTATCTTGCACCATCCAATGGTACCGAGAAGAGGAATTGAACTACCTGATCTAACAGGAAAAAACGTCTTTATTACTGCAGGTACAAACGATCCGATTTGTCCGGCATCTGAAACAGAAGATTTACAGGCATTACTTCAATCAGCAGGAGCCGATGTTACCGTTCATTGGGAACAAAATGGACACCAACTAACATTTACTGAAGTTGCAGCGGCAAAAGAATGGTTGGCAACAAAATAGCATTTTTCCATTATTAAAATAACAGAAAACCACGTCTATGAGCATGTCTTCAATAGGCGTGGTTTTTCTACCAGTTACACCGATATCTACATCTACTTTGTCTTCTCCACCACATACTGCTAAAATAAGCCTTATAACTGCATTGATAAAGTGAGACTTCAATCCGAAACCTGGTTCCACACTTAGCTTCCTTGTTTTACGGACATTTGTACCGAAATCAACGAAGAAAAAGTGGATTTACTAAGTAGAGGACGCAACAAACTCAACAGATGCGATTCATTACATCCTCGAGAATAGATAGATGGAGCGTGATAATATGCTAGAATTTGAACAATCCTGTACATTAAAAAGATTGCCTGAACAATTTTTCGCTAAGCTAGTTCAAACTACACAAGCATTAGTCAAACAAGGACATGATGTCATCAATCTTGGACAAGGTAACCCAGATTTACCGACACCTGACTTTATTGTAGAAGCATTACAAGAAGCTAGTGAACATCCAAAATTTCATAAGTATTCTCCATTTCAAGGCTATCCTTTCTTAAAGGAAGCAATAGCTGACTTTTATCAACGAGAATACCAAGTTGAGATTGACCCAGAGACAGAAGTCGCGATCATGTTTGGCTCTAAAACAGGACTTGTAGAGATTAGTCAATGTCTATTAAACCCAAAAGAAAAAGTACTCGTACCTGACCCCGGCTACCCAGATTATATGTCAGGCATAGCCTTAACAGATGCGCTCCCTATCCATATGCCGTTGAAAGAAGAAAATCAATTTTTGCCTGATTACAAACAAATAGCAGAAACAGACTTAGATGATGCAAAATTAATGTTTTTAAATTACCCAAATAATCCTACTGCTGCTACTGCAACAAAAGATTTCTTTGATCAAACAATCGATCTTGCGAAAAAACATCACATTTGTGTCGTACATGATTTTGCCTATGGTGCAATCGGATTCGAAGATAAAAAACCACAAAGCTTCCTCCAATCAGAAGAGGCAAAAGATGTCGGCATTGAGATGTATACTTTATCGAAGACATTCAATATGGCTGGCTGGCGTGTAGCTTTTGCCGTTGGTAATCCTTCGGTTATTAAAGCAATCGAATTAATTCAAGATCATTATTATGTCAGCATTTTTGGCGCCATTCAATCTGCCGCAAAAACCGCACTAGACAAAGGAAAGAGTGCCATACACGCATTGAATCATACATATAAAGAAAGAAGAGATACTTTTTTACAACAAGCTGAGAAGATTGGTTGGCAAGGTGGAACAGCGAGTGGCTCATTTTTTATTTGGATGCCTACACCAAAAGGATATACATCCGAAGCATTTGCTAATCTTTTACTAGAAAAAGCACATGTTGTCGTTGCCCCTGGTAATGGCTTTGGTCCAAGTGGAGAAGGCTATGTTCGAATTGGTTTACTAGGTGAACCTGAACGATTACGCGAAGCATGTGACAGAATTGGAAAATTGTCATTATTTTAATAGGTGTACGGTTGAGGATAGCGCACCCCAACCGTATACATCATTATTACACACTAGTTTTTCCATACGCATGCACTAAAGCATCGTATTCATCTACTGTAATCGGAAGCACACCACCATGCTTGGAGTGAACAGGAATATCCATGTCTTGTTCACTCTTTGTATACTGAGCACCAATCAAATCATCCGTAAAATAAGGGATATATCGCTTCTCCACTGCATAATGGTCAAGCAATAAACACCATCTATCCTCTCCTATTAATTTAAAACAAGCTGGTCCTTCCACTCCAACGATAGAAGATAAATTAGTCGTTAACGGCGTGAATTCTCCTAATAAATGATCAGAGACTTCTACGGTTATACTTTTTACCGTTTCATCCTTAGAAAATCGATAATAAAACCCATTTTCTTCTATAATCGTTGTATCAATCACATCATTATCACGTTCTATATATAATTTTGGCTTGGTAAAGCCCTGAAAATCAGTTGTTTTAGCATAATATATCTTTTGTTTATCTGCTCCATAATTTTCACGCGATGCCCAAAATACTAAAAAATCCTCTGCTTCTTGATCATAAATAGCTTCAGGTGCCCATACACACCCCGCTGTTTCTGTCCCTACCTTGACTAATCGTTGATCAGACCAATGAACAAGGTCTTCTGATTCCCAAACAGTGATATGCTGACTTCCTGACTTTTGTACTTCCTCCCAATCCTTGCGATAATACATCGATAAATCTGTGCCTATTAAGAAAAATTTGTTTTTTTTCGGTGAACGAATCAAAAATGGATCTCTCACACCACGCTCTCCTCTATTCGACCGTAATACAGGTTGCTTATTATTCAATGTTTCCCACTTGATTCCATCTTTACTTACGGAAAAATACACCTGTTCCAAATCTGGACTATTCTTGTCTTCATGAATAAAATGTACAAACAAATAGGCCTTATATTCACTTACTTCTCTTAGTTTCATGCTTATCATCCTTTTTAGTAAACGTTTTCAATTTGTCTTCTATTATCATAACATAGAATTTAGGAAGAAGAGAGGGGCCATTTTCAAGAGCCCCTCTCGGATTACTTATCTAACTGTTCACATAGTTGATTCCACTGCTTCTCTTTTTCTTCTTTCTCCTCCGATAATTGTTGGATCAAATTCCAATCATCACTTGCAAGTAATTGTTGGTCTAACTCCATTATGCTTTCTTCTAATATCCTTATCTTCTTTTCTATATTGATTGATTTCTTTTTCTCTTTAACAACGGGAGTGACATCTTCTTTTTCCCTTCGTTCAGCCATTTTCCGCTTAGCCCATGTGTAATTTCCAGCAAAATGATACAGTTGTTTTTCGTCAATCCAATATACTTCGTCAAAAAGCTTATTAAGAAAATAACGATCATGAGATACCGCTATAATTGTACCTTGAAAGCTTTCCAAGGCTTCTTCTAATACTTCACGTGATTCAATATCTAAATGGTTTGTCGGCTCATCAAGAATGAGTAAATTAATGTCTTGGTACATCATTTGTGCTAATCTTAATCGCATTCTTTCCCCACCACTTAGCTGCTCTACCTTTTTGAAGACATCATATCCATAAAACATAAATCGCGCTAGAATATGCCTTGCATCACCTTCTGTCACTTTTACCTCATCTCTAAATGTCTCGATAACCGTAGCATCTTTCGTATTGAAGAAAGTATGTTGCGATAGATATCCAATTTTCACATTACTTCCTAGCTTTACTTCTCCTTTGTCAGGCTCGAGCTGTTGCAATACTAGTTTGATTAGCGTCGTTTTTCCCGTACCATTTTCGCCAATTACTGCAACACGCTCTCCATAAGTGACATGCATATCGATGTCACGGAATAGTTGTTTTTCGTCAAAAGCTTTTGAAACTTCTTGCAGAGTGAGTACATCATTCCCACTACGATCTGCTCCATCTATCTTTAGATTCATCTTTTTCCGCTCTATTATCGGCCTTTTTAGTTTTTCCATTCTTTCTAATGCTCGCTCCATATTTCTTGCTCGTTTGTGCAAGTCTGCATTTGGTGGTGTTGCCCGATTCGCCCATTCTCTTAAACGTTTAATTGACTCTTTCATTTTCTTTATTTTTTTCTGTTGTTCCTCATAGGCCTGAAATTCTCGTAACAGTCTTGCTTCTTTTTCCTTCACAAAACCAGAAAAGTTTGTATGATAAGTCGTAATTTCTCCATTATCCATATCAATAATCTTACCAACTACCTCATCAAGGAAATATCGATCATGCGAAATAATCAGAACCGTCCCATCATATTCCTTTAAGAAATTGCCGAGCCATTCCACTGCCATTAAATCTAAATGATTCGTTGGCTCATCTAAAAGCAATAAGTCTGGTTTTTGCAATAACAGTAAGCCTAAACCGACTTTCGTTTTTTCGCCTCCACTCAGCCTTGCAAAAGGTAGTTGCAGCAACGAATAAATATTTAACCCGCGTACAATTCCCTCTATTCTAGATTCTATTTCATAACCGCCACTCAAACTAAATTGATCTTGCAACTGTCCATATTCTATAATCAATTTTTCTAGCTTATCAGCATTTTTCTCTATACTCATATTATTTTCTAGCTTTTTCATTTTTTCTTCCATTTGTAACAAAGAGTGAAAAGCTGTCTTTAATACTTCTTTAACCGTTATCTTCTCCTCGTATTGTGGAATTTGTTCAAGATAACCGATTTTCGCTCCTTTTTTCCAATGAATTTGTCCTGTATCAGGTGTTTCTACACCAGCTAGTAAGCGAATCAAAGTTGTTTTCCCACTACCATTTGGTCCAACTAAACCAACACATTCTTTTTCTTTTATTTCCATTGTTATATGCTCAAAAATAGAGCTTCCTCCATACATTTTTGCTATATTATTTACACTACATACAATCATGTAGACATCCTCCTTTAAACGTAAAAAAGGCTATGAGAAGACATAATCTTCCCATAGCCTCAAAGTTAGACTTGTTATAGAACATACAAAGATTTTGTTCTATAGACATAAAAAAGAAGAGCATGAAAAAGCTCTTCTTACATACCGTTCTATATTTGTGGGGTAAGAGATGTTTTCACTGTTTTAGCTTGCTATTGAGTTGTTAAAAAAAGGCATACGTATCCCGTTAACAACTTCAATCGCAAATTTTGCACGGCTAAAATAAAGAAATTCAGTCCAATAACCGTACGCAAAAACAGCTTGATTCATCATCTTACCACCACCTCCATTCGTTATCGTTATTTATATTTTATTCGTTCAAGGAAATCTTTTCAAGTGTTTTACCAAAAATAGTTTTTTCATCATTGTGCAAACATCAGTAAAACACCCACTGATTGACGTCTCACTTTATATAACACCTTGTGCAATCATTGCATCTGCGACTTTCACAAATCCAGCAATATTGGATCCTACCACAAGGTTTCCTGGTACTCCATATTCCTCAGATGCTTTCACACTATTATGGTAAATGTCTTTCATGATCGCCTGTAGCTTCGCATCGACTTCTTCAAATGTCCAAGAAAGCCTTGCAGAGTTTTGAGCCATTTCTAATGAGGATACCGCAACTCCACCTGCATTAGCTGCTTTCGCTGGAGCAAACAACACATTATTTTCATGGAATACATCAATTGCTTCTAATGTAGATGGCATATTAGCACCTTCACCAACTGCTTTGACTTGATTGGCAACTAATTGTTCTGCTGCTGTTTTATCAAGCTCATTTTGCGTCGCACATGGTAAGGCAATATCACAAGCTACTGACCAAATTTTTGTATGATCTTCTACAAACGTTGCATTTGGATGAATTGCTACATACTCATGAATTCTTTTATTATCTACTTCTTTTAACTGTTTAATTGTCTGTAGATCTATACCATTCTCATCATAAATATAACCACTTGAATCACTACAAGCTACAACTTTTGCTCCAAATTCGATCGCCTTTTCCATCGCATATATGGATACATTCCCTGATCCAGACACGACAACATTCGCATCCGCAAAACTTAGTCCGTTTGCTTTCAGCATTTCGTCTACAAAATAAACCGTTCCATAACCTGTTGCCTCTGTACGGCCGAGACTACCACCATAACCAATAGCCTTACCAGTTAAAACACCCGCTTCAAATGTTCCACGGATTTTTTTGTATTCACCAAACATATAGCCAATTTCTTTTGCACCTACACCAATATCTCCTGCTGGCACATCTGTATGTGGACCAATATGCTTACTTAACTCTTTCATAAAACTTTGACAAAAACGCATAATTTCATTATCAGATTTTCCTTTCGGATCGAAATCTGCTCCACCTTTACCTCCACCAATCGGTTGGCCAGTTAAGGAATTTTTGAAGATTTGTTCAAAACCAAGGAACTTAATAATACTTCCATTAACAGAAGGATGGAATCGTAAACCACCTTTATAAGGACCAATAGCACTATTAAACTGAACACGGAATCCACGGTTTACATGTGCCTTTCCTTGGTCATCTACCCACGGCACACGGAAAACAATCATTCTTTCCGGTTCTACTATTCTCTCCACTACTGCTTGCTCCATATAGGTTGGATTTTTAGTTAATACAGGAATTAAAGATTCTAATACTTCTTTAACAGCCTGATGGAATTCTTGTTCATTAGGATTACGCTGCTTTACTTTTTCAAATACTTGCTCGACATATAACTTAGCCGATTCTTCTTGTATATCTTGAACTTCTTCAAGGGTTTTCATCACGTCAGCTCCTATTAATTGATAGATTGTCTTAAAACACTTTCTTTTTAGTGTGGTTTCATTTTATAATTTTAAGTATAATAGCTTCAATATTTAAAAACGATTATATTAATGCGTTTAACGCATTTCATATGAGGTGATCCATTTGGAAATTAGACAAATTAAATACTTTATGGAAGTAGCGAAAAGAGAGCATATGACAGATGCTGCCGTTCATTTACATGTTGCACAATCGTCTATAAGCCGGCAAATATATAACCTAGAGAACGAGTTAGGAGTAGACTTATTTATCCGTGAAGGTAGAAGCGTCAAGTTGACGCCTTTAGGAGAGATTTTTTTCGAAAGAATGAATCAAGCGATGTATCTAATGGACGAAGCTAAAAGAGAGGTTCAAGAATACTTAGATCCCAAAAAAGGGACTGTCCGTATAGCTTTCCCTATCAGTATGGCGGCACATACATTACCATCCATTATTTATGCCTTCCGCAAGCGTTATCCAGAAGCCCAGTTTGAGATGAGTAATGCACTTTATTATGACCTCATTGATGGGGTTGCTGACGGCAATTTTAATCTAGCAATGATCGCGCCAATGCCTGATAAAAACAATGAAAAAATCAACGGTACCACTTTATTCACAGAAAATATCGTTGCTCTCGTTCCACTTAACCATCCATTAGCAAAAAGAAAATCAATTATGTTGGAAGAATTAAGCGAGGATCCTTTTGTCGTGCTACCAGAGGGATTTGTATTTCGCAATCAAGTTGTTGCAGCATGTGGTAAAGCAGGATTCTCTCCTAAAATATCATTTGAAGGGAAAGATATTGATGCACTAAAAGGATTAGTATCGGCAGGGTTAGGGGTAGCATTAATGCCAGAAATGACATTAGTAGATAATACCCCGGTATCAACTGTGATGATTCCTCTCACAGATCGGACCGTAACGAGAACTGTCGGAGTAATCTTTCCAACACAACGAAAACTTTTGCCGACAGAAGAGTTATTTTATGATTTCTTGCTTGAAATTTATGGAGGGTTAAGCGCATTAAAAAACGAATAGTTTTCATTGCAATAAACGCATACGACGTCATTAACTACATAAAATCAATCGGAAAATCCTATTGAACCGTTCCGTTACATGCAAAATCCGAATCATATTCTAACTTAAAAATTTGTATTTTCTGAAAATAATCATTAGACAACTATTTTTTTTCTGTTTATCAGTATACAATGACGCCTATATTATTAAAATTTAAGCAATGGGGGACAACCATTTATGAAATCAATAACTGTTTACCATTATGATGCATTTAGCAAAGAACCGGGGAAAGGAAATCCAGCAGGTGTTGTATTCGATGGGGGAAAATTGACTGATTCAGATATGCAACATATCGCTTCACAAGTTGGCTTTAATGAAACTGCTTTTCCTCTCGAATCAGAAATTGCTGATTTAAAAATTCGTTTTTTTACACCTGGGCATGAAATGAATTTATGTGGGCATGCAACAATGGCTACGGTGTTTGCCTTCCATTCAAATGGCTTACTAGATGGGAAAACAAGTATTACTATTGAAACAAAAGCAGGGATTTTACCGATTACCATTCAATCTATTGCAAAAGACGAATCATTCATTACGATGAAGCAAGCTACACCGGAATTTAAAGAGTTCAATGGTTCAAAACAGGATTTAGCCAAATCGATAGGTCTAGAAGAAATAGAGCTTCATGATGAACTGCCGATTTTATATGGAAGTACAGGAACTTGGACATTATTAGTACCAATTAAAAGCTTGAGTGCCTTTAACCGTATGAAACCTAACAATAATGAGTTCCCATCTGTATTAAAAGAAATGCCTAAAGTGTCTGTACATCCTTTTTGTATGGAAACATATGATAGGGATGCTGACATGCACGCACGACACTTCTCTTCTCCCTTTTCAGGGACTATCGAAGATGCCGTTACAGGCACTGCTTCAGGAGTAATGGGGGCGTATTATGCTACACATATAAATACCGATTTTAAAGATTCTCTGCAACTATTGATTGAACAAGGACAGGAGATTAATAAAGATGGCAGGGTTATAGTAGATGTTTCAAGGGGTAATCATTCATTTGATATCGCTATTAGAGGTAGTGCAGTTTTTGTGAAGGATTTTCAGTTATTACTAGAGTAAACATACAGAAAAGGTTTAGATAGTACTCTAAGTGGGGAGCATACTCGTTTCTCCCCACCATTTCTATTTATTCCTGATCGATAATCTTCAAATCTAGATTGTCAATATTTTCTAAAACTCTATCAAATCTTAATTGGTTTGGCTCATTTGGGAAAGTATGATATTCATACGGATCTCCTAAAGCCCGAAAGAATGGTTCAAATAGCCCTGTTGCTAGTAAACCTACCATCTTTGTATAATGAGAATCAAAGCGATAAGCGTGCACGGTATTCTCTGGTACATGGAGAAAATCACCAGGATATAATTCGATTTCTTCTCCATTAGCCCACATGGTCATCTTCCCTTCTAGACAGAAAAATGTTTCCGTATGATGTTCGTGGTAATGATCATTAATCCTTTCTCCTTTTGGACCTTCACTAGCAACAATGATAAAATGACCATCCGTATTTTTTTGAGATGTAATAATTCTGTGCAGTTGATCACCAGCTACTAAACGCTCCCCTTCTCCAGCTTCAAGCACATAAGGCGTTATGCTATCAGGAAGCTTATTATTGTCTACTAACTTAGCATTTGCCATTTCACGCTCCCATAGAAATCTAACATCCATAGTATTCGACGCCTCCATAAACTTCTCACGCGGAACTTCATTACCAGCATGGGGCGGACGTTCGACATATCGATATGGTTGACCTATGATTGAATACAAGCCGGCTGTTTCGCCATTTGCTGTATAGGATATAAATCTTGTTCGATGCCCCTGCATTCGATAACTATGGATGGTTCCAGGTGGAATATGGGCATAATCGCCAGGTAAAAGCAAATAACTCTCTTCATCTATAGAGAGTTCTAACTTGCCGTCTAGTAATAAAATTCCTTCATACGTTTGATCGTGAACATGAAATGGAAAAGAATCTCCTTTTCCACCTGAAATCAACACAATTTCAAATTTATTATCTGTACTTTTTTTATCCGCCATAAAAGTGGCCACTTGGCTCCCAAAAAGAAAGCGCTCTCCTTCTGCTGCGCGAAGTAGATAAGGTTTTTTCATCATAGGTAGTCCCGTAAACATAGTTGATTGCATACTATCACTTCTTCCTTTTCAAATTTTACCATTCTAATTAATTATAGAATATAGAAAACAAGACTTCAATTAGTAAAACACTTCACTGTTTTTTTCAATATTTCACTCATTTTGTGTCAGTAAATGAATCCAAAAGAAAAAACGGTCCAGCTTTCGTATAGCTGAACCGTTCTGCATCGTTTATTTTAACAACTCATATTGTTTAATAACTTCTTGTGTTATTTCGCTATCTTCTGGTAAATTACTTACTTCTTGTAGCACTTTAGCGATGCCATTTTCTTTAATCATTGCTTGAATTTTTACTGCTTCTGCGTCTTCTTGATGGTCAAATAGTAATGCAGCAGCAATTGCTTTTGCTAAGTTTGTGAAAGATAAACCTGCTTTTTGCGCTTCTGTAGCCGGGCGAACTAAACGATCTTCTGGTCCAAGCTTTCTCATTGGAGCACGACCTACTCTTGTCACCCCATCATTTAAATATGCATTTTTGAAGCGATTAATAATTTTCTTGATGTAGTTAAAATGATCTTCTTCATTTAAACCGTATTGTTTTACAAGATAGTCACCAGTTTCTTTTAGTGTTGCTTCTACTTGTTGTGCAATAGCTTCATCTGCTAATGTTTGATCAATAGTTGATTTACCATTTAAGTAACCTAGATATGCAATGACTGCATGTCCTGTATTTACTGTAAATAGTTTACGTTCGATAAATGGAGCTAATTCACTAACAATTGTCATTCCTTCTATCACAGGGATATCTTCTTCTGTTTCTACAACCCACTCATAGTATGGCTCTACTAATACATCAAGTGATTCGTTATCTTCTTGAATTGGTACAATACGATCCACTGCAGAATTAAAGAAGTACACTCTGCCAGCTAATCTTTCTTTCGTATCTTCATCCAAATTGTCTAAAATGTGCTGCTCTAAAATGTCTGTTGCCCCAATTTGATTTTCACAAGCAATGACATACAATTTTTCATCTGTTTGATATACTCGTTCAGCAATACCACGTGCCATTAACGGAGCAATTCTTGGTAAAATGTTTGGTCCAATCGCAGTTGTTAAGTATGTTGCATTCGTGATTGCTTCGATTACTTCATTTTCTTGTGTCATATTGTTTAACCCAGCAACATGGTTAATTGTTGTTGTCTCTTGTTGATCTGTCGCTAATTTCACTTGATAGCTCTTTTGTTCATTTAATTGATTAATAATTTGCTCTGCAATATCTACAAATGTTACGTGGTAACCTGATTCAGAAAATAGAGCACCGATAAATCCTCTACCAATATTTCCTGCACCAAAATGCACTGTTTGTTTCATTCTTATCATTCCTTTATCCATTTATTTTGGAGGTATTCGGAGAACAAATCCTCTAATTTACCTCGTATCATTGCTTCATTAGAAGATGAATAAATCATCATGGCATAGTCATCTTCTATTAGACTTGTGCTGATCAAACTAAGTATTTCTTGCTCCTTTATGCTTAGCTTTTCTGGAGAAAGCATTAAAAGTAAATTTTTCATCTCTACATTCTTGCCATCCATCCCTTTAATAAGACAAGGCTTTTCTAAATGACATACTTGAAAGACAAGCTCTTTTATTCCTTCATGTCGACAATGATACAGCCCCATATTTGTACGGGGAATTCCTAAACCACCCATTTTTTCTCGAGCTGCTAATTTATCTAATATCGGTTCCGCCTCTTCAACCAGTTGCTTACACTCCAATTCAGCTAACATTTGCTGCAACACTTGTTGGTATGTGTCAGCTTGCTTGCGATGGAGGCGAAAATGATCCATGATTGCCTCTATACTTTTTTGAACATCTTTCATTTCCTGCAACACATCTCGTAGACTGGACCTTTTTTGATTACTAGCTTTGTTAGCGTTAGAAGTATATGCCGTATGATTCGTTAATTGTTGAATATTACTCTGTAAAAAGCTTCGAATCATTTGAATGTCTTCATCACTTAAAAGTGGTGAGACTAATATATAATGCAAATCATCAAATGGTAGACGAACAGTCGAAATGACGATATCAAATCGATTTAAATTTGATTTTTCTATTTCCTTTATTGATTTAATTTCCACTGAATTAATTTCGGTAAACTCTTTCTGAATGCGACTTGCTAACATTTTCGAAGTACCTATCCCAGTTGGACAAACAATCACAGCATGAATCGTTGTTTTTTCTTCGTTCATTAGCAATGCCGAGCCAAAATGAAGTACAATAAAGGCAATTTCATCGTCAGAGAAATCAATATCTGGTAACTCTTTATCTAAACTGTTTCGTACAGCCATAAATAACATCGGATATTTTTTATTAATTTGATCTGATAATGGATTAAATAACCCCATCTGATGCTGTATTCTAAAGATAGCAGGCTCCATATGGGCGAGTAATCCTTGAAACAAAGAAAAGTCTCTTGATAAATCAACATTGAGCTGACTTGCCACATCTTGAATGATATTTTTAATAATTTGCGAAAGCATAATACTGTCATAATCGACAGTCTCTGAATTTTGCAGCTTGGATCCTTTTAAAATAACGGCTAAGTAGTGCACATCTTTATTCGTTAAAGGTATTGATAATGTTGTCTTCAATTCTTCACATAATTGATCAATCAATTGAAAGGCTTGGGTTGATTCTGTTTGTTTCTCGATTGAGTCCTCTAGTACAAAACCGTTCTCTACTCGCTGAATCGTTATCGCGATATGGACTACTAACCCTAGGTAATCATTATCTGCTAAACGTGTTTGTCCTCTATCAAACAAGTGGTGGACCCTCTCATCAATCACCGTTAAATTAGCAGCTGAAAAATATCCCAGTACAGGAGTATCTATTTGATTATTTTTTTGCAATAAATAAAGACTTTCTAGTAGTTCTTCATGAAAATGAAACAATAAATATGTAGCTAATGCTTTGCGCATGTTTGCTTCATTTCCGCTTAAATGGATGCCAACACCACGTTTACGTGTCAAGTCAACAGAAAATCTATGCAACCAATCTGTTAGGTCATTTAAATAAGAACTAAGCGTTGTTACACTAACACCAAGCTCTTTTGCTAGAACTTGTGTTTTAAAAAATGAACCTTCATGTAAAAGTGTAACCAGTAATTGTAGCTTCTTTTCTTCTGGTGTTTCATCTGTCGGATGTACTTGATATAGCTGTTGAATCAGCTTAAATATTTGCTCATCTTTTCCATCAATTATTAATCCATCATCGGTAGTCCTCTTCAATTGTAAATCAAAGGTTGTTAAAATATTTTCTACAGCCTTTAAATCACGCTGAATAGTTCTCACACTTACATGGAGATAGCTAGCAAGTGAATGTGGTGTGTGCTTACCTGACGTCTTCATTACTAAATCAATAATTGATTTTTCTCTGGACGTTATAAACATTCTAGCCACTCATTTCTATTTTTATCTTATATACAGCATATAACAGAGTAGAAAGACAGTCATCTACCGTCTTTCTACTCTTGTTCCATATTACTGACTATTGATTATAGCTAATAATTCTTTCGCTGTTTTTGCTTGTACCATTTTTTCAATGTTTTCTTCTTCCGCACATATAACGGCAATACTAGAAAGAATCTCTAAATGCGTACCGTCTTTACCAGCGATACCGAAGATTAATTTTGCTTCTTGTCCATCAAAATCAACGCCATTCGGTACTTGAATAACGGTAAATCCTGAACGAAGCACTGCTTTTTTCGCTGCTTCTGTACCATGTGGAATCGCAACATTGTTCCCCATATATGTTGATGTCATATTGTCACGCTCAATCATTGCATCCACATAACTATCTTCTACATAACCAGATTTCACTAATACTTCACCAGCAAAACGGATTGCTTCTTCTTTCGTAGCAAATTCTTGGTTAAGGAAGACATTTTCTTCTTTTAATAAATCATCGTCATCATTACTATGATCTACAGCTGCTACTTCTTCTTCTGTTTCTTCGACTACCTCTGTTAATTCCTCTGATACACCATTTTGTAAGCTATCGATTAGCTTATCATATTCAGGGCTTGATAAGAAGTTATCGACTGAAATGTGGTAAGCACTAGGTAATTTATCTTTTGCACGAGGGGTTAATTCCTCTTGCGTAATAACTACTTGTGCATCATTAGGTAAATTACTAATCGCTGTATTTGTAACATACACATCTAAATCAGCTGCTTTTACTTTCTTACGTAATAAAGAAGCACCCATTGCACTTGAACCCATTCCTGCATCACATGCAAAGACGATTTTATCTACTTTATCTGGAAGTGATCCATCATTAGATTGAAGTGCTCCAGCTACAGAGCTTTTCTTCCCTTTCATTTCTTGCATTTTTTGTGTTGCTTCTTCAATATCTTCCTCAGTTTGTTTTCCTGATTTTAATACAAAGCTTGCGACAATAAAGGAAACAGCTGTTGCTACAATTACCGCAGCAATATTCGCAATATAAACACTTACTTTACCTGGTGTAAGAGCAAGGATAGAAAGAATACTACCTGGTGATGCTGGAGCAGTTAATCCTCCACCTAATAGAACTAATGTTAAGACACCACTCATTCCACCTAAAATAACAGCAAGAATTAACATTGGACGCATTAATACATATGGGAAATAGATCTCGTGAATCCCACCAAAGAAATGAATAATTGCTGCCCCTGGTGCTGATTGTTTGGCAGTACCTTTTCCTAATAACATAAACGCTAGAAGTACACCAAGACCTGGTCCCGGGTTTGCTTCTAATAAAAGAAGAACAGATTGTCCCATACTATTTGCTTGCTCAATACCAATCGGTGATAGAATACCATGATTAATTGCGTTATTTAAAAATAAGATTTTCCCTGGTTCAATAAAGATACTTGTTAATGGTAATAGTCCTTTATCAACTAACCAGTCTACCCCTACTACAAGTACTTGTGTAAAAGCATTTACTGCTGGACCAACACCTAAAAATGATATGATCGCAAGTAAACCACCAAGAATACCAGCCGAGAAGTTATTTACTAGCATTTCAAAGCCAGATTTAATTTTCCCTTCGATTAGTTGATCAAACTTTTTAATGACATAACCACCAAGTGGCCCCATAATCATTGCACCTAAAAACATTGGTGTTTCTGGCGCACCTACAATAACCCCCATTGTAGCAATTGCACCAACGACACCACCACGTTGATCATGGATTAATTTACCTCCTGTGTAACCGATCAACAATGGAAGCAAGTAAGTTACCATTGGATCAACTAACTTCGCTAGGTTTTCATTTGGAATAAAACCATCTGCAATAAATAAAGCTGTAATAAGTCCCCATGCAATAAATGCACCGATATTTGGTAGCACCATTGAGCTAAGGAAGTTACCAAATTGTTGGACTTTCACTTTTACTTTGGATTGTGCCATGTCTCTCTCCCTTTCTTCACATATATTTTGAGATGTTTCCTACACACATCTTGTTATGTTTCACTACCCCTCATTCTATGTCGAAAAACCTCTAAAATGAACGGATTTCCTTTACCTTCTTATGATAGAACAGAGATATCCTATCTTCAAGATACTTGAAAACTAACTTTGTCGCAGAAAGGATGACAAAACTATTTTTTCTCAAATGGAAGTATTTATACAAATAGTTCGGATTACATGAATTGTCATACTTTCGTCATACTTTTGTCGAAATTTATCCATAGCCATTTAGGTGTAGCTTTGATATAAATAAGGTATAGTATATATAAAATGAGAGGATGAATGAACATGTTTAAACGAGCATTATTGTTAATTATCGTTTTACTGATTGCTTTACCAACAGCAATTAGTGCACATACACACTTAGAAACTTCAAATCCGGAGGAAAATTCGGTCTTAGATGAAAATACAGAAGCTATTACATTGACGTTTGATTCAACGGTACAAGATGTCAACGAGGTAACGTTAACAGGAGAGAACGATGAAGTACTACAACCAGACTTTTCACATGATTCTGCTGATACTATCATTGTAACATTACCTGAAGAAATGGAAGACGGTGCATATACACTGTTTTTCAGTATCGTCAGTGAGGACGGACATGTAATGGAGCAAGAATTGGCTTATCAATTCTTAGTTTCAGAGGAAGCTACTCCAGAAGAAGCAACAGATGAGCAAGAGGTAACTGAGGATCCTATTGAAGAAGAAGCTGATCAAGTAGAATCAGATGCAAATGAAGTTGTAGAAGATACAGAGGAAAGTAATAACTCTACGATGATTATCGTCATTGCTATCATTCTTGTTATTGTAGCTATTCTTGCAGTTGTGATGATGAGGAAAAACAAAAAATGATTGCGCAGGTAAGTAATGGCCTTTTATATATTTGTTTTGCGGTGGTGATGGGTGCTTGTATTCTCGGCCTTATTCCTGAAGATAAAAAAACGAGCATTACGATGCCCAAAAAAATCGTCGCACTTGCCATTACACTTATTCCTGTTCTTTCTTTTTTGTCATTATTAGATTTAGCAATAACATTAAATCCGTATCGAGAAGAATCGTTTTTAGCAACCACCGGTCATGTCATTTTGCACATCGCTAATGGACATGCCTGGGTTGCATTAGCTATTTTAGCGATTATCTTTTTGATTCTTTTCGTTGTGTTACGAGAGAAAAAGGTATTACCACTTCTTTATGGAATTGGTTTGCTTTTAGCATTTGGTATGTTAGTGACACAAACAGTTGTTGGACACGCTGCTAATATGGGAAGTTATCCCGGAGCTCTTGCACATCTATTTCATTATATAGCGGTAACTGCATGGATGGGTGTGCTATTCATTACAAGCTGGTTTTCTAAAAATGATAACAACTGGCAAGCGTTTCTCGGCTGGTTCACACCGTTTGCGATCGGATGTGTCAGTATTTTAGCTTTATCTGGTATGTTTATGAGCTATTTTCTGAATGAGGATCTTGTTGCTTCGTGGACATTACCGTATGGACAAGCGTTATTAGTAAAATGCTTATTATTTATTCCAATTCTCTTTTTCGCCTTTATTAATAGTGTACTAGTGCGAAAAAGAGTAAAGGAAGATGTGCAATATTCACCTCGTAGCTGGTGGCGTGCTGAAAGTGTGATTATTCTAGTAGTACTTGCGGTAACAGCAATTATGACCGAACAAGAGCCACCACATAATATCGCACAAACACTCGTGCAAGGTGAATCGTCTATTTTATTCCAAACATTCGCTTCCGTTCCTGCAGGGACAAATGTAATCTTTGCATTTAACGGATTAAGTGTATTATTTTTAGCAGTTGGCCTACTATTTTTAGGTTGTATCCTTTATAGCTTTCTCCAAAAGTTATCACCCTATATCTCACTTGTGATGACAGGACTTGCGGTTGTAAGTATTTATATAGGATTAATGAGTGGTGTGACTGTATAAATGGGGTATTATGGACATTTGCATTGTAAGAAAACCCAAAACCTACCACTGGTTTTGGGTTTTCTACATTTTTGCTACTGGGCTAAAGTAATAAGTGTTCACCTATCATTAAGTATGCGCTTCTCCTGATTGATGCTGATAATGACGGATACTCATTCCATTCACTTTGTTCATACCGATTTTTTCATAATAGGGTACTAAAGCATCATCACAACATAGGTCGATCATATATAGATCCTCTAATTCCTTAAACATTTTTTCTACTAATACTTTACCAATTCCGTTATTCTGATAATCAGGTAATACTTCTAAAAATGGAATATAAGCAGATAGTATACCATCACTTATCGCTGTGATAAATCCTACCACTTTCTGTTTCTTGTCATCTAACGCAAGCACTATATGACTACTACTTTGTAAAAGCTTTAAGTGTGTTGCCATACTAGGTTTATTTGGCCAACCTACAAAAAAACCTTCTAACATATCCGCTGAAATATCATCAAGACTATATGTATATCTCATTTCTCACCCTCCTCTTTTTATATAGCAACAGAAATAGTTAAGCTAATAATATCCATTATTATACCAAATATTTGATAATAAAGTGAGACTTCAATCAGTGGGAATTAGCGTCCGTTTATCCCCCGCTTAACTTCCTCGTTTTCACCTGAACCTTGAAGTGGGGGGTGATGTATATAAGCTATTTTTTCACGATTGATTTATCTAACCTTCACCGACTTCTTTTTTTACTGTTCACAACTAATACCCCGATAATAACCATGACCATTCCAACAATTTGTTGCCAGGTTAGCATCTCATCATATAAGAGGACAGCGATAATAGAAGCGTTAATCGGAACAAGGTTCATATAAATACTTGCTTTGCTTGCACCAATTCGATGAATCCCTTCATTCCATAAGAAGAAACCAATTACGGTCGCAAAAATAATCATATAGAGCATCTCACCCCATGCTTGATGTGACATAGACAACACTGCCTGCCACTCTCCATCAAAGAAAGAGCCTATCGCTAAGAATACTGTACCAACTAACGTCGTAACAGTCGTCGTAAACAACGGTGATATGCCTTTCATCACTACTTTTCCAACTAGACCATGAATCACCCAACTTAGCAATGCTAGAATAAATAGGAGGTCTCCTTTATTAAAGGAAAAGTTTGCTCCTTGTAAAATAACTAAACAAACACCGGATAATGATAGAATAAGTCCTATTCCTGTTCGTTTATTCCATGCTTCATGTAAAAATAAAATGGCCCCTAATGTAATAAATACAGGTGAGGTTGCCATAATTAACGAACCATTAACAGAACTAGTATAATGTAAAGCAATGAAAAAGAACGCATTATAACTAAAAATCCCTGTTAACGCCATAATCAACAAGCCAAGCCATCGCTCTTTTAATATAGACCAGTTCCATTCCCTACGAATCAATATAATGATAAGCAAAATCAGACCAGCCGTACCAAACCTTAATGTGGCTGCAACAAGCGGTGAAATTTCTGTAATCACGTGCTGTGCCGCTCCAAAAGCCCCTCCCCAAAATAGTGGAACGAACAATAATAAAAAATAAATTGTTTTATTGTTTTTCATATTTATTTCCTCTCTCTGTCTATGTACACACATTATAAAAAAACATACTAACATTAGTAATACATGGTTAGTGATACTAATAATAATATGTTTTAGCTTAATTATGTTTTGGAGACAGCTTCTCAACGACCTAGATTTCCTTTTTCTCTGAGTTATGTCTTTGAGATGATTTCTTCCTATCTTTTTACAGATTTAATGTTTGTAATTCTTTTTTAATGAGAGAAATCACGTATTCGCGATCTTCTGGGTTGTTCTCAAAATCTAGATTATCTACATTAATTTTTAATACTGGTGAAGCTTGATATGCGTCAAAGTATGCGCGGTATTCTTTGTTTAACCTTTCCCAATACGCATTTTCTGTATCCATTTCATAGCTGCGACCACGTTTATTAATTCTCTTAATAGCCTCTTCTGTAGAAATCTCTAAATAAATCATTAGTGCTGGTGGCTGACAGTGTTCAATCATATTTTCGAATAGATCTAAATAGATATGAAATTCTTCTTCAGACATTTCACTATTATCTTTTAGCATTTTAGCAAAAATAACATCACCATAAATAGAACGATCTAATATCGCACGATCAAGTTCACTAGCATTTTTAATATGTTTAAAACGTTCATTTAGGAAAAATACTTGTAATGGGAAGCTATAACGTTCTCTATCATAATAAAATTTATCCAAGATCGGATTATTAACAACAGGCTCCTCAAACGGTGTATAGCCAAGCTCATTCACCATAATATCCATTAATGTCGTTTTTCCTACACCTACTACTCCATCAATTGTAATCATTCTCCATCCATCTCCTTCTGTCTTTTTCAACTTTTGTAAACATTCCTCGTAAAAGCTTCCCATTTGATATAACTCCTTTGTAAAACGTATATATAATTGAAATAAGTTCGTTTATCACGATTTCCACTGATTGAATCCTGCTTTTATGCACAACCTACATATTATAGCACACGATATAGAATCTGAATATGTGTTATATACTAGATATAGGGATTAAATCTGACTATTATATGAACAAAGCAGTCTGCTTTACATTTCAGATGCAATTCTTTATGATGGAAGTGAAATTTGATATCGAAAGGATGAGTTAACATGGGTAAGAAAATTGCTGCTCTAGTAACAGATATGGTAGAGGAAATCGAATTAACTGATCCTGTAAAAGCATACGAAGAAGCAGGACACACTGTTGAAATCATTAGCGATGAAGCAAGCAAAGAAATCAACGGTAAAAATGGTGATAAAATCAAAGCAGACAAAGGTATTGCAGATGTAGATGCAAATGACTATGATGCGCTATTAATTCCTGGCGGATTCTCTCCAGATCTTTTGCGTATTAACCCGAAAAATGGTGAATTTGCAAAAACATTCTTACAAGAAGATAAACCAGTATTCACTATTTGCCACGGACCACAATTCCTTGTAGAAACAGATCTTCTAAAAGATCGTGAATTGACAAGCTTTGTGTCTGTTCGTAAAGATTTAGAAAACGCTGGTGCAACAGTGAAGGATGAGGAAGTTGTAGTAGATAACAACTTAGTAACAAGTAGAACTCCTGATGACCTTCCTGCATTTAACCGTGAATCACTTAAATTATTAGAAAAATAATCGGCATAAATGAAAAAGGAAAGTGTGGCAATCACACTTTCCTTTTTACTATTTCTTCGCCTTACTAACCTTTAACTTCTTCCCTTTCACTTTCGTATGTTCCATTGCTTCTAATACTAAAGAGCCTTTACCATTTAGAATATCTACATAGGACCAATTATCTTTTATCGTAATAATCCCAATATCATCTGCCGTTACATGTGGGATATTAGAAATCGTACCAACTAAATCTACCGCTCGAATTTTCTTCTTTTTGCCCGCATTAAAGTGTAGCTTCATAATATCTTGATTGATTCTAGCTGTTTTGTTATTTTTCACAATACGGCGTTCAGCCATTTTTTCTTCGAATGGCGCTTTAGCCTCCGTAACAGCTTCCTCTGTCGGTGCTTCTTGCTGCTGAAGTTCGAAACCAATATACTTTTCAATTGATTGTATATACTTCTGTTCAAAATGATCGACAAAAGTGATTGCTTTCCCTTTATTACCAGCACGGCCCGTTCGTCCTGTTCTGTGTACATAGCTTTCTTTTTCGGTTGGAACATCGACATTAATAACAAGTGACACACTATCCACGTCAATTCCTCTTGCTGCTACATCTGTTGCTACTAGATAACGAAATTCTCCCGACTTAAAGCCTTCCATTACTGAAAAGCGCTTTTCTTGTTCAAGTCCACCATGTAGCTGTTCAATTGAATAACCTGCTTGTTGTAACGTAGTCCATACATCATGAACTTTGTCTTGTGTATTACAAAAAATGATACAACTATCAGGATTTTCGATGACAGTCACATCTTGCAATAAGGACAACTTCTCTGATGTTTTCACTTCTATTAAGTGATGCTCAATATTGTTTGTCGTAACTTCTGTACTCATCTCTACTTTTTCAGGAGATTGCATATATTGATGACAGAGGTCTTCAATTACTTTCGGTAATGTCGCAGAATATAACATGGTTACTCTATTTGTTGGTACTTGCTCTATAATGGCCGCAACTTCATCTAAAAAGCCCATTTTTAGCATCTCATCTGCTTCATCTATCACTAGATACTTGATCTTCTCTAAGTCTAGTGTCCCTTTTTCAATATGATCCATTACTCGTCCTGGTGTACCTACCACTACATGTGTTTTTTGTTTTAATTCATCTTTTTGAAATGCAAATGGTTCTTTACCATATAAGGCTAACGCTTTGATTCGCTTGAACCTTCCGATATTGGTAAAATCTTCTCGGACTTGAGCAGCTAACTCTCTTGTAGGCGTTAATACTAATGCTTGGGCTTTATTTTCTTCCCATGTAATATGCTCACTAATAGGTATAGCAAACGCAGCTGTCTTTCCGCTACCAGTTTGAGATTTTACGATCAAATCTTGCTGCTCTAGCACTTTAGGAATGACTTCCGCTTGTACCTTCGTTGGTTTGTGATATTTTAATACATCCAATGCTTTCTTTATTTCATGACTTAATTGATATTCTTCAAAAGTTGTTTCATTCATTCTTTACCCTCATTTGCATTAGATTTA
This sequence comes from Gracilibacillus pellucidus, assembly GCF_033949965.1. Taxonomy (NCBI): domain Bacteria; kingdom Bacillati; phylum Bacillota; class Bacilli; order Caryophanales; family Bacillaceae; genus Gracilibacillus; species Gracilibacillus pellucidus. Next base: position 105,232 of record NZ_JAWZSR010000007.1, on the reverse strand, counting down.
GTTATACTATTTGTACAGATAATTAATCATATACCATTAGAAGAAAAAATGTAATCATTTTCTTTCGATACAGCGAACCTTCCATCAGCGAGAGCTCTAGACTCCTACTGATAATTGCTTGATATACCAGCTATCACAGGCGTTATGCTCTGTACCTTCCAGCGGTTGACTAAGCTCTTCAAAACCAAACATATTATAGAGATGATTGGCTGCTTCCAATCGTTTAAATGTTTCTAAATAACAATATGTATAATGAGTTTTAGCAAAATCTAATGCAACTGTCATTAATTGCTTCGATAATCCTTTTCCTTGTGCTTCTGGACTAATGTATAGCTTTTGTAATTCACAAACATTCTCATCATCGCCAAATGGACCTATACCTACTCCACCAACAACTTGATCAGCACTATTAACTGCAACCCAGTACTTTGCCTTTGGCTCTTCTTGATAAAATTGGGCTAACTTGCCTAATTGCGGATCAAAATAAGCGGTACCAGGAATGTTTAAAGAAAAGGATTCTAGTGATTGCTTAATAATTTGCTCCATTGTCTGATTATCTTTTTCCATTATCTCACGAATATGCATGTCTATCACCTATTCTTCTTAAGTTGCTATTATTCTAGCATAAGAAGGGAAAACAGACTATCTTGCCGTTACTCCAAATATCTTAATCACTTATTCGCGAGTACAAACTGATAGGCACGCTCCACTACCTTTAAATTACCATCATCTGAAAAGCCATGCCCCTCTCCATTAAACACTTCTAGTTCTGCTCTCGGATAAAGCTTGGATGCTCTCTTTCCATATTCCATCGGGACAACCTCATCTTCATCACCATGGAAGATCCATACGTTCTTATCATATTTTCCAATGTGCTCGAATGGATCAAAGTTATGAATGGATGCAAAGAATGGTTTTCCTAGTGTTACGTCCCATACTTCCCACGTCTCAGGGATACTAGCTAATGTTGGGAATTTTTCATTCCAGTTATCCGGTATATTAAAGGCTGGAAATAGCAACAATAGACCTTTTATCTTCTCATTGTAATCAGCTGCAGCTAATGCGGATACTAGTCCTCCTTGACTTCCACCAAACAAAAAGATACTATCCTCATCCACTGTCTCCCAATCACTAATTGTCTCTATAATAGCAACAAGATCTTCTTTTTCAGTAAAAATTGTCATCTCTGTTGTTTTAAGATCACTTTTGGAAAAGTTAGAGCCACCGCAAAAATCAAAACAAAAAGCTCCAATACCTTTCGAGGCTAGATATTCAGCGTTCATAATAAAATCTTTATTTGTGCCATTAAAACCGTGACTAAAAATAACAATCGGACTTTCTTCTACTTGTTCAGGCATGTAAGATACACCATATATCGTTCTTTCACTATGGGTGATTGTCACTTCTTTTTTGATACACTCAGACATTTTTATAACCTCCAATATATTATTAATCGCTTTCATTTAGATAAACAAATACTTACATTGGATATGGATAAATATTTTCAAAAGCTCACTATTAGAACAAGTATATCACTTTTTTGACCAAAAATAATCCATATATATGTTTATGTAAACAGTTGATGACTAACATTAAAAAAACCCCTCAAAAATTAGTCTGCCAGCTAATCTTCGAAGGGCTCTCTTCATTTTATTCAAATTCGTCAGCATTATTTGCCTCAAACTCATCAAGCATCTTGCGTGCTTCATCTGTCGATTTCGTATTCATTAAATGGTTTCTTAAGCCACCAGCTCCACGGAATCCACGCACATATATTTTAAAGAAGCGATGTAATGCCGTGTATTTGCGTAATTCCAACTCTGCGTATTTATCATGTAAATCCAAATGATGTCGTAAAAGATCAAGCAATTCTTTCCCGCTATGTTCTTTTTTCTCCTTTTCAAAGGCGAATGGATTTTTAAACACACCACGTCCAATCATAACACCATCTACACCATATTTCTCAACTAATTCTAATCCCATTTGGCGATCAAGAATGTCTCCATTAATCGTCAAAAGTGTATCTGGTGCCACTTCATCACGAAGCTGCTTAATTTCAGGGATTAACTCCCAATGCGCATCCACTTTACTCATCTCATCTCTTGTACGCAAATGGATAGACAGGTTCGCAATATCTTGCTTTAGAATATGTGTTAACCAATCTTTCCACTCATCCAAGTCTGCATAACCAAGTCTCGTTTTCACACTGACCGGCAATCCTCCTGCTTTAGCTGCTTCAATTAATTCTGCTGCCTTTTCTGGTCGACATATAAGTCCACTACCTTTTCCATGCTCTGCTACATTCGGTACAGGGCAACCCATGTTAAGGTCAACACCTTTGAATCCTTGCTCTGCCATACCAATACTCATTTCGCGAAAGTGCTCAGGCTTGTCTCCCCAAATATGCGCAACCATTGGTTGTTCATCCTCGGTAAACGTTAAACGTCCACGTACACTTTTTCTACCGTCTGGGTGACAATAACTTTCTGAATTGGTAAACTCCGTAAAGAATACATCTGGTCTTGCCGCTTCACTAATGACATGGCGGAACACAACATCTGTGACATCTTCCATCGGTGCAAGTACAAAAAATGGTCGTGGTAACTCACGCCAAAAATTATCTATCATCATCAAATTCCTCTCATTTAACTATCATTAATAATATATAAAAAAATAATTCATTTTCTTCTTTTATACTTATAACATGTGAAAGGGTTTTTAATCAAACTGATTGCAAAAACGTAAGTAACTGAAGGCTCATTGAACAAAAAGAAAAGGGCTGAATCACAATGGATCCAGCCACAAATGTTCAACTACTATAATAAAGCAGAAGGGCAACTATTTTATTTTTTTGTAGTGAACTGATGTATTAAGAAAGTTCAGAAACTGTTACAAACTCGTAGTCATTTTCTGCTAGATACGTTAAGACAGGCTCGACTGCTTCGACTGTCGTCTCATGTATATCATGCATAAGAATAATCGAACCATCTTGGACATTTTCTTTAACTTCTTTCAATATCGCCTCTGGATCATGAGACTTCCAATCCAATGTATCAATCGTCCAAAGGGTTAATGGTAAATCTGTCGCCGCTTCGACTTGTTTATTCGTCGCGCCATATGGTGGTCGCAAAACAGTAGGCTTTTGTCCTGTCGCTTCGAAAATGATTTCACTCGTATCATCGATTTCTTGTTTTATAGTTTCTGAATCAAGGGTCGTCAAATCTTTATGACTCCATGTGTGATTTCCTATCTCATGACCATTTTCTGCTACTTCTTTTGCGATAGTTGGGTAAAAGTCAACTCTGTTACCTAACATGAAAAATGTTGCTTTGGCATCGTATTCCTTTAATAACTCCAAAATTTTCGTCGTGTTTGTTGGATGCGGCCCATCATCAAAGGTAAGAGCCACTCGTTTTTTATTTTCAGATACATCGTTTTTAGGTTCTTCTTTTGATTTCTCTTCATTTTTCTCACTGTTTGGTTCTGTTGATTCATCACTATCGGTTTTATCTTGTTCATTCAATCGTTCTAGCCACTCGTCAGAAAGAATCTCGCGAACCTGTTCAAACGGTAATTCAATTTCTGGCATACCAGCTGCTCCTGCAGTCACTTCGTATTTATCGAATGCAAACACAACTGATTGATTTGTTAAATACATATTCGAAAACTCATTATTTTCTTGTTGAATCCAAGCTTTTAAATAGTCTTCATTTAAAAAAGGGCTATATTGTTCTGAGTCCTTAAATCCGTTAAATAATAGATTGTGCAGCTCTTCTTTGTTTTCCTTCGTATTCTGAATAATCTCTGTTTGTTTTATCAATCGATTCGTTTCTAAATCAACGATAAACACTTTGTTATGTAAACGAGGGTTAGCACCTCCAAAATAACCTTCTTCCTCAAACACAATAGAGTACACTTCATCCGTTACAGGATAGATATCAAATGTTACATAAAGCTGGGCAGGGTGTTCTTGTAAACTTTCGATATCTTGTTTATCTAGCTCCTCCTGAAAGCTTTGTTCGATTTCCGACACATACTTACCAATCGCGTCATTCAAAGACTGTTCCTTAAATTTTGGATAATGTATCGCTTTGTAAAACGTCTCTTCTTCCAATGTATCGGTAATAATATCTACTCCAGAATATTGAGAATGCTCCACTGTCTCGTGTTTTTCTTTCGTATCATTTCCCGTATCCTCTTTATCGTCCCCTTGCCAATAAAAATAAGCAAGAATAGCCAATCCTACCAGTCCAATTATTACGAGAATTATTTGAGTTAATCTAGTTGGTTTCATTTTAAAAGCTCCTTAAATGTTTCTTTATACAAGGCTCTATTGTATCAAAATCAAGGTAACTGCGTCATTATCTATCTTTTAACATATTATGATTGAAGCTTTTATAACTATAAATTTGGAAATAATACGAAATGAATTGAAGCAAAAGATAGACAAAAAAACCGAAGATCGCAAATGTTGCGAAAACCGGGGCTTCTCTATCATTTATTTCAATTCTAACCTATCGATTGTTTCACTGTGAGAGGAGTTGACACTGCATACAAAAGTAATATTAGTTTAGGCTTAAAGCGAATCAAAGGCTCCGTTTTCAACTAATTCCTTGAACTAAACTAATTAATCTATGTTGTTTCGCATCTATGTATCCTTTTTGTTCATGACTTCCCTCATTTTTTCCGGAATCATAACAACTTCCGTAGATAGGTCAACAGGGCTAAACGTAGAATCTATACATTGCTCCCAAAACTCTACATGCTTTTTATCAACCCAGTGATTGGATTCTTCAACTTCTTGACCACCATCACCTTGAACGGAATACCAATATAAATACTCCTCACCATCCAGAGTTTCTCTAAAAATAGTTTCTACATACATCCTTTCATCTTCTAATGTTAGCAGGACATCTTGCATATTATCGTTTAAAAACTTCATCCATTCATCTACCAATTTAGATTTACCTTTTTTAACTCTAAATCTCGTTAATTCAACATTCATCATGTATTCCCCACCTTATTTTTTTATCCTGTATTCCATTCACCTGCTTTTCTGAGTATATTTTGTTCGATGCAAAATGACTTTTAATAGTTTGCAGTACAATCAAATTTCGTTTTTCTTTACTTGGAAACGCACCCATCCACTGTCTATCTCCTCTTTAAAATAGGTTGTTAAAACTTTATTCTTAAGGTTTATCATCGAAAGAGAAAAAATGATCTACACTGTAGCAGGTCTCATTGCTTAATCATTTCTTGCTCTTTTCTCTTTAGTCTTCCTTCAGTAAGAATGTAAATCAAGACTAAGGAAACGATTACCCAAAGTAACTCAATAAATCGATAGTACTCGTTTTCATAGGGGAAAAACAGTAAAACTGCGCCAATCGCAATATTTATAGCTCCTACCCACACAGATAACTTAGAGTAATATACTTGTCCTAGATTCCACAAAGTTTCGTTCTTCATTGACCTTTTCGTTCTATAACCAGCTACTCTGTTAATATTGCCCTGACCAGAAGTTCTGACTATAAAACTACCTATGATAGTGCCAATACCACAAATTAAGATGAGCATATGCAGTTCTGTCCCCCCATTCACCCTTCTCAAGTATTCTATTGCAACGTGCAACCAAATAATCATTACTTGTATCTTTATTATATAATAGAACACCACATAATTAAATTTGATATACAAGTTATTATCTTGGTACACACGCCAATGATTTTTTCTGTTATTGAGTAATGTCAAAGGAATAAGAAGGAAGGTTAAAGTGGTTGTTATTTGTTCTCCTCCATCACTGTTGCAAAAGTATTTAAGCTGTAACAGATATATCAGTTGACTAAGCCAAATAGGATAGGCATTAATAGCGCTAACATTAGAATGCTTATCCGTTCCTATCAATATTTAACTAAAAACCACCAAAGCAATTGTTATCAAGCTATAATAAAAAAATATTGATATTTTCATTGAAAAAGTGAACTAATTATATTCAATAACATCCTATCGTTTTATTATCTCATTCACCGCCCAGCCTTGATATTCATGAAATAAACATTCTATTGCTTGATATGGTTCCATCCATTTTTAAAAATGGTCTTCTTCTATTGGCTCACTTAATTTTTTACCCTTTTCACATAAATAAAAGTAACCCTCATTAAGATAATATTTGTACTCATTTATAGAATAAAAGTATCTCCGAGCACATCCAACAAATTGACTTATCTCAATTTCCATTCCCATTTCTTCAAGAGCTTCTCTTTTTAAACATTCTTTGTGTGTTTCATTATCCTCTATTCCACCACCTGGAAGAAAATGCTTACCATCGTCTGTTTGTATAATCGCTATCTTATCTTTCTGACTATTGAACATCAAACAATAAACAGCAGGCCTCAATATATATTCTTTACCTTCTTCTTTTTCACCAAATGTGATAATTTCCATTATCCTATTCTCCTTCATCCAGTATAGGGGTTAATAAACTTACAACTTGATAAATTTGTGATAACCTATAGGTTATCACAAATTTCTAACACTTCTACAATAAAAGAGAATTAGTTGTTACTTATCTGTTTATCATTAACATACATAAGTATATTCTTAGCTTTAGTAAATTCCTCTTGTAATTGTTCTGGCACCTTATCCATTTCAGAGGAGTTTGTAATTCCACTTTGTGCCATTATTTGTTCGTGCGTCATTAAAGCACTTATATATTCCTCATATTCCGAATTCGTTAAAACTTTTTCACTTGATTCTTGGCCATTTAATTTATCGAAATATGGCTGAATCTCAAACAAAACTTCTTCTAGTTTTGTTTGCTGTTCACCAGGTATTTGAGAGTAATCAATGTATCCATGTTTATTACCATACTCTAACTTCGAGGTTGTAATGACATTTAGTAGTTCTTTAAAATCAGTATATTCTTCTTTCCCTAGCTCGCCTTTAGCTTGTGTTAATTTAGCATCCAAAAGCATATAACCCTCCATTGTGATAACAGCCATATGTTTTTGTAAATTCTCAAATGAACCATAAAAGTCATCAGCGAGAAGTGTTTGATAAGCAAAAGCTCCCGTTGGAATGAACAAAGATACTGCTATAGCTCCGGCTATGAGACGTTTCCGTACATACCGTTTTATTTTTCCTTCCATTTCTGCCTTTGCACTTTTCACACCGTTTTTACTTCTCTCATGGAGTTCATCTGGTATTTCTATATTAATCAATGCCTGTTTTAGGTCATTATTCATCATTCCCCGCCTCCTTATAATTTTTACGAAGTTTATGTAAAGCTCTATATAGTATTGATTTCGCTGTACCAAGCGGAATATCTAATACCTCAGAAATTTCTTTTATTGTATGATCTTGATAAAACCTTAATAGAATCACACTTTTTTCGTCGTCTTGTAAACTTTCCATTAGTTCCTGTAAAGATAGAGAAAGTATAAGATTTTCATCTTCCCTACCAGGCAGCACATCAAATCCAGAATGTAGAGGAACTACCCTTTTATTATTTCTGATTACATTAATTGCACAATTCATCGTAATCTTCATTAACCAAGTTTTGAAATACTCAGGCTTCTTCAGCGTATCAATTTTCTTAAAAGATTGATACGCTACCTCTTGAACAACATCTAAGGCATCATCTTTATTCTTCACATAAACATAAGCAATTCGATAGATGTCCTCTTCGAATTGTTGAAAAAGTTTTAAAAAAGCCTTATCGCTTCCTTTTTGCGCTTTTTTTACTAACCGTTTTATAGTCATTCACCCTTTCTTTTGAACTTACACTTATTAGACAAATGAGATGCTATTTTGGCTTAAACTTTTTTATTTTTTTCATATTAGTTTTCAAAGTTAGAATAATATACTACTTTTAATTGTATCGGAACATGTTTAAACAAAATAAGCACATCCTACTCCGAGACCTATTCTACAATTAGAGTTAATTTATACCCCTCCCCAAATGTCATTTAATGTAAAAGAAACGAAAATATCCAGACAGGAGACGAACCTACAGAAAACCCGGAAATCGCAAATGTTGCGATTTCCGGGCCTAAGCTATTATTTATTTCTGTAAAACAATAATAAACATCTCCTGAATAAGACCCTTCTACCCTACATTCCACCGTTCGAGTTAAAATAAAGATTTCTGATGAAAGAAGGAAGAGGATATCGAGAAAATCCAGTAAGGACAAGGGCTACACGTGAAAAAGACCCGAAAATCGGAATTGTTTATTTTACCGAAATCCAGGTCTACTTTTACTGGGGAATGTTTATTTTAGTTAGACACTTTCTGTGAAATTAAAATAAACATCAATTTTTTTACGCCCCTCCAGCAACGTTCCTAAAAACTTTCCTAGCATGATTTCCAGTCTTGACACTTTTGTCACAAGCAATCGCATCGTTTTCAACTCAATCTCCTTGTTAATCAAATCATGAGATGTTGCAAAAACAAATAAAAAACCAAACACCAGAACAATTAATGCAATTGCCGCTGTATATACAGACCCTTCTTCACCACCACTTTCCATAAATTCATTAATAAAGCTAGGATTATTATCAATGAATGTGGCTGATTGGTACGAAGTGAATGTGATAAAAAATAGAATAAGAATAGATCGTACACTTTTAAACGCATCAATAAATTCCTGTTTTAATATATGTAACATTTTACCTGCTTCCTCCTCTTACTAACTACTTCATATCATAAGATTCTGTATTTCTCTAATTCTATAAAATAGGCCTTCCTCATGTTTAATCCTCAGATTCTACTTGGTGATTTAGATAATCTCGTATCATCCATTTTAAAATGATACTAATTAAAATTAGGTAGCCAATTAGCTTTGTGTAGGATATTGAAATGATGGAGTTTTGAATTAACAAGGTGCCAATCAATAAGGCGATAATGATAAACCAATAGATTAGATTTCCTGAAAATAAAGCATTATATCTTGTGCGTTGATCATGCTGAAGATTGATTTTATTCCATCTAGCTTTTTTATGAATATCACGACCAAATGCAATGACTTGAATAGTTGCTAAAATAGCAATAATTAAAGTGATTTTAGAGTGTGAAACAAAAAAATAACTAATAAATAAAAACAATGGAATCCCCATACGCAAAATAAAGGCTGTTCGATACGATACGTTCATATTATTCCTCTCCTTCAATCCAAAATAGTTTTTCAAGTGAACAGTTTAGAACAGTTGCTAATTTAATAGCAGTGCCAATAGATGGTTCGTAGCGTTGTTTTTCAATAGCTATAATCGTTTGTCTTGTAACAGAGATCATTTCAGCTAATTGATCCTGCGTAAAGCCTTTTTCCTTTCTAAATACTTTGACTGAATTTCTTACCCCGTGTTTCATAAATTACATCCTTCCCAAAATGTAACGTGTACATTACATATTATTATAATATACAATTCGAAATGTAATGTCAACCTTACATTTCAAATTTATAATTTAAGTATTTTACCTTTTCCAAGTCACGGGGACTCTAACAAAGTAATTAATAAGCCTTGAATATGCTAGTATTTATGCACAACTCGTCTATTTTGGTTTTCTAATCCTTTTATTGCAATATCATCATTTTTTAATTATATAAATACCCACAGTGGCTCCAAAACAATTCTTTAATGCTTATCATACTATACCTTTGGAACTTAGTTGGTATCTCCCAAATCCCCTTCCACCCCTTACCCCTATTGACTCCACGCTCTCTTTTCTCCCTTATGGCAATGGAACTTAGTTCTTCCCCAAAACACCCGTTTTTCCCCTCTTTTTTCTGTACTGGATTGTATAGAATATTCTGCCATTGTAAATAAGTTCTTCCATATTGGAGAGTAGAAAAGGGAATATTAAAGAGGAAATGTAACGATTTGAGGATGGTGTAACAGTTAGGAAACACACTGAACAGAGATTGAAAATCCGTTGGATTTATATTGTGAGGAAAACAATTGAAAAGGGGTTGGACACCGCCTGAGCTCATTATTGGCAAGGGATTAGAGGGATATTGAACAAAAAGTAACGAACTGAATTATTATTGGATCCAACCCGTTTAATATTGACTTATGATTAAAATCCTATTGGATGATGATTGAACACATATTGAACTACATACTGTTTCGTTACTAGCCGTCTCATTACCACTTGAGGATGGACCATAGGACAGTGAGAAATAAAATACGTTCTTACTCCTCTTCCCTCTCTTATTCCACCTTTGTATGAAATATTACAAACCAAACTCAATCTCTTTTCTCTACTATGTGAAATTAAAATAAACATCAATTTTTTTACGCCCCTCCAACCCGCATTCCACCGTTCGAGTTAAAATAAAGTTTTGCTACGGAAACCCCCATTTTGAAGGATTTCCGGTTCAAAAATGACCGTTTTTCCGCTTGTTTTCCACTCGTTTTTTCACCTTTTTTTCGGAGTTGGAATAAAGACTTGCGAAATAATGGAAATAAGAATTGGAGAAAGAAGAGTTGAAGAAAAAAGAGAAAAATATTAGATAAGTATTGATATTATATTGAGTGGTATATTGGATAAACCCAGTAATGGTAATGGATAGAGGGGTATAAAGGTATTGAGAAGATATCGAAAAATGCATAAAAAACTCGGGCTCCTGTTGAGGAAAACCCGAGAGAATTTTGGATTTTGTATTGAAAAAGCAAATGTTTATTATTACAGAATTGGTGGTGGGATTAGCAAGAGTTTATTTTAGTTAGACACTTTCAATTCCAACCTCACGACCGCCTCAATGTGATTTGTTTGCGGAAACATATCAACAGGCTGCACTTCTTTTGTTTCATACCCTCCATCTTCTAAAACACGTAAGTCTCGTGCTAATGTTGATGGGTTACAGGATACATAGACAATTCGCTTTGGTTTCATTTCAAGCATTGCTTGAAGTAATGCTTCGTCACAGCCTTTTCTTGGTGGGTCGACAACGATCACATCTGGATCGAGACCTTGTGCTTGCCACCATGGCATGACTTTTTCTGCTTGTCCGACGAAAAATTCTGTGTTATCAATATTGTTTAGTTTTGCATTTTCTTTTGCATCACTAATTGCTTCTGGCACTACTTCAACACCGTACACTTTTTTGGCTTTTTGTGCTAGGAATAGAGAGATAGTTCCTATACCACAGTATGCATCAATCACTGTTTCATTTCCTGAAAGGTTCGCATACTCTAATGCTTTATCATATAATTTCTTCGTTTGTGGTGGGTTTACTTGGTAGAAGGATTTTGCTGAAATAGCAAATTTAATATCACCAATCAAATCATAAATATATTTTTCACCCCATAGTACTTTTGTTTTCTTCCCTAAAATAACATTGGTACGGTCAGGGTTAATATTTTGCACAATCGATTTCACATGTGGATTCGCTTCTGTTATTTCTTTGATTAGTTGGTCTAAACCATGTACTTTCTCTTTTCGAGTTACTAATACAATCATTGTTTGATTCGTTGCTTGGCCAGAACGTACCATAATATGACGCAAGATACCACGATGATTCTTTTCATCATATGCAGGGATTCCTAAACGGTCAGCGTTTGCTCGAACCGCTTCTACCATTCGATCGTTCACTTCATCTGTAATGATACAATGGTCCATGTCATCGATGATTTCATGACTTCTTTTACGGTAAAAACCAGTAATTAATTTTCCGTCTTTTGATTGGACAGGAATTTGCACTTTGTTACGATAACGCCATGGATCATCCATTCCAATTGTCGGATGAACAGGCACTTGATCAATATGACCAATTTTCTTCAAAGCATTTTGTACTTGATTTCGTTTCATATCCATTTGCATCTCATAACTCATATGCTGTAATTGGCACCCACCACATTGGTAAAATACATCACACGGTGGAGTCACTCGGTGTTCACTTTCCTCTGTCACTTTAATAAGGCGACCAAAACCAAAATTCTTTTTAACCTTTACTACTTTTACCTCGGCCTTCTCTCCAGGCAAACCATATGGTACAAAAAGTGGATAGCCGTCAATCTTTCCTACTCCGTCACCTTCATGAGTAATATCTTCAAATGTAAGTTCTATTGTTTGATTCTTTTGTACAGGCGGGGCTGTTTTTGTCATATTATCAACGTCCTTTTTTCTTATCATGTCTTATTTTAGCTACCGACATCTATTCTGTCCAAATTTTATCACACGTTGCGACAAATAGAAAATTCCGTGTCTAAACAGATCATTTCCTGGGAAATAATTCGAGCAATATCGCTAAAACAGGCAAGCATTTCCCATAAAGTGAGACTTCAATCAGCGGAAGATTTTGACTCCCACTGATTGTTAGCGAAACTTATCAGGGTGTTAGCGTCCGTTTATCCCCCATCTTCGCTTCTTTGTTTTCACTCGAACCTTGAAGTGGGGTATTACGGACGTTTGCACCGCGAAAAATAAAGGCACACTCCGCAATAGAATGTACCTTTTTAACTACTCGATTTTTAATTGCTTATCTAAAAATTTATCTGAAACAAAAAATTCGATATGTTGATGGAGATTTTCAAATTCTCCTGGTAAAAGCCCACCATATTCTCCATCTATATTCAACTGCATTTTTTCTTCTGTATGAACTTTAATGCGGTTTGCTCTTGTGTAAAAAATATTTTTATCTACTAAATGAGCACCTTTTGTCGCCGCTGAAGTAATTCGGACAAATTCCGCTAAATTTGTTTTTCTTAATATGAGTAAATCAAAGTACCCATCATCCATTCTTGCCTCTGGAGCAATCTTTTCGAATCCACCGACAGAGTTTGTGTTAGATACTAAGAAAAGCATAATTTCATCTTCAAACCAGTTTCCATCATATTCTATTTGTACTTTTGTCGGCTTTAAAGATGGAAGCATTTCGATTCCTTTTAAATAATAAGCAAGCTGACCGAGCATTGTTTTTAGCTTACTTGGCACTTCATACGTTAACTCTGTAAGCTTCCCGCCTCCAGCAATATTCATGAAATACTGATCATTTACTTTACCAATATCTAGCTTACGGATCTTATGCTGTAAAATAACATCGACAGCCTTCTGAATTTCGCGTGGAATACTGAGTGCTCTAGCAAAGTCATTCGTCGTACCTACTGGAATAATAGCAAGCTGCGGACGATATTCTTGTTCGGCAATGCCCTGTATTACTTCGTTAATCGTACCATCTCCACCGGCAGCAATAACTACATCATATTGTCGTTCTACTGCGATTTTTGCAGCCTTTGTCGCATCACCTTTACATGTTGTTGCATGGGCAGATGTCTCATATCCTGCTTCCTCAAAACGCCTCAATACCTCTGGCAATTCTTTTCTAAATGCCTCACGACCCGAAGTTGGATTATAGATAATGCGTGCACGTTTCATAGTCATTCTCCTCTTAACGTAACTTCTATCTTTCATCATAATCGTTTTAGTAAAAATTGCAAATGTTTTGATGAAAAATAATCACTATTCACGAGATACTTTTCGCTTTCGGCAAGATTCTCGCAAGATAAAGTGAGAGGCTTTACAGACGTTTACACCATGATGCCTCTCAGGAACAGAACTAATTATCTCGTGAAGAAAGGACTGTACCATTAGCTTGGCACAGCCCCTTTTTCATTATTATCGTTTATTGATTTCTTCCAAGATAATTTTATTTACCATTGGTGGGTTTGCTTGTCCTTTTGTTGCTTTCATTGTTTGACCTACTAGGAAACCAAGTGCTCTATCTTTTCCGTCCTTGTAATCGATGATTGACTGTTCATTCGCATCAAGGATTCCAGTAATGATCTCACGTAATTGACCTTCATCAGAAATTTGGACAAGTCCTTTTTCCTTAACGATTTTTTCCGGTTCTCCACCATTTTCAACAAGCTCTGCGAAGACTTTTTTCGCCATCTTAGAAGAAATAGTTCCATCTTCAATAAGTTTAATCATTTTCGCTAGAGCAGCAGGTGTCATTTTTAAGTCTTGGATTTCAACTTGTTGCTTATTCATATAAGCGGACACTTCACCCATTAGCCAGTTAGATGCTTGTTTTGCATCTGCACCAGCTTCAATTGCTTCTTCAAAGAAATCAGACATTTCAATTGTACTTGTTAAGACACCAGCATCATAAGCTGGTAAGTCTAATTCTTTTACGTAACGTTTCTGGCGAGCATCTGGTAATTCAGGAATCTCTGCACGGATACGTTCTTTCCACTCATTATCAATATAAAGTGGAACAAGGTCTGGTTCAGGGAAATAACGATAGTCGTCAGATCCTTCTTTAACACGCATTAGAATCGTTTCTTTTGTTTGCTCATCGTAACGACGTGTTTCTTGAAGAATTTCACCACCATTTAGTAGTACATCACGTTGGCGTTTTTCTTCAAATTCCAATCCTTTTTGCACAAAAGAGAAAGAGTTTAAGTTTTTCAATTCAGCTTTTGTACCGAATGCTTCTTGCCCGACTGGACGGATAGAAATGTTGGCATCACAACGAAGCGATCCTTCTTCCATCTTACAGTCTGATACCCCTGTATATTGAATGATATTTTTTAATTTTTCTAAATAAGCATAAGCTTCTTCTGGTGTACGAATGTCTGGCTCTGATACGATCTCTACTAGTGGTGTACCTTGACGGTTATAATCCACGTAGGAATAGCCATACTCACCGTGCGTTAGTTTTCCTGCATCTTCTTCTAAGTGAAGGCGAGTAATACCGATTCGTTTCTTCTCACCATTTACTTCAATTTCAATCCAGCCATTTTCACCGATTGGTTGATCAAACTGCGAGATTTGATAAGCTTTCGGATTATCAGGATAGAAATAGTTTTTACGGTCAAATTTCGTATCTGTGGCAATTTCACAGTTTAGTGCCATTGCGGCTTTCATTGCATAGTTAACTGCTTCTTCATTCAATACAGGTAACACACCTGGATACCCTAAATCAATTGGGTTTATGTTGCTATTCGGTTCAGAACCGAATGCGTTAGGTGCTGGACTAAAAATTTTCGATGCTGTTTTAAGTTCAACGTGTACTTCTAGACCAATAATTGTTTCAAAGTTAGACATTATTTGTCACCTCCTAGGTTAGGACGTTTTTTATGGTGATCGGTAGCTTGTTCGTAAGCATATGCTGTACGATAAATAGTTGCTTCATCAAAAGGACGAGCAATGATTTGTAAACCGATTGGTAATCCAGCACTAGAGAATCCACATGGAATAGACATGCCTGGAAGGCCAGCAAGGTTCACTGGTGTTGTTAATACGTCATCTGTATACATTGTTAATGGATCATCGATTTTTTCTCCGATTTTATATGCTGGTGTAGGTGTAGTAGGTCCAACTACGACATCAAAGTCAGCGAAGATTTTTTCGAAGTCATTTTTAATTAATGTACGTACTTTTTGCGCTTTTTTGTAGTAAGCATCGTAATAACCTGAGCTTAAAGCAAATGTACCAAGCATAATACGACGTTTTACTTCATCACCGAATCCTTCTGCACGAGATTCTTTGAACATATCTACCATGTCCACTTTTTTCTCTGTACGTTTACCATAACGCACACCATCGAAACGTGCTAAGTTTGCACTTGCTTCAGATGCTGCAAGTAAGTAATAAGCGGCAACTGCGTATTTAGAGTGTGGCAAGGAAACTTCTTCCCATGTCGCACCTAATTCTTCATATTGTTTTAATGCAGAAAGAACTGCTTCTTTTACTTCCGGGTCTACCCCTTCTTGTAAATACTCTTTCGGTACGGCAATGCGTAGTCCTTTCACATCTTGTTTCAATGCATCACTATAATTAGGGATTTCTACGTTAGCAGAAGTAGAATCCATATTGTCATGTCCTACAATCGCTTGTAGTAAGTATGCATTGTCTTCTACTGTTCTAGTAATTGGTCCGATTTGGTCTAATGATGATGCGAAGGCAATAAGACCGAAGCGAGATACTAAACCATATGTAGGCTTCATACCAACTACACCACAAAATGCCGCTGGTTGACGAATAGAACCACCTGTATCAGATCCTAACGAGAAAAGAACCTCTCCTGCTGCTACAGCAGCTGCTGAACCACCACTTGATCCACCTGGTACATAATCTGTATTCCATGGATTACGTGTATTTTCGTAGCTAGAGTTTTCATTGGAAGAACCCATCGCAAACTCATCCATGTTTAATTTCCCGATATTAATCGCATTTTCTGCATTCAATTTTTGGACAACCGTTGCATCATATAATGGATCGTTTAGGTTATCAAGGATTTGACTCGCAGCAGTTGTGCGCAATCCTTTCGTTACGATATTATCTTTAATCCCAATCGGCATACCATATAAAATAGATGCGTCATCGCTTAATTTTTCGTCTAATTCTTTTGCTTGTTTCTTCGCTTCTTCTTCGTTCAATGTTAAGAATGCTTTCACTTCTCCATCTACTTCGTTAATACGATCGTATGAAGCTTCAACAAGCTCACTAACTGTTATCTCTTTGTTATGTAGCTTTTCTTGCAATTCTTTTAATGTATAATCAAAAAGTGACAAAAGAAACCCTCCTTATTCAAGAATTGATGGTACACGGAACTGCCCATCTTGCTCGTCTGGTGCATTCTTCAATGCATCTTCTTTCTTAATCCACTCTTTTGGCTCATCTTTACGCATAACATTCTTCAAATCTAATACGTGTGTTGTTGGTTTCACATCGCCTGTATCTAATTCATTTAAAAGCTCTGCATAGTTGATGATATCTCCTAGTTGCTGTGTAAATGTTTCTACTTCTTCATCTGTCAATGATAGACGTGCTAGATTAGCAACATGCTTTACTTGTTCTTTTGAGATTTCTGCCATGTTGATTCACCTCCATGTATATTAAATACTAATGAACTCAACCTTCGCAGCTATCATAGTCAGCTACTACACGTTCGCTACGAAAGCTGAGTAATATATATTAGTAAAATTCATACCGTTTATTTTACCATTAATCCTATCATTGCAAAACTCTTTTGAATAGGTTTAATTGTAGATATGAACAAATCCTTCTTCTGCTCCAGCATCCCTCACAATTAATGCTTCTTGCTTCTCACCAGATGTTATATTCACCTCTAGCTCATAATCACTAGGGAATCCTGCCAGGACGAGGCCATATACATACTGGGTAAAACCGATTAACTCAGCCTTTCCATAGAAGGAGACAGGAATTTCAACCGTTAACTTTCTAAGTTCACCATTTTGGAAGAATCCTTTACCAATAGCACTGACATAGTTCGGGAAGTAAGAACCAATGTCTGATTCAAAATCGACTAGAGTCGCCCAAACGTCAGGATAGGTGTCTTGACCGTAACTTGACGGAAATAGCACATTTTCTTCGTTAATATCTTGCCAATTACCAACCGTACTACTATCACCAGCAATATTTGTTTTTGCTACAAAATTACCTGGAACTAATGAACTTTGAGATTCTTCACGAAAGACCGATAACATAATCGGTACATTTTCTAATCCTTCCATTTGGCGAATTCGTTCCACTACTTTTTCAGCAATCTCATTCGCCTCATTCATCATTTCTTTTTCAGAGATATCTTGATAATAATACGGTCCACCAATTTCTGTTTGGAAACGATAAACAGATTTCATTGCAATCCCAATCGAGATTCCTGCTAACTCAACCGAATCATTTTCCGTTCTTTGCAAATAATTCTGCTCTAAAATATGTGACAAGTATTTAGGATTATCTTCCTCTTCTTCTTTTCTTTCATCGTCTTCTTTCGATTCATCTGCCTCAGGGTTTAAACCTTCTGGATTGGAATCTTCGTCATAACGATCTAACCAACTATATAGTATATCATCTGTTAAATATTGACCTTCTTGAAAATAGTACGTGTCAGGATCATATACTTCCATCGAATGCCTGCGCAGTCCTTCCTCCAATTCATCAATATCCAAACGATTTGCCACTTGATTCGTAATAACTCCTCTAGCTTTACTTAAGTTAGAATCAATTAACACACGGTAATTGTCTTCTCTTAAATTATATTTTGGTACGATCGCTGTTTCTGGCATTGATTCATCGATACTTTCATCAATGACCGCCTCATCTCGCTCACCGAAATCTGGTGCACATCCGACTAACAAAACGAATAGGAAGAGGACAGCTATCATTTTTTTCATTATGCTTCCCCCTCTAACACTGTTTGTAGTTTTGCTTCATCCCAAACTTCTACTTCTAGCTTCTCTGCTTTCTCTAATTTAGATCCAGCATCTTCACCAGCAATTAACAGGTCTGTTTTCTTACTTACACTACCTGTTACTTTACCACCTAGCGCTTCGATATGTTGTTTCGCTTCTTGTCTCGTGTAAATAGATAATTTTCCTGTTAATACAACCGTTTTACCTGCAAACACACTGTCATCAGCTTGTGCTTCACTTCGTTTAGGACCTGTATAGGCAAGATTTAAGCCTAACTCTTTCAACTCGGCAATTAGATGACGGACCTTCTCATCTTCAAAGTATTGCACGATGGAGTCAGCCATTTTATCACCGATTTCGTCTACCGCTACTAATTCATCAAAACTTGCCTCTTGCAAACGGTCAATCGTTTCAAAATGCTCTGCTAATGTTTTAGCCGCTTTTGAACCGACATACCGAATACCTAGACCAAACAACAGTCGTTCTAATGAGTTTTCTTTAGACTGTTCAATTGCTTTTAATAAATTATCGACTGACTTTTCACCCATGCGTTCAAGCTTTAACAATTCATCACGTTCTAAGCGGTAAAGGTCTGCAATCGTATGAATATATTCCGCTTGGAATAGTTGTTCGACAACTTTTTCTCCCAATCCATCAATATTCATCGCAAGCCTTGATACGAAATGAATCAATCCTTCTTGTAACTGTGCTGGACAATTTGGATTAATACAACGTAAAGCAACTTCGTCTTCTAAGCGGACAAGTTCATCAGCACAGGACGGACATCTTTCTGGCATGGCAAAAGGTTCCTGCTCTTCTGTTCGCATATCCATAACTACTCGCACAACTTCCGGAATGATGTCTCCAGCTTTCTTAATCACAACCGTGTCACCAATCCGAATATCTTTTTCTTGAATCAAGTCTTCATTATGAAGAGAAGCTCGCTGTACAGTCGTTCCAGCTACCTTTACAGGCTCTAGTATCGCCGTTGGTGTAATCACACCGGTTCTTCCAATACTTAATTCAATATCAATTAATTTCGTTACTGCTTCTTCTGCTGGAAACTTATAAGCAATGGCCCAGCGTGGACTTTTCGCCGTAAACCCTAGTTCTTCTTGCGCTTCTAGATTATCGACCTTAATAACAATACCATCGATGTCATAAGATAATGCTGCACGCTTTTCGACCCATCGTTCTACATATTGTAGCACTTCGTCTATACCATGACATTTTCGCCATTCTGGATTTGTTTTATAACCTAATTCCTTGAGGTATGTAAGTCTATCACTATGTGTTTCTAGCTCACCGGACTCCCACTCTCCTACTGCATAAAGGAAAATATCCAATTGACGTTCTGCGGCTATCCTCGGATCAAGCTGTCTTAATGACCCTGCAGCTGCATTTCTTGGATTAGCGAACGGTTCTTCCTCTTTTTTCTCGCGTGCTTCATTTAAAGAAACAAATGCTTTTTGTGGCATATATGCTTCTCCACGTACTTCAATAGCTGAATGGTCTTTAATACTAAGCGGAATACTTCTAATCGTTTTTAGATTGTTCGTAATATCCTCACCAGTCGTTCCATCTCCACGTGTTGCTCCTTGGACAAATAAACCATCCTCATATCGTAATGAGATCGCCAGACCATCAATCTTTAATTCACACACATATGTGACATCATCTGTTCCTAAACCTTCACGCACACGACGGTCAAAGTCGCGTAAATCTCCTTCATTAAAAGCGTTGCTTAAACTTAACATTGGCACACGATGTGTCACTTTTTCAAATTGTTCTAGTGGTTCTGCACCTACACGTTGCGATGGTGAATCCGGTGTGATCATCGCAGGAAATTCAGCTTCAATTGCTTTTAATTCCTTCATTTTTTCGTCATATTCTGCATCCGAAACAGTCGGATTATCTAATACATGGTATTGATAATTATATGTTGTTAATTCTTCTCTTAATTCCTGTAACCGTTGGCGTGCTTCTTGTTCTGTCATATGAGCACCTCCTATTTACGCTTTCGTAATTGGGGCAAACTTAGCAAGCAGTCGTTTAATGCCGGTTGGTGCTGGGAAGGCAATATCTAATTCCATTGCATCACCAGAACCTTCTACTTTCACAACTGTTCCTTGTCCCCATTTTTTATGATTTGCTTTGTCGCCTACATTCCACGCTTCTTTTTCTCCGCCAGTAGTTTGATTCACATTGCGCACAGGCTTACGCTTCGGTTTTTCAGGTTGTTTCTTTTCAAAAGGTAAGTCCTGGTCATTAATAGACATGCGTCCACGACCAAATGATGAACCAAAGGTAGATTCTTGCATACTTTCTTTCCCTTCGATTAAATCTGCCGGAATCTCATCAATAAAGCGACTGATAGGGTTCATATTTGTTCGCCCAAATAGTGTACGCATTTTCGCATGTGAAACATGTAACATTTCTTCAGCTCTTGTGATACCAACATAAGCAAGGCGGCGTTCTTCCTGCATCTGTTCCTCATCCATTAATGAACGGCTATGAGGAAACACACTCTCCTCCATACCAATGAGAAATACGACAGGAAACTCTAAACCTTTTGCCGCATGTAATGTCATCATTGTTACACTATCATCTGCTGTAGGATCATCATCCATACGGTCAATATCTGAAACTAACGCTAGGTCTGTTAAAAAGTTAACTAATGTTTTATCATCATTTGTTTCTTCAAAATGCTTTGTAACGGTCTTAAATTCTTCAATATTTTCTAAACGCGTCTCTGCTTCAATGCTACGTTCATTATGAAGCATTTCTTCATAACCTGTTTTTTCAATTACTTCTGCAACCATATCTGTTGCAGATAAGAACTCTTGTTGTTGCTCCCAATTTTTAATCATTTGACCAAATTCCATTAAAGACTTGGCAGCCTTGGCACTAACACCGATAAAATCTACTTCTTGTACAGCTGTATAAAAAGAAATATCGTTTGCCGCAGCATAAGCCTCTAACTTATCCATCGACGTTTTTCCAATACCACGTTTCGGCACATTGACTACTCGAGCAAAACTAATGTCATCATCTGGATTCACAATTAAACGTAAATAGGCAAGCAAATCTTTAATTTCCTTACGGTCGTAGAACTTTGTACCGCCGACCATTTGATAAGGAATATTTGCTTTCATAAATGTTTCCTCAATCGCACGTGATTGGGCATTTGTTCGATAAAGGATTGCGATATCTTTATGTTTATAATGGTTTCCTCTAATCAACTCTTCAATTCGCTCTGCTACAAATAAGCCTTCTTCACGTTCTGTCGATGCTTGAAAATAACGAATCTTATTACCATTTTGATTCTCTGTCCAAAGATTTTTCGGTTTTCTACCAGCATTGTTTTCAATTACTTGGTTGGCAGCTTGTAAAATTGACTTAGTCGATCGGTAATTTTGCTCCAACAACACGACACGAGCAGATGGATAATCTTTCTCAAAAGAAAGGATATTCGATATATCTGCACCACGCCATGCATAGATAGACTGGTCAGAGTCCCCTACAACACAAAGATTTTGAAAACGTGCTGCCAATTGTTTGACTAATGAGTATTGGGCATGGTTCGTATCTTGATACTCATCGACATGAATATATTGAAAACGGCGTTGATAATATTCTAAAATCTCTGGTACACGTTTAAATAAATGAATCGTCTGCATAATTAAATCATCAAAATCTAATGCTTGGTTTTTACGAAGACGGCGCTGATATTCCGTATACACCTCTGAAACTTGACGAGCATAAAAATCATTAACAGACTCGGCATATTTCTCAGGAGTGACTAATTCGTTTTTCGCACTACTGATCGTTCCAAGAATCGCTCTCGGCTCAAATTTTTTAGCATCAATGTTTTTATCTTTCACGATATTTTTAATAACAGTAAGCTGATCACTACTATCTAAAATAGAGAAGTTTCGACTGTAACCAATTCGATCAATATCTCTTCGCAAAATACGTACACACATCGAGTGGAAGGTAGATACCCACATATTTTCGCCATATGAACCGACTAGCCCAGCAATTCTTTCTTTCATTTCACGTGCCGCTTTATTAGTAAACGTAATCGCCAAAATACTTCCCGGGGAAACGTCTTTTTCGTCTAATAAATAAGCAATACGGTGGGTAAGTACACGAGTCTTCCCACTACCTGCTCCAGCCATAATTAATAACGGTCCTTCTGTATGCTGTACTGCTTCTCGTTGTTCCTTATTTAATCCTTTTAATAAGTCGTGCATCATCCGACTCATCTTAACACCGTCCTTTTATTTTGTTGCTTGTACCGTTAGTAATGCTTCTTTCGGATTGTCATATAAAGCATTTCCGACCACAATAATGTCAGCAAAAGCACTCACTTCAGCTGCTTGTTCTTTCGTCTCAATACCGCCACCATATATTAACTTCGTGTTATCTAGTTCTTCACTAATCGATTGTACGAGTGATACATCACCATATGTCCCACTATATTCTAAGTAGAAAAAAGGTAACCTTAATAAGTGCTCTGCCATTCTTGCATACCCAATTGCTTCTTCATCCGTCGGCAGCTTGCAATTAGCATGCTTAAATACTTTTGAATGTTCATTCATAATGCAATAGCCTTCTGCAAACATTTCATTCCAGTTAATCACATCGCCATATTCGGTAACTGCTTGATGTTGGATGTCCATCATCCATTTTTTATCTTGACTGTTTAACACCATCGGCACGAAGTAATAATCATAACCTGGCGTGACAGATTCTATTGTTGATATTTCTAAAATAACCGGTATATCATGATGGCGAATACTGCTTAACAAGCGCAGCACACCATCTAATGTGATATTATCAGTTCCACCGATTATAATAGCATCTGTTCCTGATTCGCACACTTTATCTATCATTTCTTCCGCGATCTCTTTAGCAGGATCTAACTTGAAGATATGTTTCCATTCATCGATATTATACACTATCAAATCCTCCAATAATGAAGATTCTATATCCATTATTTCATTATAGCAAAAATATACACATTTTCAGAATGATATAGTGAAGAATTTATGAAGATGTTTTCAATGGCGCTTTTCTTAGTAAAGAGTTTTGCTAACACTTTTGATTGGAATGCTTGTTCTTTTCATCAGTAAAATCGCTGGACTCCCCCGGGTAAGATAATGAATAAAAGAAGCCACAAGCTCTTTATGAAGGAGCTTGCGGCTTTTGATTATTTATGCAATTCACTAAATACACCGACATAATTGGTTATGTTTTCTCCACCATCTTTTAGCACACTGATGGAGAGCCATTGTGTGTATAGTTCACCGGTTTTTCGTTTATTCGTTATTTTCCCTTGCCATATTTCTTTTTCTTGCAATTGATTCCACATTTCTGTGTAAAAATGTTGTTCCTGCTTTCCTGAACTTAAGATGTTAGGGTTCTGACCAAGTACTTCTTCCTCACTGTAACCAGTAATTTGTTGAAAGGCACGATTAATTTTTGTGATTTTTCCTTTTTCATCAGTAACTAAAATTCCTTGACCTGCATTGTTTACAATATAATTGGATAAATTCAATTTATCTGTATAATACATCCAGATAATAATAATTAAGCTTGCTAATGCAAATTGGGATAATGCCATAAAACCTATCGCATAGTGTCCACTGAGGTCAAACACAAAGGTCAAAATGATTGGCGGAAAAAATCCACCTAATCCACCCATTGCTGCGACAATACCATTCACAATCCCTGCTTGCTTCGTGAAATATAACGGAACAAGTTTAAAAATAGTACCATTACCAATTCCAGCGAAAACCGCTACAGACAAACTGCCAATTGTGTATAGTGTAATGGTTGGTGAGAAAGATAATAATACTCCAGAAACAGTCAGACCTCCAAAGACTACCATTAATACTTTAAAAGGATTCAACTTATCACCTAACCAACCACCAACAGGTCTCAATGCCGTACATAACGCAATGAAGCCTGCCGTTCTCAGCCCTGCATCCACCTCTGATAATTGAAATTCTGATACAAGAAAATTTGGCAAATAGACAGTGAGTGCAACAAAAGCACCGAACGTTAAAAAGTAAAAAATACTTAAAAACCATAACTTATTATTTCGATAGACACCGAGAACTTGTTGTTTTAATGATGTCTCCACTCTCGGTTCATGACGGTCACCTAATAGAAAATTCAGTAACGCAAATAATACTAATGGGATAATAAACGTCCATACAGCTACTCGCCAACCGAACATACCAGCAATAATCGGTGCACCAAATGACGTAATGGCTGTACCGATATTCCCTACACCATATATCCCGTTCACAAATCCATGCTTTTCTTTCGGATAATACTTAGGTAATGACGTAACACCAACAGAGAATACTGCTCCACCAATACCTAAGAACAATCCTGAAATAATTAAATCTATGAAGTTTTTTGCCATACCAAGATAACCAACAGGCAATACAAGAAAAATTAAACTTAATACAAATAATCCTCTTGCACCAAAACGATTCGTATAAAAGCCTAGTGGAATACGCAAAATAGACCCTAAAATAACAGGTATTGCAGTAACAAAAGAAATTTGTCCTGCCGTCAGACTAATATCTTGTTTAATAAAACTCATTAAAGATGAAAGCAATACCCAAACCATAAAACCAACGACAAGACTTAATGTTTGTAATGGCAATTGTAATTTTTGAACCTTTTTCATTTATTGTGCACCCTTTCTCCACACTATTTGCCTTCATCTTATCAGCCAATAAAATATTATTTTGTGATTCATTTCACATCTATGTTTTTTCTTTTTAAAGCGTGGATAAGTTGATATAACAAGCGTCTACAGCTTACACACTTACATAAAAAGCGTATATTTTTACAATTTTATGAATTATCTCATTTGGATTTCACTTGTAATAAAATATACTTTATAATAATGTGTATAAAGTAATGGATACTATTTATAGAGAAAGTATCCAAAAAAAGAAAAATTCAAGGAGGACAATCATTATGTCATTAATCGGAAAAGAAGTATTACCATTTCAAGCATCTGCATTCCGCCAAGGAGAATTCTTAGATCTAACAGAAGAAAATTTAAAAGGTCAATGGAGCATTGTTTGCTTCTACCCTGCTGATTTCACATTCGTATGCCCAACAGAATTAGAAGATTTACAAAATCAATATGCTGAATTACAAAAATTAGGTGTTGAAGTTTACTCTGTTTCTACAGATACTCACTTCACTCACAAAGCATGGCATGAAAGCTCTGACGCTATTGGAAAAATCGAATACACAATGATTGGTGACCCTTCACACGTTATCTCTCAAAACTTCGATGTACTTCGCGAAGAGGAAGGTTTAGCTGACCGTGGAACATTCATCATCGATCCAGATGGTATCATCCAAGCAGCAGAAATTAACGCAGAAGGTATTGGCCGTGACGCTAGTACACTAATTAGCAAAATCAAGGCTGCTCAATACGTACGTAACAACCCAGGCGAAGTTTGCCCAGCAAAATGGGAAGAAGGCGGAGAAACACTTAAGCCAAGCATCGATTTAGTAGGGAAAATATAAGAAAAGAGGGTCAAAATGCTTGATCAAGAAATCAAATCTCAACTTAATGAATATTTGAAACTGTTAGAAAGCGACATTGTTATTAAAGTAAGTGTTGGATCTGACAATGTTTCAAAAGAAGTAGATGAACTTGTGAAAGAAATCGCAAGTATGTCTAACCGAATTACAGTAGAGAATGGATCTTTTGACCGTACACCAAGCTTTAGCATTAATCGTGTTGGTGAGGACACTGGCGTTACTTTCGCTGGTGTTCCACTTGGTCATGAGTTTACTTCTCTAATACTAGCATTATTACAAGTAAGTGGACGTGCACCTAAAGTAGAAGATGCTGTTATTGAACAAATCAAAAAACTAGAAGGTCCACTAAACTTCGAAACATATGTCAGCTTATCATGTCAAAAATGTCCGGATGTTGTACAAGCTTTAAATATTATGAGTGTTGTCAACCCTAATATTACACACACAATGGTCGAAGGATCTGCTTTTAAAGAAGAGGTAGATAGTAAAGATATTCTTGCTGTCCCTTCTGTTTACTTAAACGGCGAGCAATTCCTTGATGGTCGTCAAACTATCGAAAGTATTTTAGAAGCATTAGGAAGCACAGCGGATATTTCTGAACTAAACGAAAAAGATCCTTATGATGTACTAGTTGTTGGTGGCGGTCCTGCTGGTTCAAGTGCTGCGATCTATGCTGCACGTAAAGGTATCCGAACTGGTATCGTTGCCGAACGTTTTGGTGGTCAAGTACAAGATACACTTGGTATCGAAAACTTCATCACAACGAAATATACAGAAGGTCCAAAGCTAGTAGCGAATATGGAAGAACACGTACGCGATTATAATGTGGATATTATGAACTCTATGCGTGCTAAATCTCTTCAGAAGAAGGATCTTTTTGAACTTGAATTAGAAAACGGTGCGACACTGAAAAGTAAAACAATCGTCCTTTCAACAGGTGCACGTTGGCGTAATATCAATGTTCCTGGTGAAGCAGAGTTCAAAAACAAAGGTGTAGCATACTGTCCACACTGTGATGGTCCTATCTTTGAAGGAAAAGATGTTGCCGTTGTTGGTGGCGGAAACTCAGGAGTAGAAGCTGCGATTGACTTAGCAGGAATTGTTAAACATGTCACACTGATTGAATTTGCACCAGAATTGAAAGCTGACAAAGTCTTACAAGAGAGATTACATAGTTTATCTAATGTGACAGTTCTTACAAACGCTAGAACTTCTGAAATTTACGGTTCTGACAAAGTTGAAGGCCTTAAATATGTTGATCGTGAAACAGAAGAAGAGAAAAGTATCGCACTTGCTGGCGTCTTCATTCAAATCGGTCTCGTACCTAATACAGAATGGTTACAAGACACCGTTGAATTAAATAAATTTGGTGAAATTGTTGTTGATGAACGTGGTACAACAAGTATCCCTGGTGTATTTGCAGCAGGAGACTGTACAAACAGTGCTTACAAACAAATTATCATTTCAATGGGATCAGGTGCAACTGCATCACTAGGTGCCTTTGATCACTTGATTCGAAATTAATCTATCAAAAAAGAGTGCCCTGTTATTTTTACAGGCACTCTTTTTCTGTTAACGTGATTCCTTCTCCCCTTCGCGAGATTCTTTTACTTATCTTGTGAACAAGTACAGTTATCTCGCAAGACGATATCTTATTCTACCAATCGGCTATCTTTTGATTTACGAGCAGTATGGTCAATCCTTTTAGCAAGTAACGGCTTCAAGATTACACCGATAATGATCGCAACACCCCAGAAGATGGCAAGCATTATCATATTGTACCTAACAACCTCTGGTACAACTCCTCCAACAGCTTCGCGCAATAAATCTATTCCATATGTAAACGGAATAAACGGATGTACATGTTGGAAGAATGGTGGTGCCACTTCCACTGGGAAGGTTCCTCCACTACTAGATAACTGCAACACTAACAAAATAATCATGAGCGCTTTTCCAATATTACCGAGTATCGATGCAAAGGTATAGACAATCGTCATAAAGACAATGGATATAAAGATCGAATACAAGACAAATTGGACTGGATTATGCGCATAAACACCAAGTATCGTTAAATCCCCAATACTGGCGATGATAGCTTGCAAAATACCAACGATAACAAATAAAATCATTCGCCCAAAATAAATTTGACGTAATGTATAATCTTCTCGACGATCTAACTTATGCAGATTGGTCGATACTAAATTGGATAGTAATAATGCCCCTACCCATAAACATAGTGTCGTGTAAAACGGCGCATTAGCAGATCCATAGTTTGGTACCGGAAATAGGTCTTCCTCTTCTAAGTGGACCGGGCTTGCGAAAAAGTCACTTTCATCAGCTAAATCATTTCGTAAAATAGAAATTAGTTGATTCAGTTGATCTTGCGTTTCTGCATCATGCACTTTATCTGCTGCTTCTTTGACCCCTTTTTGTAACTCTGGCAACTTATCCTGACTGAAGGATGCTAATTGGTGTATAGCAGATTCAACAGTAGATTTGTTTTTCTTAATTTCATCCACTACATTTAAATAGGTTTCTTCAATGCGCGGAAAATCATCTTCTATAAAACCTGCTAATGTATTCACTTTTTCTTCTACGTTCGGTAAATCATGCTCAACAAAACCACTAAAATCATGGATCGCATTTTCTACTAACGGAAAAGCACCTTGCATCTTTCCGTTTACTTCTTCCCATTTTTCCTTCCATTCCGGCAAGTCTGCTTGAATGGTTTCCATATCTTGCTCAATATTATCCATTACCTCATCTGCATTACTTAGTAAAGACTGTAATGAATCTTTGATATCATGAAGTTCATCCATATTCATATTTGATTCAGAGATCGTGGATTGCATTTGATCAAAACTGTTATTTAAACTACTTTCGCCATTATTCTCTAACCATGTTGATAAACTGTCCGTATGTTGCTGAGTCGTTTCAATATGGTTAGCTATCTCTGTACTATCAGAACCACTTATTAATGCATCCACATCTTGATTCAATTGATTGAAGCTTGCTTTTGTTTGCTCCATTTCATCAATAAATCCAGTCATACTTCCATCATCTGACACCGAAGCAAGGTTATCATATACTTGAATATTACTTTCTAAATAAGCAATATGACCGACAATTTCTTGCTTAATAACGGATAAATCTGGATCAACCTCTGAACCTTCTGCAGGTTGGATATATGCACTTAATTCGGTCAGGGTTTGATCCATTTTCACCAATTGTGTTTGAGAAGCACGAACGAATGGTTCTGCATCTATATCTGCTTCCGATAAAAAGGACTGAATATCCTCGGCATATTGCTCAATCGTTTCTGCATGCTCATCAATGTTAGCTAGTTTTTCTTGTGTAGCATGAATCTGTTCTTTTGTATCTGCTAACCTCTCTTGTGCATCTGTCAAAAAGTTGGCTACATCATCAAACATTGGACCTACATCATTAAATCGGTCAACTGCATTTTTTACATCTGGTAAAGCATCTTCCACTTCTGTTATATGATCGGTTATTTCATAAATCTTCGGGAATTGCTTTTGTAGTTCTAGTATTTGATCAGTTCCTTTATGGATTTCCGGCAGATAATCTTGAATATCCATAAAATGATCAATCTGTTCATCAATATCATCCCAGTCATCGTCAATTTTCTGAATGAAATCACCTACACGAACAATTTCTGGCATATTTTCATCTAACTCATATAAAGCACTTTTAATTTTTCTAATCGTTGGCAAATCTTCTTCTAATCGAATACCCAACTCATTAAATTCTTCAAAAAGTGTGGAAGCCGCTGTATCGACGAATTGTTCATTAATCGTATTGACAATAGTCGACGCTCCTGCAGATGTCATCTTAGGTGCGATAGCATTTTTCTTCTCATTCACTTGATATGTTACGGTTGTTTGTACAGGCTCACCATCGATAACCTTCGCTAATTCCTCTGAGAAATCTGCATCGATGTAAATACCTGCATAATAGTCGCCTTTTCGTACCCCTTCTTCAGCATCTTCTCTATCCGTAAATACCCAACCTAAACTATTATTATCCTTCAAATTATCAACGAGTTCTTCCCCGACATTTATCTTATCGTCTTGAATCGTAGTTCCTTCATCTTCATTAACTATTGCTACTTTTACTTCCTCTGTATTGGCATATGGATCCCATGAAGCACTTAAATTAATCCATGCGTATAACGAAGGTAAGATCGCTAAGCCTAATAATAGAATCCCGACTAGTGGAACACGTTTTATATTGCTTACATCTTGTTTGAAAATGTTCCATACATTTTTCACGCTAATACCTCCCTAACTCTTTGTGTTATTCTTTCACTCATGGCGCTAATCCTTCAATAAAATATAAATTTATGAGTGCTGCTACTTGATCTTTTGGTAAAGGTTGATGGCGCACTTTCCAATCATTGACTAAATTAATATACATTTTAAACATTAAAAATGCAGTTATTTTCGGGTCGCAATCCTTGATCTCCTTCTTCTTAATAGCATGTGCAATTTTCTCTTCAATAAAAAAACAAATTGCTTCTTCTAATGATTGCAATACTTCATAAACGACAGGAGTACCGAAGTCCTTAAGTTCCTGTGACAGTTTAATAATTAACTCATGTTGCTCCCGGAATTTTAACATTCCTTGTACTGCTTCATGGAAATAATCAATAAATGATTGATTCTCTTCTATTGTTTTTAACGCAACAACATGCATCTCATGAACAACATTGTTCATAATTTCTTGAAGTAACTCTTCTTTATTGGAAAAGTATAGATAAATAGTGCCTTTTCCCACACGAGCTATCTTTGAGACTTGATCCATCGTTGTTGCTTTATAACCGAATTGTGAAAAAGATTGTGCTGCCGCATCCATTATCAATTGTTTTCGATCCAAAATAACTTCCTCCTAAAAACTGACTAAAATACTTTTTTGGTCATCAGTCAATCATACACCGTTTTAGAAGCAATGTAAAGCTACGTTATTATACAAAAACCCCTTATTCTTTTACCATTGGTAAAAGAATAAGGGGTAAGATAGTTTTATTTAGAAACTTCATCAGCTGGGAATACTAAGCCGATTTCTTTTCTTGCTGCATCCAGTATTCTCATCGTTTCAATCGAATTTTCCCATGTGTTTACGTTATTTTCTATTTCATTATTCTCAATAGATTCAATGAATGATTTCGTTTCGTAATACATGGAGTTTTCTTGTTGTTCACCATCCACTTTCTCTTCGGTACCATCTTTATATACAACCTTGATATCTTTCATATCAGAAAATTTCCCGATCACTATCGACCCATTTTCACCTTGTATTTCAGAGGGGATTTCTGAATTAGTTATTTTGGAAAACATACACACACCATTTAATGATGGATAATCAACGGTTACCGTTCCTTCTCCATCTACACCAGACTCAAGCATATAAGCTGTAGCCTTCACCCGTTCTGGTTTACCAAACAATGCAACCATTGGATAAATACAATAAACACCGATATCCATCAATGAACCATTAGATAATTCTGGCTTAAATGCATTTAATACAACACCCTCTTTATACTTATCATATCGAGAGGAATATTGACAAAAGTTTGCAACAAAGCGGCGAACTGGTCCAATCTTTTCAAGACTTTCTTGCAGTCGATTAAAATTAGGAACATGGGGCGTTTTCATCGCTTCCATTATTGTTACATTATATTGTTTCGCTGTTTCAATCATTGCCCGAACTTCTACTTCATTTGATGCAAAAGGTTTTTCCACAATGACATGTTTACCACCTTTCATGCAGGTAATCGCATGTTGGCTATGTAAAGCAGTAGGCGATGCAATGTATACTGCATCAAACGCATCGCTATGTGCAAACGCTTCTAAATCTGTGTATGTATGTTCTACATTATATTTACCTGCGAATTCTTTCGCCTTCTCATCTGTTCGTGAATAAACAGCGTGTAGTTGAAAACGATCAAGCTGACTTGCCCCATCTAAAAATCGATCAGTAATCCAATTTGTTCCGATAACTCCAAAACGAATCATATACTCTACCTCCATATGTTTATTGAAAAAGAGTCCCTCTATCATAAGAGGCACTCTTTTTTCCTACTCTTTTTCCTTCAATCGGTCTAATACTGTGCGGTAACCATCCGTGCCATATGCTAGACATCTTTTCACACGAGAAATCGTTGTAGATGATGCACTTGATTCCTCTGCAATAGCTGTATAGGTTCTACCTTCATCAAGCATTTTAGCAACTTGCAATCGTTGTGCTAGTGCTTGAATCTCATTCATTGTAGCAATATCATCAAAGAAACGATAACATTCTTCCCTGTCTTCCAGTGATAAAATAGCATCGAATAATTGGTCTAATTGTTCGCCACGCAATTTATCAATTTGCATGGTATTCATCTCTCCTTTTTATTCTGCCTCGCTTGACAGCTCTACACTAGCAATACCACTACTAGTAGGAATGACATTGATCCATGTTTGTCCTGGAACAAGCGGAACAGGCTCTCCATCTCTCGTTGGGATTATTCTACCATCAATTCGCTCCCATTGCACGTTTTCCACTTTACCTTGCTGTAAGAGTAAAGCATTACCACCAGATTGAAGATCAATTTCCCGACGTCCTTCATCATCGATGACTTGATGTGGAGTCTCTAAAATAAATACATTATCAAGCGTGATTGGCGTACTGTCCATATACTCGACTGTTTGCATACCGTCATTATATCGTACATACTGAGCTA
Source organism: Gracilibacillus pellucidus (assembly GCF_033949965.1). Lineage (NCBI taxonomy): Bacteria > Bacillati > Bacillota > Bacilli > Caryophanales > Bacillaceae > Gracilibacillus > Gracilibacillus pellucidus. Next base: position 72,747 of record NZ_JAWZSR010000007.1, on the reverse strand, counting down.
ACTGTTCATCATAGTGATAACGAACACTATGATTGCCATAGTTAAAACGTACATCTGTTGCTGTGTTACCTTCTACTGTTTCATCTTCTGCTAAAAAGGTTATCGGCTCATAATCTGCTTCAAGCGGATAACCTTGTTCCTCTGCACGTTCATAAATACCGTTAAAGATCGCATAAGAGTTATGTGGTGCGACACGGTCAGTAGAACGCTCAAAAAGCACTTTATCATCATCAAAATACATACCATTTAAGCCTTGAATGCCACCTGTTTGGACCATATTCTCAATATGATCGGCTGCACCATGATAGACATAGATAGCGTTATAGTCATTCGCTAGATTAAAATAATAAGGTCTTGCACTTCTGACAGGACCTACTTTATTAGGAATATCGCTTTGAAAAAGTGCCATAAAGCGAGTAGTATTTCCTTCTGCAAGAATCTCAAACACTACATCTGCATGTGACAGACCTGTTTGTGGTCTTGCATCCGGATGATTGTTGACCATCACAGCCACTAACCGATTATGTACATCTGTTTCAGTCGGCAATCCTGTTAAAGGATAAACACTGTCAACACCACTCTCTTCCTCCTCTTGTATATTTACATCATTTGAATCTACTTGTGCTTTTTCTTGCTCATCATCACTTGAACAAGCAACTAAAGCAATTAACACGGTTAATAAAATAAACCATTGTCCTTTCCTCAACATAAACAAATCCACCTTCACTTCCAAAATATCAAACTATTGATCATACTCATTTAAGTCAATAGTACTATTTTAGTATAGGGGAAAAATGGTGGGATTACTACCCTTTTGTAAAATGTTTAAGCCCTCTTTCTTCAATTAAAAGAGGGCTTGAATATTATCTCATAATAGCCGGGAATAGTATTTCTTTTTTCTTTACATCAATGATGCCAAGTGGTGTTACACGAACAAAAGGCAAGTGCATCGACGATAAAAATAATAAGTTGTATGGCGGATCCTGATATTGATACCCATGATAAATCAACAGTTCTTTCAAATGTTTATCTTGTTCAATTAAGGTTTGCATCGTTCCGTTATACATCATTCCAGCAATTTGTAACGGTAATTCAAAAATAACTTTCCCTTCATGTACAAGTACAATACCGCCACCAAGTTCTTTCATTCTTGTAAATGCTAGCAATAAGTCTGATTTACTCTTTCCAATTAAAATAATATCTCCTGTTAAAGAATAGGAACTACACAGACCACCTAATGTTTTCGTAAATCCTTTGACTACTGTATTGACACGCCATTTACCTTCACGATCTATTAACATCAGAAACGATTCATCTGACTGACTCCTAATTTCTTCTGTATTACAATCAATCGTAATTGGATAAGGTTTCATGATAACATCGTTGACCATTTTTAAGCCTACAGGCATCGAGAATTGTAAATCTCTTTCTGTTAACTGCCAATCCAAGTCAAGTTCTCCTAATCCGTACTTATGCCAATCGACATTACTGTGTTGTTCCACAAGTTTTCCTTCTTTTTTCAACCATTTACCTTTTGCTATAACAGATTCAGGTGTAGCATTATTCTTCTCTGATAGAATATTCACATGCGCTACTCGACCAGGAGCAATTCCGCCTAGCCGCTCTTCCAAATGAAATTGCTCCGCTGCATTATATGTTGCCATCATATATGCCTCAATTGTCGGTACACCATTATCTATCGCAATTTGGATACATTCATTAATCAATCCATTTTCGTAAAAGGCAGGTGTAGAACCGTCCGTTGTCATTGTTAAGAAATCATAGGAATCAACACCTAATTCTTGTAATTCCTTTAGTAGCTTTGGTAAATCAGGGCGTACGGATGAATGACGCAACCCCACACGATAGCCCATTGATAAACGATTATACACTTCTTCACCTGATAATGCTTCATGGTCTGAACTAACACCTAGTAGCTTCAGTTTTACTAATGTTTGCTCAGAAGCGCCTGGAAAGTGACCTTCTACTGGCTTACGCAACCGCTTTGCTTCTTGCATCCAATAAAGAATTCGATCGTCATCACGCATAACTTGTGGCCATGCTGTTAATTCCCCACCTTGAACAACCGCCTCATGCTCTAGCCATGCTCTTACTTCTTCATCTTTAAAAATTTCTTGTTCTTCATTGATAACAGATTGTGAATCAAACCTTGCCCACCAATACATCGATACAGGTAATTGCATAAAATCTTCTAACAAGGAGAACGCTTTCTTTCTAGTTGTTAAATAAAGCCACGGCAAATTATCATTCATCAAAGTCGTTGTGCCAGTCTGACCAGCATGCATCGCTAATTCATGCGGATTATACAATTGAAAAGGATGTGCATGTGGTTCAATGTAACCTGGAACCACATACTTCCCTGTACACTCTACTACTTCTACACCAGCTAACGATTGTGGTAATTCGGATCCAACATATACAATACGATCATGATAGATCCATATATGTGCTTCCAGCCATTTACGAAGAAATACATTTAAATAACAAGCATTTTTCAAAACCATTGTCGGGGACTCTGTACCATCGATTACCGCAACTTGCTTACGGATTTCTTTATTTCGCCATCTATATAAATGATCATTCATACTAATCTCCTCGACTTTTCCTGTATTTTCTTCTATTCTACCACTTATTGTTAGCGTTTTCATTGTGTGCTATTTACAAAATTTCACTCTGTTTTTAGGCAGATTTACGTACAAATAAAAGCATCACAAACGATACGACAACAATCGATAAAACCCATGCCCATGCTAATGTCATTTTATTTGATTGAAATGCTACATAAATAGCCATCGGAACTGTTTGCGTTCGCCCAGGAATATTGCCAGCAAACATAAGGGTTGCGCCAAATTCACCTAATGCTCTAGCAAAACTAAGTACAATTCCTGAGATAAGTGATTTTTGAATAAGTGGCAATGTAATAAAGCGAAGCACTCGCCATTCACTAGCACCATCTATTCTGGCAGCCTCTTCTGCACTTCTATCTACAAAAGATAAACCTGTTTTTACCGATTGATACATGAGAGGAAATGCTACAACGACAGCCGCTATTACTGCTGCCCAAATCGTAAACATAAGGGATTGATGAAACAGCAGGTTCGTTAGTTTCCCTAAAAACCCATTTTGTCCAAATAGCATAATTAAAATAAAACCAATCACAGTTGGTGGTAATACAATTGGTAACAATAAAATCGTTTCTAATATAACCTTCCCTCTAAATCTTTTATATGTCATGAGCCAAGCTATCGTCGTTCCTAAAAGAACGACGATAACTAAAGCTAATAAAGAAATGATTACTGATAATTTAATTGGTTGAAAAAATGCTTCCATCTATATCACCATCTACTTTGCCAAATCCATATTGTTCAAAAATATTCGCTGCTTCTTCTGTTAATAAATATTGATAAAAGGCTTCTACTGCAGGCTTGTTATTGATTATACCGACAGGATAAATAATCGCATCATGTGTACCAATTGGTAAATGTTCATTTATTTGCACCTTATCTGAAGTAAGTGCATCTGTCCGGTAAACTAAACCTGCATGAACATCACCCTTTTCGACATACTGCATTACTTGTCGTACATCTTTTGTAAAAACAAATCTACCTTCTAACGCTTCATATATTCCTTGCCCTGTTAATGCTTGTTTGGCATAATCACCTGCTGGTACCGCCTCTGGTGTACCGATTGCTATTTGTTCAAAGTTGTCTATTTCCGAAGCTAATTCTGTGTCTGCCTGCTGAATCCAAACAAGCTCATTCGCTAATAAAGGAATTTTATAGTCATCATCGATTAACCCTTCTTGATACACTCGTTTGAAATCATGAAGTGATGCAGAAAAAAAGATATCTGCTGGCGCACCTTGTATAATTTGTTGACTTAACGCACCAGATCCGCCTGCATTCACTGCTACTGTATAGTTTGGATTTTCCGCTTCAAATTGTTCGATGATATCTGTCATTGCATCTGTTAATGACGCTGCGACAGATATGGTTACCTCTTCTTTCTCTTGCCCACATGCTATTAAAAGCGTTAGTGCAAATAAAAATATGTACAGTACTTTCTTCATTTCCTTGTTCCAAACCTTTCCTTTGGCATTTTGGGGTCTAAAAGCGTGAGCTATTCGGAGAAATACGCTCACTCATTCTACTTCTAGTGAGTGGTAGACAATCGCTAAATTTGTTGCGAGAAAAACACTAAGGTTCTATGTCCATAGAGCACGTATTAAGTAATAATCCGCTACATATAACGGAGGCAAAACACGAAGACTCCTGCGGGAACTCATGCGAACTGAAGCTCCACTTTGGAAAGTGGTTTTCTTCACAAAGTTAGCAGACCGCCGTACCCAGCGGCATAGAAAACACTACGAGAGCGTTCTTTGCTTGAGTTGATGTTGCACTTGTGCCCAGAGGGCGAAAGCGTAGTGTTTTGTCGGAGTGATTTGCCAGCACTAATTATCAATAAGCTGGAAGAAAGCTTACCTCACATGAGGCTATCGTTTTTAGACAGTGAATTTTGATTTTTTATCTATTTACCCTTCTATTATAGCATGTATTTTTGTAGTATAATGTGATCGGAGAGGAAGTGATTGAATTGGCTGAATTTTCTCATATAAATGAACAAGGACGAGCTAAAATGGTAGATATTACAGAAAAACAAGTGACAAGCAGAACAGCTATTGCTCGTTCCAGCATTTTTGTCAACAAAGAAATCTATACAAAAATTGTAGATCAAACTATCGGTAAAGGGGACGTCCTTTCTGTCGCACAAGTTGCAGGAATTATGGCCGCAAAACAAACCTCTACGATTATTCCAATGTGTCACCCACTACCATTGAGCGGTGTGAATATTCAATTTGACTGGGAAAGTGATGACGATACATATGAACTTATTATTACGGTAGAAGCAAAAACGAAAGGAAGTACTGGTGTGGAAATGGAGGCATTAACAGCAGCCTCTGTAACAGCCCTGACCGTTTATGATATGTGCAAAGCCGTTGATAAAGGTATGGTGATTGGACAGACATATTTAGTTGAAAAAACCGGGGGAAAAAGTGGGGTATATCGGAGAGAGGGCTAAGATTTCTGCCCTCTATTTTTCTAGGTCTTTATGTATCTCTCTCATCACATGCCCCAACTCTGGAACTATCAATTTTTCCATTGCTAGTTTAACTGCTCCTGATGAACCTGGTGTTGCAAAGATAGCTTTATCTTGCACTACACCTGCTGTTGCACGGGAAAGAATCGATGCCGAACCAATATCTTCTGTATAGCTAAGCATGCGGAAGATTTCACCGAAGCCAGGCATCTCTTTATCTAGCATACTTTCGACTACTTCAATCGTAACATCTCGCTTGGCGATTCCTGTACCACCATTAATTAAAATCGCATTAATATCATCCTGCTGAATACCTTTTTCAATTGCTTGGGCGATTTCAGTTTGTTCATCTTTGACGATTTCGTAAGCATTAACTTGATACTCATGACTCTCTAGATATTGATACATGAGCTTTCCACTTTTGTCCGTTTCTTTTGTTCGCGTATCACTTACGGTAATGATTTTACATCTAACTGTTTTAGGTGCTTCTTGTTTATGTGCTTGTGACATGGAGTAAACTAGCTCCTTTACGATTATTGTTCTTCATTCCTTTTGATATTGTAATGGTATTACTTCATTATCCTCAAGAGCTGCTTCATATAACAAAATGTCACCAACTGGCGGCTCCATCGTATTCTGATCATAATAAAAGTCATCTCCCAATGCAATGATCCATTTCGCTTCATTATTTTCTTCTAAGACGATAATCAATATGCCATATTGGTGGAGTTGTTCCCATTTAAACAATGGAGATAAATGGACTGCAACTTCATGAATCTACTAACTAGAATTTTGAAGAATAGAGATTGTGGCAATCAAATAAATTAGGAATTATGGGCGTTTTACGTTGCGATCAATCATGCGATCAAAAAAGAAAGTTGGTATGGCAACTTTCTTTTTCCCTTGAGTTATGTCCTCGAGGCGGCTTATCAACGACTTAACTTCTACTTTCCTCTTCGTTTTGTCATTGATAAGCCTTTTTCTTTTGATCAATTAAACCCAATATCTTTGCGATAGAAAAAGTCATCTGTTTGATCAAATCGTTGTAAATATTGATAGATTTCTTTTTGTGCTTGTTCTGGACTATCTTGGATCGATCCAACTAAGAGAACACGGCCACCTGTTGAAAGGTATGGTCCATTTTCTGCTTGAGCTGTTCCTGCATGGCTAACATAAACTTGATCAGACTCGTCTAGATTAGGAAGCTCTACATGTTTTTTATAGGAGCCTGGATAGCCTTTGGAAGCAACAACTGTTCCGATTGCATAGCCATCTTTCCATGTTAATTGCGGATCTTTTCCTGCTGTTACATCCTCAATTACTTGAATAAGGTCATTTTCCAATAATGGCAATACTACTTGTGTTTCTGGATCACCAAAGCGAGCATTAAACTCAATTACTTTCGGCCCCTCTTTTGTTTCGATTAAACCGCCATATAACACACCTGTATATGTGCGCCCTTCTTGTTTCATTCCTTTTGCAACAGGCTTCAAGATCTTCTCGACGGTAAACTCTACATGTTTCGGATCTAAATCTGGGACAGGTGAATAAGCTCCCATTCCTCCTGTATTTGGTCCTTCATCATTGTCATAAGCACGCTTATGATCGCGAGCAGGAACCATCGGGAAAACATTTTCTCCATGAACAAACGCAAACAAGGAGAATTCTTTTCCTTCTAAATATTCCTCAATAACTACTCTGCTTCCAGCTTCACCAAATTGGTTGTCAATCAACATATTTTCCACAGCATCTAGTGCTTGGCTCTCTGTCATTGCTACAACGACACCTTTTCCAGCTGCTAGTCCGTCTGCTTTAATGACAATTGGCGCACCCTCTTGTTGTATGTATGCCTTTGCTTTATTAACATCCGTGAATGTCTGATATTTCGCTGTCGGGATATCATATTGTTTCATAAAAGCTTTAGCGAAGTCTTTACTTCCTTCAATGATTGCTGCTTGTTTCGATGGGCCGAATACTTTTAAGTTCTTATCACGAAAAGCATCTACCACCCCTTTTGTTAAAGGGATCTCCGGACCTACGATTGTCCAATCGATTTGTTCTTTTTGTGCAAAGGCAACTAATTCTTCGATTGCATCATCCTTAATTGGTACACATGTTGCATCTTGGGCAATCCCGCCATTACCGGGTGCAGCAAAAATCTCTGTTACACACTCACTCATCTTTAACTTTTTGACAATCATATGTTCACGGCCACCGCCGCCAATTACTAATACTTTCATGACAGCCTCCTGTTATCTTGTTTATTTGTGAAAAAGGATTCCCAACTTAATGAGAATCCTTGCTGCTTAATGTTTGAAGTGACGCATTTTAGTGAATACCATTGCGATGCCATGTTTATTACATTCATCAATTGAATCTTGATCACGCTTGGATCCACCTGGTTGGATAATTGCTTTAATTCCTGCTTTTGCTGCATTTTCGACTGTATCTGGCATTGGGAAAAATGCGTCAGATGCCATCACAGCACCATTTGCTTTTTCTCCAGCTTGTTCAAACGCAATACCTGCAGCACCTACACGATTCATTTGACCAGCACCTACGCCGAGAGTTTGATCACCTTTTGCGACGACAATCGCATTAGACTTCACATGTTTCACGACTTTCCAAGCAAATAGAAGCTCCTCAATTTCATTTGCATCAGGTTTACGATCTGTTGCTACTTCTAAGTTATCGGCAGATACAGACCCATTATCACGATCCTGTACGAGTAAACCACCGATTACACTGACAACTTTCTTTGTATCATTTTCGTTTACTTGCATAGGTGTTTCTAGCAAACGGATATTTTTCTTCACTGTTAAGATTTCAATTGCTTTGGCAGAAAAGCTTGGTGCAATAACGATCTCTAAGAAAATATCTTTTAATTGATTAGCTGTTGCTTCATCTACTTCACGGTTTAATGCAACAATTCCACCGAAAATAGAGATAGGATCTGCATCATATGCTTTCGTAAATGCAGTAGAAATAGTATCTCCAACACCTACACCGCATGGATTCATGTGCTTAACCGCTACTGCTGCTGGTTGTTCTGGGAATTCTAACACGATTTCTAGTGCGGCATTTGCATCCTGAATATTGTTATAAGATAATTCTTTACCGTGCAATTGCTTCGCATTAGCAATCGATGCACCTTTTACATTACCCTCTTTATAAAATGCTGCTTTTTGATGTGGATTTTCCCCATAGCGAAGTGATTGTACTTTTTCAAATGTTTGGGTAAGTGTTTCTGGGTCTTCCTCATCTGTAATATCGACAAAGTAATTAGCAATCATCGCATCATAGTTAGCAGTATGACGGAATACTTTCGCTGCTAATTGTTTACGAAATGCTACTGTTCCAGCATTATCAGCTAAGTTTTCTAATACTGCATCATAATCAGTTGGATCAACGACTACTGTAACATCGCGGAAATTTTTTGATGCAGCGCGAAGCATTGTTGGACCGCCAATATCGATATTTTCGATTGCATCTTCCTCTGTTACTCCTTCTTTTGCAATCGTTTCTTTGAATGGATAAAGATTGACAACAACTACATCAATTGGTGCAATATTACGTTCTTCTAGCTGTTGTACGTGTGATTCTTGATCGCGGCAAGCAAGAAGGCCTGCATGGATATATGGATGCAATGTTTTAACACGACCATCCAAAATTTCATCAAAGTCCGTTATTTCCGAAACACCCTTTGCAGGTAGACCAGCCTCTTGCAATGCTTTTAATGTACCACCTGTTGAGATTAATTCATAACCTAATCTGTCTAGTCCTTCTGCAAAAGGCACTAAATTACTCTTATTAGATACGCTTAGTAATGCACGTTTTTTCAACGTTATTCCCCTCTCGTAATCAGTTTTTGAACCGTAGCTGGATAAAGCTGATGTTCAACTTGTTGAATCGCCTGCTGCAATTCCTCTCTTGTCATATCTTCCGTTATATTTACTGCTTGTTGTGCAATAATCTTACCTGTGTCCATGCCAGCATCTACATAATGAACCGTAACCCCTGACACTTTAACACCAGCATCGAAAGCTTGGCCAATCGCATCTAATCCAGGAAACGCTGGTAAAAGGGATGGATGAATATTAATGATTTTCCCTTCAAAAGAATGTAAAAGCGTCTCACCGATTAAACGCATATAGCCAGCGAGAACAATCCAATCAATCTGCTCTGTTTGGAGTACTTCTACAATTTTCGCTTCAAACATCGCCTTGTTTTTATATTGTTTGGGATCAAACACAAACATTGGTGTACCATTTTTTTCTGCTTTTTCTACTACTTTTGCTTTTGGTTTATCACAAACAAGCAAGGACACCGTTGCATCTATTGTACCATCTTTGGTTGCGGCAACAATCGCATCATAATTACTCCCTGTACCAGATGCAAATACTGCTAATTTAGTCATTAGAGAATGTCACCCCAGCTTCTGCTGTAACCTCACCAATAATCGCTGCCTTTTCACCTATATCTTCTAATAATTGTAATGCCATATCTGCTTCATGTGCTTCTACAATTACCGCCATTCCAATTCCCATATTAAAGACACCGTACATTTCTTCTTCTTTTAAGCTTGCTTTGGCTTGTAAGTAATCAAATATTGCTGGTTTCTCCCATGATCCTGATTGAATCTTCACACCAAGATGGTCCGGAAGCGCACGGGGTAAGTTTTCATAGAAACCACCACCGGTAACATGGCTAATCCCTTTGATTGTTAGGTCTTGCTTTAATTGTTGAATCGCCTTGGTGTAAATTTTCGTTGGTTCTAATAATGCTTCCCCTAATGTTGTGGATAGCTCCGCAACCTCATCATGGAAATTTAGACCATTGTCTTCAATAATTTTACGAACAAGAGAAAAACCATTCGAGTGTACGCCAGATGATGCAAGGCCAATAACCTTATCACCTGCTTCTATTTTGTCCCCTGTAATGATTTGTTTTTTATCCGCGATTCCTACAACAAAACCAGCGAGGTCATATTCATCTTCGTCATACATACCTGGCATTTCTGCTGTTTCCCCGCCGATAAGTGCTGCACCAGACTCTACACAGCCATCTGTAATTCCTTTGACAATTTGCTCGATTTTTTCTGGTTGGTTCTTACCACACGCGATATAATCAAGGAAAAACAGCGGATCAGCACCTTGAGCAACGATATCATTAACACACATTGCGACAAGATCAACTCCAACTGTGTCGTGTTTATCCATCGTAAACGCGAGTTTGAGCTTTGTTCCGACACCATCTGTTCCAGAAACTAATACCGGCTCTTCATACGAAAACTTGCTTAAATCAAAGAGACCGGCGAAAGCACCTACACCACCGATAACTTCAGGACGATTCGTTTTGGCGATATGCTTTTTCATTAAATCAACAGCTTGATAACCTGCGTGTACATCGACACCAGCATCTTTATAAATATCACTCATGATTCGGACTCCTTTTTGAAGCGGAATTTTTATGGCCACTTTCATGCATTTTATGGCCACTTTTCGTTGTTTTATGGCCACTTCCGAGCACTTTATGGCCACTTTTCACTGTTTTATGGTCACTTCTAAGCACTTTATGGCCACTTTACTCTTTATAAGCCGGAATAACAGTATCTGGATAAATTTCTGTTGGATAATTTCCGGTAAAACATGCTTGGCATACGCCGTGTTGTTGTCTGTCACGTCCTTCTACGATAGATGCTTCTAGTCCTTCTGTTGATAAAAAGGATAGACTGTCAGCACCGATAATTTCGCGCATCTCTTCTATAGAATGATTGGCTGCAATCAATTCACCTGTAGTTGACGTATCAATACCGTAATAACACGGATTCTGAATTGGTGGTGAAGCAATTCGCACATGTACTTCTGTTGCACCTGCTTCTTTCAGCAAACGTACAATTCGACGACTTGTCGTACCACGAACGATCGAATCATCAACCATGACAACACGTTTTCCTTCAACAATTCCGCGAACTGCAGATAATTTCATTTTGACACCTTGTTCACGTAATTCTTGTGAAGGTTGGATAAACGTACGACCAACATACCGATTCTTAATTAAACCTAGCTCATAAGGAATTCCTGCTTCCTCTGAAAAGCCAATGGCCGCTGAAATACTTGAATCAGGCACTCCTGTTACAACATCTGCCTCAACCTTCGATTCTATTGCCAACTGTTTACCCATTGTTTTACGACTTGCATGGACATTTTTTTCATTTAAATCACTGTCAGGACGAGAAAAATACACATATTCCATTGAGCACAATGTTCGCTCAAGCGGTGAAGTGAATTGCTTCGTTCTAAATCCATTTTCATCAATGATAATTAATTCACCTGGTTTTACTTCACGTTCATATGTTGCACCGATTAAATCAAAAGCACATGTTTCTGAAGCAACGACATACGCATCACCAAGACGACCAATTGATAATGGACGTAATCCACGTGGATCTAATCCAATAAAAAGCTGATCTTCTGTTAAAATGCTAAAAGCATATGCACCTTTGATCATGCTTAATGCAGAAGAAATCGCATCTTCCATTGGCACATTACCACTTCGTTTCACTAAGTGAGCAATTACTTCTGTATCAGATGTCGTCTGCAAAATACTACCTTGTGCCTCTAGTTGACTCTTCAATGCATGAGCATTAACGAGATTACCATTGTGTGCCAAAGCCATACTAGTTGTTTGCGAACGGAAAACGAGTGGCTGAACATTTTCAAATCCGCCACCACCCTGTGTTGCATAGCGGACATGCCCAATTGCTGCATGTCCTTGTAGACGAGAAACTTCACCGGTAGAAAAGACATCATTAATCAGCCCTACACCTTTATGGGTATGTAGCTTTTCTCCATCTGTCGTGACAATTCCTGCACCTTCTTGCCCACGATGCTGGAGAGCATGTAAGCCGTAGTACGTCATTTCAGCTGCTTTTTCATGTCCCCAGATCGCAAATACACCACATTCTTCATTTAAGCCTTTGATTTCAGCAAGCACGGGATAGCTCCTTTCCATAGCTGTTGTAATGTTGTCACATCTTCTTTGATTACTTCTGTTTCACCATTACGAACAGTTAATTGACTAGTAGCAGTAACCGTTCCTACTAATTGCGCATCGTCTACTTTTGCTTCAAACTGTGTACGATCTTGCTCCGCCACTGTCACAACAAAGCGAGATTGTGATTCACTGAAAAGTAATGTTGTTACGTCACCATCTAATTGAACGTCTGCACCGAAGCCATTGTTATTAAATAGACTTTCTGCTAATGCAACACCTAGTCCACCTTCTGCAATATCATGGGCAGATGAAACAAGTCCAGCTCGAATCGCTGCTAATAATTGATCTTGGCGTTTTGTCTCTACATCTAAATCAATTGCTGGAGCCTTACCGAAGTATTTACCTTCTAATAAATTTTGTAACTCACTACCACCGAACTCTGCTGCCGTATCACCAATTACATAAATTGAGTCACCTTCATTTTGGAAATGGGATGGTGTAATATGTTCTAATGATTCATGTAAACCAACCATACCAACGACTGGTGTTGGGAAAATAGCTCGACCGTTTGATTCGTTATAAAGGGAAACATTACCACTAATAACAGGCGTATTCAGCTTCGAACTTGCTGCACTCATGCCCTCTACACTTTTCTCCATTTGCCAGAAGTTTTCTGGTTTATCTGGATTACCGAAATTCAAACCGTCTGTTAATGCAAGTGGTTTTGCTCCAGAAGCAATGATATTACGTGCTGCTTCTGCTACGGCAATTTTACCACCTGTTTCCGGATCTAAATGAATGTAGCGAGAATTACAATCTGTCGTCATCGCAATGGCTTTGTCATAACCACGTACACGAACAACTGCTGCATCAGATCCTGGTGAAAATACTGTATTCGCTTGTACCATAGAATCATATTGGTCATACACATATTCTTTACTTGCAATAGTTGGTTGTTGCAATAACTGTTTTAATGTTTCGTTATAGTCAGTGATTGCTGGCTGATATGCAGGCATTGCTTGATATTCTTCATAAAAGCTTGGTACTTTTGATTCTTTATGGAAAATCGGTGCATCTTCTGCCAAATTATCAACCGGAATATCTGCTACAACTTCCCCTTTATGTAATAAGCGGAACATTTTATCATCTGTTACTTTACCTACCGCTACTGCTTCCAATCCATATTTCTTGAAGATATCAACAATTTCTTGCTCTTCCCCTGTTTTCACACATAAAAGCATACGCTCTTGTGATTCAGATAGCATCATTTCATATGCTGTCATGTTCTCTTCACGTTGTGGAATAAGATCTAAATTCATCTCCATCCCCATGCCTGCTTTACTTGCCATTTCACTAGCAGACGAAGTAAGACCTGCTGCACCCATATCTTGAATGCCCACTAATGCGTCAGAATGAATCACTTCTAAACATGCTTCAATTAGTAATTTCTCCATAAAAGGGTCGCCAACTTGTACATTGGAACGTTTATTTTCAGAGTCTTCCGACAAATCTTCTGATGCAAATGTCGCACCATGAATACCATCACGGCCTGTTTTAGAACCTACATACATGATCGTATTACCAAGTCCTGCTGCGATTCCTTTTTGAATATCTTTCGTATCAATTAACCCGACACACATCGCATTAACGAGTGGATTTCCTTCATAGCAATCATCGAATTGCACCTCACCACCAACAGTTGGTACACCGACACAGTTACCATAGCCTGCAATACCGTGAACAACTTCATCGAATAAATACTTCACACGACCAGTGTTCAAATTACCGAAACGTAAGGAATTCAATGATGCAATTGGACGTGCCCCCATGGAGAATACATCACGGATAATACCCCCAACACCTGTTGCTGCTCCTTGGTATGGCTCAACAGCTGATGGGTGATTATGACTTTCGACTTTAAATACAACCCCTTGGCCATCCCCAATATCTACGATACCAGCACCTTCACCCGGTCCTTGCACGACTTGAGGTCCCTCTGTCGGGAATTTCTTTAATAATGGTTTAGACGTTTTATAGCTACAATGTTCCGACCACATGACAGAGAAAATACCAATCTCGGTAAAATTCGGGCGACGGCCCATAATATCTTTAATCATGTCATACTCTTTATCTGTTAATCCCATTTCTTGATAGACTTTATCTTGTTCGATCATTTCAGGAGTAATCTCAGGCGCCTGCAACATAACGTTCCCTCCAGTTTTCCAGCATTGATTGGAATAGTTTTAATCCGTCATCACTAGTTAAAATAGCTTCCACCGCACGTTCTGGGTGTGGCATCATCCCTAGTACATTTCCTTGTTCATTGACAATCCCCGCTATATCACTAACAGAACCATTCGGATTATTTTGATACGTAAAAACGATTTGATTGTTCTCTTTTAATCTAGCAAGTGTCTCCTCATCACAATAGTAGTTGCCGTCATGATGGGCAATTGGAATCGAGATTACCTCGCCATTATTGTATTTGGAAGTAAAAATAGTCTCGTCGTTTTCCACTACTAAGTTTTCAAAATGACACATAAATTTTAAGTTTTGATTGCGTAGCATCGCACCTGGTAACAAACCAGACTCTAATAAAATTTGAAAACCATTGCAGACACCTAGAATCGGAACACCTTTGTCTGCTTGCTCTCGTAATTGTACAACGATATCTGATGTAGACGCGATCGCACCAGAGCGAAGATAGTCACCATAAGAGAAGCCACCAGGGATCAGAATAGCATCATAACCTTCTAGATTTGCCTCCTGATACCAAAGTAGATCTGCTTCTTCACCTAATGCATCCTTCGCCGCATAATACATATCACGGTCACAGTTAGATCCAGGGAAGACAATCACAGCGAATTTCACTGGACAACCCCCTCTTCTACTGTATATGAATAATTTTCGATAACTGGGTTCGCCAACAGCTTATTACACATCTCTTCGATTGCTGTTTCAATATTGGCATCATCGTCCACCGTTAACTCTAAATACTTACCGACACGAACCTCTTGGACATTGTCATAACCTAATGTATTTAATGAACCTTGAACTGCTTTACCTTGTGGGTCTAATACACCCTCTTTTAATGTAATGTGCACTTTTACTAGTTTCATTGTTTTGCCTCCAGTCTCGATAATATATTGTCATATACAGTAACTAAATCACCTAAGTCTTCTCGGAATACGTCTTTGTCCATCTTCTCACCTGTTGCGATATCCCAAAGTCTACAAGTGTCAGGGCTTACTTCATCCGATAACACAATCTCACCATTCGGATTGCGTCCAAATTCTAATTTGAAATCAACAAGCTGTAAATGAATTTCCTTGAAGAAAGCTTGCAATTGTTCATTTACTCGAAGCGCCATTTCTTTAATCTGATTCAACTCTGCTTCTGTTACATCTGTTAAAAGTAATGCATGTTCATCATTAATTAATGGGTCGCCAAGCTCATCTTTTTTATAAAAAAGTTCTACTAATGGCGGAGTAAAGATGGTTTTTTCTTGCATTCCGATGCGACGGACAATACTTCCCGCCGCAACATTACGAACAACTACCTCCAATGGAATAATCGTTGTTTTTTCCACTAATTGTTCTGTTTCATTTAACGCCTCTTTAAAATGGCTATTAACACCATGTTCATGCAGATATTCGAACACTTTAGCTGAAATTAAATTATTATAACGACCTTTTCCTTGGAATTGTGCTTTTTTCTCCCCGTTAAAGGCTGTTGCATCATTTTTGTAAGAAAGAACGAGCAGATTCGGATTATCTGCTACCGTAAATACTTGCTTTGCTTTCCCTTCATATAACAGCTTGTCTTTCATCGGATTCCTCTCCTTATGCTAGGCCAATTTTTTTGAAAATCTGATCAACATTTTTTAAGTGATACGTATAATCGAAGCAATCATCTAATTGTTCTTTCGATAATGTGTTGTTAATACGTTCTTCTTGTTCAATTAGCTGACGGAATGGTGTCGCTGTCTCCCATGCCTTCATCGCATTCGGTTGTACAATATCATATGCCTCTTCACGGCTCATACCTTGGTCAATTAAAGAAAGCAAAACACGTTGGGAGAAAATAACTCCGTATGTGCGATCAATATTTCGCTTCATGTTTTCAGGGAATACCGTCAAGTTTTTCACGATATTACCGAAGCGATTCAACATGTAATTAAGCGCAATTGTTGCATCAGGTAAAATAACTCGCTCTGCTGATGAATGGGAGATGTCACGCTCATGCCATAAAGACACATTTTCATAAGATGTCATCATATAACCACGAATAACACGTGCCATTCCTGTCATGTTCTCAGAGCCAATCGGATTACGTTTATGCGGCATTGCTGATGATCCTTTTTGACCTTTGGCAAAGAATTCTTCCACTTCTCTTGTTTCTGTTTTTTGTAGTCCACGGACTTCTGTCGCAAACTTCTCAATCGATGTTGCAATTAATGCTAATGCAGACATATACTGTGCATGACGATCACGTTGTAATGTTTGTGTTGATACTGGTGCTGGCTCCAACCCTAGTTTTTCACAAACATATTTTTCTACGAATGGATCAATATTTGCGTATGTACCAACAGCTCCTGATAATTTACCTGTTTCAATTGTTTTAGCTGCTGCATTAAAACGTTCTAAATTACGTTTCATCTCTTCATACCATAACGCCATCTTTAAACCGAATGTTGTCGGTTCTGCATGAACACCATGTGTACGTCCCATCATAACCGTATTTTTATGCTCGATTGCTTTTTCTTTTAATATTGCAATGAAATTCTCCACATCACGACGGATTAGATCGTTTGCTTGTTTTAGCAGATAAGAAAGTGCTGTATCTACAACATCTGTTGACGTAAGGCCGTAATGTACCCACTTCTTCTCTTCGCCTAATGTTTCAGAAACAGCACGAGTGAATGCTACGACATCATGGCGTGTTTCTTGTTCTATTTCTAAAATGCGCTCAATATCGAATGATGCATTTTCTCTAATTTTTTTCACATCTTCTTTTGGAATGATTCCTAGTTCGCTCCACGCTTCACAGGCTAAAATTTCTACTTCTAGCCATGCATTATAGCGATTTTCATCTGTCCAAATCTTGCCCATTTCTTCTCTTGTATAACGTTCGATCATTATGTGTTTCCTCCTAGTTTTCGATTAGCTTTTTTTCTACTAGTTCATTATATATGATGTTAGGATTGTCCCCAATAAAAGTTACATGCCCCATTTTACGCAATGGCTTGTTTTCTGCTTTCCCGTACATATGAATATGGGCATTTGAATGGTCATCTAATTGATCGAAAAAGGGGTCGACATCTTTTCCGAGTAGATTCAGCATTACTGCACCACCATGTGAATGCACATCAATTAGTGGCAAACCACAAATCGCTCTAATATGTTGTTCAAACTGTGATACATCACAAGCTTCGATCGTAAAGTGACCAGAGTTATGTGGACGCGGTGCTAATTCGTTAATGAGAATATCTTCCCCAATCACGAACATTTCAATCGCAAACGTACCGACAACATCAATTGTATCAGCAATTGCTTTAGCCGCTTGACGAGCTTTCTCAACAATTTGCGTTGAAACACGTGCAGGTGCGACCGTCGCATGTAAAATATGGTCACGATGAATGTTCTCTGCTACCGGAAAATAAGTGATTTCACCTGTTTTCGCTCTTGTAAAAACAATCGAGATTTCTTTATCAAAAGGGACCCACTTTTCTACTATTAAACGATCTGTTTGTTCTAGCATTTCTACTGTCGATTCAAGATCTGCTTCACTTGATAGTTTCATTTGTCCCTTGCCATCATAGCCACCTCGACACGTCTTAACTACAGAAGGATAACCAATTTCTGTCGCCGCTCTTTTTAATTCTTCTTTTGTTGTGACAATCGCAAAATCGGCAACAGGCTGATAACTATCAACCATTGCTTTTTTCTCTAGTTCACGATCTTGTGTAACCTCTAGTGAGTTAGCACTTTGTGGCAGAATACCTGCTTCTTCTAAGATTTGTGCTGCATGTAAATCAACATTTTCAAATTCATATGTCACGACATCACTTTTTTCTGCAAGTTGCTTTACTGCTGCTAAATCATCATAAGCGGCGACAATTTGATCATCTGCTACTTGTGCTGTCGGACAATCAGGAATCGGATCGAGTACAATGACACGGTATCCCATATGCTTCGCTACTGTCGTCATCATACGTCCTAATTGCCCGCCACCGATAATACCGATAGTAGATCCGAATAACTGTCTATTTGTTCGCAAGATCGTCCCTCATTTCTACTACTTTTTCCTTCAGCTGTTGCTTTTGGTTTGCTAAACGTTCTGCTATTTTCTGATCAGATGTACCAATAATTTGTGTTGCTAAAATACCTGCATTTTTAGCTCCTGCTGTACCGATCGCTACTGTCGCTACTGGTACACCACCAGGCATCTGTACAATGGAATAAAGCGAGTCAACACCACTAAGCGTACTTGTTTTAACCGGTACACCGATGACTGGTAAAGTTGTTTTGGATGCGACCATACCTGGTAAATGAGCTGCACCACCTGCACCTGCAATAATCACTTTTATCCCTCTACCTCTTGCAGTTTCGGCATATTCAAACATATCTTCTGGTGTTCTATGTGCAGAGATAACTTCTTTTTCATAGCTAATACCAAGGTCTTCTAATGCTTCACAAGTATGCTTCATCGTTTCCCAATCAGATATGCTTCCCATAATAACACCAACAAGTGCCACACCATTCACTTCCCTTTATCTAATTATGTAAAAAAACCTATCCATTTTCTCTATTAGAGAGAAGATGAATAGGTTTGATGTCTATTGCTATCAGGATGATTCTTACTCTTCAAACCATCCGTCCATCTTCCCTCATAGTCCATCATTTACGGTGACGGGTAGAAACTTTTGAGCCATATTCTCAAATTATATGAGGTCATTATTGCGTTAGATTTTTTACTACATTGATATGATAACAAGATCACTCGAATTCTGTCAATACAAAAATCGAACATTAAAATAAAGTTTTATTTTAATGTTCGTATTTAGCTTGGTTATTATTCTATTTTGCCTACATATTTATTTTTTTACAATCAAAGATTATTTTTCGACTATGTGGAACTGGCTGACCATTCTCTTCAATAAAAATCGGTTCTTCAACACGTCTAACTGGTTGATAGCCTTCCCCTTTTATTCGATCTAAACAAGCGTCAATTGTCTCATTTTCCATCACTTCAAATCTTTTTTTATTCGACATTGCATACACTCCTTTCTATTCATTATCGGAGGATTGCACCATGATAAATGCACAACGATTTTTTTCAATCATATCTTATATACTGTAGCAACATTATTTTATCACAGCACTATTCATTCGTAACTTCTCCTTTTCTATAAATTAGAAGGAAAGCGGATGTTAAAACGATTACTAATGAATAAATTCCTATCTTTATTATCACTTTACCACACTGGAGAGAGGAAGAAATAGTTTTGGATCCTTTTCAACATATGCACGATTGGAAAAATAACTTAGATCAGTTTTTCGGTGGAAGCTTTTGGGATGAGTTTGAACATATCGTTAAGCCACCTATTCCTGCTGTTAATATATACGAATTAGAGAATGAAGTAATCGTTTATGTTAGTTTGCCCGGAATCAAGGAGCGCAAACAAGTAAAAGTATTTGTTGATTACGATAAGTTGGAACTGAAGGGAAATCTATTTCCAATCAAGCAAGAAGGTACTTTATTTAAACAGGAAATGTTGTATGGTGAATTTTCTCGTCAACTTGACTTACCTTTTCCTGTTCGAAAAGATCAAATAACAGCTTCGTTAAAACAAGGTTTAATGACGATCCACCTCCATCGACTTGTTCCTGACAAACATAATAAATACGAAATCGATATAGCGGAATTTGAGGATTGAGACAACAACATGTGATTGTTGTCTTTTTTATTGATTTTTTGCCTAAATATGGCTTATCCACTATATTCGACCATATGCAACACGCACTCTCAACATACAATACTATGACCATAGGAATAAGGTAGATAAAATCCTTCTTCATGTTTTCATTTCAAATGAATTCGCCCGAACTTTGTAGCAACTATGGTTAGGTTATCCACTCTAACTTTCACATTAATTATCTTACCTCAGCTTTTATCTACTATTCTTACAGAGAGGGTGAGCATTAATCTTATGGGAAAATTTTGTAGCAACTGTAACTGTGGTAGCGATAATGGCGGAGCAACTGCGGAGTGTCATTTTGTCAAGGATCAAATTTGTGTTGGTTGGAGTGTTCCTCAAGGCATTTCTCAAGATATCTACAATACGTCTGGTTTAGATATCGTTGCTTCGGGATACTTGGCGTACGATGAAGGTGCTTCTGACTTTGTTACTTTCAGTTTCTATAATGGCGGGGACCTTGTTAGTGGCCCACTGACAGTATATGAAGGAAGTAGCATTGCGTTTACAAGTATTAACTTTACTCGTATTGAGGTTACTGTACCTACTGGTGCTGAAGGTGATCTGTCTTCTGGGCAAATTTGTATTACTCCTCGCTATCAAATTGATTGCGATCTATAACATTCTATCCTCATGCAATCAAAATGTCGGTTTTCTTTTGTTTTAAACAATAACTCGTTTTTTACTTTTAATAAAGAGGTGATTTTTTTGTCAAATATTCATTTTCATGACAATGATTCTGGCGGATGTGCACGCGGACCACGAGGACCAGAAGGACCCGTGGGACCGGAGGGGCCAATGGGAATTCCTGGTCCTATAGGGCCAGCAGGACCAGAAGGGCCAGTCGGACCGGAGGGACCAGCAGGACCGGAGGGGCCAGTCGGACCGGAGGGACCAGCAGGACCAGAAGGAGCAGTCGGGCCAGAGGGACCAGCAGGACCGGAGGGGCCAGCAGGACCAGAAGGGCCAGTCGGGCCAGAGGGACCAGCAGGACCAGTTGGACCGGAGGGACCAGCAGGACCAGAAGGGCCAGTCGGGCCAGAGGGACCAGCAGGACCAGAAGGAGCAGTCGGGCCAGAGGGACCAGCAGGACCGGAAGGACCAGTTGGACCAGCAGGACCAGAAGGGCCAGTCGGGCCAGAGGGACCAGCAGGACCAGAAGGAGCAGTCGGGCCAGAGGGACCAGCAGGACCGGAGGGGCCAGCAGGACCAGAAGGGCCAGTCGGACCGGAGGGGCCAGTCGGACCGGAGGGGCCAGTCGGACCGGAGGGACCAGCAGGACCAGAAGGAGCAGTCGGGCCAGAGGGACCAGCAGGACCAGAAGGGCCAGTCGGGCCAGAGGGACCAGTCGGACCGGAGGGACCTATGATTACGGAAACTTCTGGTTTTGCGGGGAACACATCACAGTCTCCTATCGCTGTTGTTCTTGGTGGTACAAACGTTCCGCTACCTGATGCTCAAAACTTAAATGGTATTACTTCCAACGCTGCTGGTACTGTCTTTACTATCACAGAACCAGGTCGCTACTATATTGAATATGTCATTAATTTAACAGCAGGACTTCTAGTAGGTTCCCGACTTATGGTAAACGGTACGGAATTAACTCCTGCTACACGAAACCCAGTGCTTACGTTAAGTCATTTATCCGCAAGTGTTATTACTAACTTAAATGCAGGTGACACAATATCCCTCCAATTATTTGGACTACTAGCAGCCGCTACACTACAAGCTGGCCAAGGTGCCGCATTAATAATTGTTAGACTCGATGATTAATACAAAAAAGCAGCACTCGCATTGTCATCCTATAGCGAGTACTGCTTTTTATTTATATTTTTCTAATAGATACAGAAAGACTTTAATCCACGTGAACTTTAACTCAAAGCTTGAAGCTGGGATACTACAGTCGTTTGAACCACAATGAAAAAGAAAGTAGATTCCTTCACTTAGAATCTGCTTTCTCTCATTTGCAATGATTTAAAAGAATATTTTCTCTTGGCATACAATTCTTCGCATCGATTCCGATTACCGCTTTAAAAACAGACTGCACATCTATACAAAAAGCAAGGTTCATACAAACTTCCCAGCAATTCTTTAATTGTTGCTTATCCATGATACATGCGTTACATTCCAAATGATGGATTTTACATGTAATATTTGTACCCTCCGGTGCACAAAGAATCAATGTTTTTCTCATCATTATCGGAAATGTACAGATTACAAAGCTACCATCACACACATCAATTATTTTTATTGTATAATAGCCTTTGATTAACAAATGCACCTTTTGTAAATACATTTCCTGTCCTTCTGCTGATAAAAACCACTTCGCCTCTCTAGTTCCAAATTCCTTGCAGTGTAATGTCTCGATAGGATGTCCGTGTTTATCTGATATAAAGCACTCCACTTTTTTCTTCCTTATGTCTTGTTTCTCTTCAGGACAAAGTAGATAATGTATAACGATATACAACTTACCTCTACAGTTTTCATCATCTGAACAATTGTTAACACATGCAACCGAAAGCTGTTCTATATCTTCTACAGTCGTTTCTAAACTATTATTTGGTGATAGAGTTGTTAATTCCTCATTATCTAACATTATGCTCCAATCACAACTACATGTCCCTTCATGCTCAATCGAAAAAGTAACAGCATCCATCTTATCCCCTACCGCTTGCCAAATAATTGTTGGCAGCTCACTTTGACAATTTACTCGAAAATTAATACAGATGCAGTCTTCTATATGTTTTACTTGGTTTTTAAATGGAATGAGTTTACACTTTTGCATCTCTTCTTCTTTCATGACCCAATCATAAACAATCGGTGCACGAATACAATATTCTGACATATGCATACTCCCCATCACATTAACCTTTAATAAAGTATATGTAAATCTATTATTTTTATGTAGGAGTTCTATCATGCGAAAAAAAGAAAAAGGCTTTGATACATGATGTCAAAGCCCTCTTCTACTATTTTTTAATGCAAGAATCCTAAGTAAAGAATGAAAATAACAAATAAGAACCACATAATTGGACTTATTTCTTTCACTTTACCTTTTACAATCATCATAATTGGGTAGAAAATGAAACCTACCGCAATACCTGTCGCAATACTATAAGCCATCGGCATCGTTACAACCGTAAAGAACGCCGGAACTGCAACTTCAAATTTATCCCATTCAATATCTTTTAATGATGATGCCATTAATACACCGACAATAATTAACGCTGGTGCTGTTACAGATGAAGTAACTACTTCTAATAACGGCGAGAAGAATAATGCTAGCGCAAATAAAATCGCGGTAACGACTGAAGCAAACCCAGAACGTCCACCAGCTCCAACACCTGTAGTTGACTCTACAAATGATGTTGTTGTAGAAGTTCCTAATGCAGCACCTACTACTGTTGCAGATGAATCCGCCATTAATGCTTTACCTGCTCGTGGTAACTTATTGTCCTTCATCAAGCCTGCTTTTGATGCAACTGCCACTAATGTCCCTGCTGTATCAAAGAAATCAACAAACAAGAACGTCAAAATAACGACTAACATTTGTACGGTAAATACATCACCAATATGCATAAATGCTGCTCCAAAAGTTGGTGCAACACTTGGCACTGGCGCAAGAATTTGAGTTGGAACAGGAACTTGCCCAACAATCATTCCGACAATAGCGGTAATGACCATACCATAGAATACGCCGCCTTTTAATCCAAGTGCCATCAAAATAACTGTCACAACAATTCCGAATACAGCTAATAGCGTTGGACCTGCTGTTAAGTCACCTAAAGCAACAACTGTAGATGGATCACTAACAATAATGTCTACATTTTGAAATCCGATAAATGCAATAAACAAACCAATACCGGCTCCAACCGCTAATTTTAGTACTGGCGGGATTGCATTAATAATTCTTTCTCGAACACCTGTCAATGTTAATACAATAAAGATGAGACCTGAAACCAACACACCTGCTAACGCCGTTTCCCAAGGAACCCCTTGACCTAATACAACCGTATAAGCAAAAAATGCGTTCAAGCCCATACCGGGCGCTAGTGCGATTGGATATTTTGCTACAACACCCATGATTAACGTACCGATTGCAGCAGCAAGTGCAGTGGCAACAAATACGGCATTTGCATCCATACCCGTTCCATCTGCTAACATATCAGGATTAACAAATAATATATATGCCATCGCTAAGAAGGTTGTAAGACCTGCTACGGTTTCTGTTCGATAATTCGTTCCTAGCTTATCAAACTCAAAATACTTTTTCACTTTCTTCTTTTCCTCCTTTGTCATCAAACCGAAAAAACACTCTTAGTATAACCAAGAGTGTTTCCAACAATTCGGTACAGTTACTAAACATCTAGTTAGTAACTTGCATCCTCCTCGTAGTCAGAGCAAATATGCGGTGCTCTGGTAGAAACTCTTGGGCCATATCCCCAACATTATACGATGAATGATTATGTTTATTAATAAGTTCAGTATTATTCTACTAGGCTATAAGCATTTCGTCAAGGTTAAATACGAATATTATTTCCGTTAATTATAACAACGTTCGTTTATTGCCAATCTTTTAGCTTATTTCTTGTAAATAACAATCTCCATCAGCAATAATAAGAAGGAACACTATTTACTAAATGGAGGATGAAACAATGTTTGTCTATACACGAAAAGCAACGATACATGACGCAGAAGCAATCATGTCGATTTTAAATGATGGAATTGCCTATTTAAAGGAGCAAGGGCTACCACAATGGCAAAACGGTGAAGGCCCGACACTTGAATTAATTAAACAGGATATCGAAAAAGGATATGCCCATGTCTTAATCTATGAGAACAAGATAGCAGGTTATGGCGCGTTAATCCCTGGACCTGAAGCGCCTTATGAGGATATAACGGAAGGCTCATGGAAAGAACAAGAAGATTCCTACATGGTTATCCATAGAATTGCAGTAGATTTACATGTGCGCGGGCAAGGATTATCGAAAATATTGTTACATGATTTAATTGTACTCTCCCGTCGAATGGAATATAAGGATATACGTGTAGATACATACCCTAAGAATGAAATTATGCAAAAAGTGATTCTAAATGCAGGATTTAATTATAGTGGAATGATTTATTTCCCGATTGAACACGGGGAGCGTAAGGCTTATCAGCTTTTGATGGATTGATCATTATAGTTAACATATGACCTGCACACGATGTTAAGGTCATATGTTAATATTCATTATTGATTTTCTATAGATCGGCAATGTTTCATCTTCTTCTGTTTGCATATCAACGCTCTTACCTTCAATCTCTTCATCAGCCGTATTCATCATCAATTCCTGAACATATTTAATGGCAACGCCATACCAATAAAAAAAGCCTTAATGGTACAAAATAAAAACTATCAAAAAAAATTAAAATAGTATCGATTTATCTAATCAAGATAACCGATTTCATCTTCACACACAATATAAAATAAGCAGATAAGATACTCCCACATAATCAAGAGACTTAGCTGCTTATTACTTTATTCTTCTACAATTTCAAATCCTTGTGCTTGGAACATCCGTACAGAATCTTGCAAACTAACACCATTGCTCAAATCCCCTTCTACGAATGCTCCTGTCAACTCCGTTAAAACAGAAGGATCTGCAATTTCATAATTTATTGATAGAGACTCCACAAATTGATCATCTTGAAAGTCTACATTATACGATACACCTTCTATACCAGTGTATTCTTCTGTCAGTTCTTCTAATGCTTCCTGAGCTTCCTCTGCATTAGACAGACCCATAGAATCATATTTAACAATGCTTTCTGTAGTTTGTTCCGTTACTAGGTCACCGATTCCTTTGTATGTAAGTCTGACCATTAATCCTTCGTCTGTAAGCTCAAGGGGTACTATGTTCTCTCCAGACGGATCAAATTCAAACGCCTGAGTTTCTAGGGCTTCACTTCCTTCTTCTAAATTCTCCTCCTCTACATTCCCTTCTACTTGTTCAGTTGTTTTCGTTACATCTTTGTCATTACTTTCTTTACCTTCGCTTTTATTAGCATCACTAGAATTACAAGCAACTAATGCTATACTAAAGAGTAATACAAGACAAAGCATCATTATTTTTTTCATTCTCATCTCCCTTTCTAATAATTTCCTATATTACCAAACTTAACAATAACCATTTTTACCCAAATTTTCAATAGGGCAAATGGTTTATTCTTGCCCACAAACATATACAAACCGTTTCTTTCATTACTAAAGTATTTCCATTTCAAATTCTACTTTTGATTTTTCCATATATAACAGAAAATCCGATGTAAACAAGTAATATGAGTGCATACTATTATTATCAGCTTCCCAGTTTAAAAATATGACAGTCTTTAAGCCTTTTAAACACTCCATCCTATATTCAAAGGGATTGAATTGTTCCTTACACCATTCAATTGAATGTAAAATACTCTACCTTCTCTTTTCCTGTAGCCATATCTTTCACTGTTATTTGATTGTTGTTCACTTCATTTTCGCCAATGATAATCACATAGGGAACTTTTTCTTTGTTCACTTTATCGAGGGCTTTTCCTATTTTTTTATTGCTCATTTCCACCTCTACTCTGTACCCTTGTTTCCGCCATTCACTCGCAACTAGCAACGCTTCTTTCTGTGTACCTAACGGAATAATGTAGTAGTCTAAATCTGCTTGTTCTGGCTGTTTTGCCATACTTAAGGCGCTATAAATCACATCTAAGCCAAACGAAATACCTACTGTCGAAAAAGTTTCATCTGTGCCAATCAGTCCACCAATCGCATTATCATATCGACCACCACTACCAATACTAGATGTAATCGACTCATCTACTAAAAATATTTCATAAATAGTGCCTGTATAAATGTCTAAACCTCTCGCCAAGAACGGCTGAAACACACAATTTTGCTTCACTTGTAAAAAGGCTAAATAAGATTCTAATTCTTGTAATTCCGCTAATCCTTGCTTGACTAACTCATTTTGTTCAGCATAAGGGACAAAATAATGAATATCCATATTATCTTCATCAGTTAACAATCGTTGCACCTTCTCCACTGTTGTAGCTGGTAGGCCTTGTTCATCTAGTTCTCTGATTACCGCTTGTAAGCCAACCTTTTCTAACTTATCTAAAATCAATACTACCCGATTCATTTTCTCTGCTTCCACACCACAAACTTCTAGCATACCTGTTAATAACTTGCGATTATTATATTCGAGCACAACTGATAAATCTAATCGAGCGAAAGCGTCCAAGGCCATCATCATTAATTCCGCTTCTGCTATTTGCGATTCTACACCGACAATATCGACATCACATTGGGTGAACTCACGGAATCTTCCTGCTTTAATTGGCCCATCTCGGAATACTTTACCTATTTCATATCTTTTGAAGGGCATCTTTAACGACGGATTCATTGCGACTACTTTAGCAAAAGGAATCGTTAAATCATAACGTAGAGCCAGTTCACGTTCACCACGGTCAGATAAGGTGTACATTTCTTCTAAAATTTCTGCACCACCACCATATTTGGATGCCATTAATTCCGTATAATTTAGAATAGGTGTTTCTAATGGTTTACAGCCATATTGTATGAACACATCTTCCAATGTTCTTCTTACTTTCCTTCTCACAACTTCTGCATTAGGCAAATAATCTTGTGTCCCTCTGACATTTTGATAATTCATTTTTTTCATTTCTGTTCCCTCCATTTTTTTAAAAATAAAAAAACTGCATTTGATTTAAGCGTAAAAATTAAATCAAATGCAGTTTCATGAGAAATAGCCTTCCCTATGTATGATTTTTCTTGAAAATCTACTAAGCAAGGCTACTTGATATGATGATGTAATTGTGAGAAATAGCTAATCGTTTGATTCATTATAAGCATGTAACTCACCTCAAAAATTTTTATTAACTTTATCATAAGCCCTTTTTATTGTCAAACACTTCCATTATTCTGATTGCTACTAACTAACGGAACAAAAAAGGCTGACACCATTACGTTGCATTGTTTTCATTAGATACCTCAAAAATACTAATCCCTACAGTTGTATCTTCTATCAAAACAGACCGTTTTCTATTTTTCCATAATTTATAACAATAATAAAAATCGCCAACACAACCGGATGTATGTATCGCAAATAGCAAATAAAGGGCTATCTTATTAACAGGAAAGCTAAACAAGACACATGTCAAGAGTGTGATAAGAACAAAAGGCATAATCGCAATCAATGTGAATTGTTTTTTATTATATTTCGCACCTGGATTAGCCGCATAGAGCATGCCACTTTTAAAGCCATATTTCACCTTGGATTTAGGAGCAAACATTTTAAAAAAGATACCGTGAATCCATTCATGTAACATAATGATAACCATTAAGCTGATGAAAAACAGTAATAAGTTTACAAGCGTAAACGCTACAGTTCCTTCTATTGGTAGGAATAAACTACCTGCTAACAACACTAAGAATATTACAACAGCCCATACATTCAACCAAACAATTAACTTCCGATTGACCAAGATATTGATTTCTTCAATCAACTTTAAGTCCATTCCTCATCTACAATGAGAGTAGTATCTCCGTTTTCCTCTATTATTTCTCTTTGACACAAACAAGCAATGTAACCTTTATAATGCCTCAAGACTTGTTCCATTGCTTGTCTATCACCCTGCGTCGCCAAAAATATTACTGAATAAGGGAGTAAGTTAGATTCACTCATTTGCATGATCCTTTAAATATTTTTTGAGCTTCTCTAATGCCTGCTGTTTTTGGTAATAAACAGTTCCACTGGCTATTCCTAACTAATTGGCAATTTCGGTATCACTCATATCTAAGAACAAGAAGAATAGAATAATGAGTTGACTACATTCTTGTAAAGATTGAATAGCGTTCGCAATCAAAAAATCTTTTACTTTGATAGTACGACCATGAAAATAAAAATGATAAACATTCGTTATATAACTATCATGAATGCTAAGTTGGTTTAATCTATCGTGGGTTAGTACTGATAATATAATCAAATTTTTATTTTACTTACTTATTTCTCGATAAATATCTCGTGCTGCATTTCTAAAAACTGTTTTACAAAATGAATCAAATTGACGCGTGATTCTGCTTTGTTGCACAGGTTCGTTTGTTACCATATATATCACCTCCTTTCTATATGACAAGGCTTCTTATCTTTTTGCATAACTAACACGATGAGAAAGGAGTTTTTGCCGAAAAAAAGAAAGAAAATACAAAAAAGACCAATAACCATAAAAAGTTTTATTGATCTAGAAATTAAAAATATAAAATTGATAGAAAAACTTATTTTTAATAGGGAAATAAAGGATGTTTAATACAAAAAGCCCAACTAAACATAAGTCAGTTGAGCATAAATTTTTCTATATCATATTAATTATTTTGTACTGATAAATTAAAGTCATAATAAACCCATAACACTTCAAAAATTTCCTGCTATCAAGTCTATGATTGTTTACTTTTTCGATAAATTAACTGTATTAACCCTATTAATAATAACCCTATTAAGCTTAATACACTCCCAATTTTTAGATATGGATTTTGATAAGAAAAGACAATTTCTGAATTGCCTGAATTCAGAGGTACGCCGATAAATCCAATATTTGCTTGAACTATTTCTTTCTTTTCACCATTTACAGTTACTTCCCATCCCTTTTCATATGGAATTGTTGTAACAAGGATTCCTGGATTGTCTCTTTGTAAGGTTCCTTCAATACGCTCATTTTCAAATACTTTAATATCTAGGGCATTTTCTTGTTTTTCATCAGCAATTTGCTTATCATTATTTTCATCTACAGGCAGGGCATAAATTGTAATATCATCTATATGATATTTTCCAGTATCCTCAAATTGAATAAACATCTCATCTGTTCCCAAATCAGTATGTCCGAGATTAACAAACATATTTTCTCTGTGAAAATATGTACTAAATGAATATTTATCAGATTGACGTAAAGTGTTTTCACGACCTTCATATAGAAAGCAGATATTATAACTTGTATCATCAGGCATATAAAAAGGTATGTCCGTAGTTTCATACTCTAAACCTTGTAAGTAAATGAACATATCGTGACCTGCAAGTTCATTTGCATTTTCAAGGGAGATTTTAAAACGGGCCCCACTTTCTGTAACCTCTATTAGGTTTTTATCTAGTGGTGAAAGGCCAGTATCAGTATATTCGATTTGATATTCAACTTCTTTTATTTGTTCATTTGTTATTTCCTCAATTTTTCTTCCTTCAACATCTTGATTTGTCTCTAAAACAACACCTTTTGTTAGAAACGTTTCTTTTTCAATTGGGTTTAACTTCGAAAAATTTTCTCTTGTGATGATCCTATCTTCAACATATGCAAATGGGAAATTAGCTTCTGTTTTTGCAAGAATAAAAGTTGGAACATCATTTGACCGATGTACAACTTCATAACCATATGGAAGATAGGCTTCATTTTTTTTCTCGGTTAGTATATATTCAATGTTAAAAAAATGATTAGTTATTCGGCGATCATCAACACCATTTCGAAGAGGTTGAATAATTTGATAGGAAGAAAATTCCATCTCTTCAGCAAATTCAGCTAAATAACCATTTGTAACAGAAAGGTATGTGCTTAAACCCATTAAATCATGATAGATAAATTGATTACGCACATGACTATCTTGTGATGTAACTCCTACTCGGTACAAATCTTCCTTAGGTAAAAGATTTTGCATACCTCCAAACAAATTTTCATAACGATCCAATGAAGTATTCAATTCAATCATTTTTGATATTGAACCATTACCATATGAGTAATACAAATTCGTTGCGTTAGTTGCCATACTCAACATGACTAATGCCAATAATACGATAGAGATTTTATTTACTATTTTCTTTTTTATTTCTTTCTCATACATCAATATAAACCAAATCAACCAGCCCAAAATTAAAGGTATAACATAATACAAATACATATTCTGTGCAATTGCTGCTATTCCATAAATAAAAGTGAAGCCTATCAAAATATATTTAACTAATCTCAGATCTTTTACTTGTAACTTATCCCGTTCTTCTAAAAATTGACCACTTGCAAAAGCTATAAATAAAGGAATTGCAAAACTAAAACGGTTATATGGCCCAGACATGCCATTCATAAATGATCCAAAGAAAGGAAACAATAGAAAAACACCTAAAATTAGAAGCATTATGCCTGAGAATGTTCTTTTCTTTTTAGTTTTAAATAAAAAAGCAACGGTAAATAAAGCAAAAATGGAAAGTCCACCAGCAGACCAGAAGTATGCATAAGGGACAAAGAGATTATGAATCAATACTGCATAGTAACTGACGTGATAAAGAAGGAGATTAACTGCTATTCCATCTGTATTTCTGGATGAATTTAAAAACCCATCAATCATTGGCAAAAAGACTACTGCACCTAACAAAAGACCAATGAGATAGTGTAACGAACAACGTCCAAAAGAACTACTTAATTGCTTCCAATCTTTGAATCGATAGAGCATTCCATAACGTACAATTCCATATATAAAGACTAATATGGTTAACTTGTAAAAAAAGTAGAAATTAGCAATTGCACTGATCGCTACCATTATACTAAATAGCAAGCCTGACTCTCTTTTTAATATTTTTTCGACTCCTAAACAAAGAAGAGGGTACCAAATTAGTGGTAAAATAAAAAAGGGATGTCTATCTGCATTAAAAATAACAAAGAAACTGAACGTATACATAAACGCACCCAGTAAAGCAGCACCATGTGAAACTTTAAACTTTCTTACAAAAATGAGATAACTAAGTCCAACACACCACATTCTAACAAACATTATTAAATGAAAAGAAAATTCTCGTAAACTTTCTGGAAAAAACACTCCTAGATAAGCAAATGGATCTCCTAGTACATAGTAACCATATGAAGTAATTGTATCGGCTCCTGCACCAATTGACCAATCCCATTGAGAGAAACCTTCTCCCCTTAGCAGACCTTGTAATATATTTACATATTCATTAAATAATAGAAAATGTTGTGTAAACCCATCACTTTCCCATATAAAAGACCCGCCAGACATGAAATAATAACTATAAATAGCCATACACATAATACAGAAGAATATAGTATAATAACCAAATGTTTTTTTAGAAATAGGTTTATTTAATAATTGCTTATCAGATAAGATTTTATACCCCCCCTTTTCATTTAAAGATATATAGCTTACTAAATATATAATTTGAAATAACGATTATAAATTGAGTAAGAATTTTAGAAAAATTAGTTTCTAAGTTCATTAAATCAACAAATATCCACATGCTTAACATATCAAATAAACCTGAAATCAATCTTAAACCTAC
This sequence comes from Gracilibacillus pellucidus, assembly GCF_033949965.1. NCBI lineage: Bacteria > Bacillati > Bacillota > Bacilli > Caryophanales > Bacillaceae > Gracilibacillus > Gracilibacillus pellucidus. The sequence continues at coordinate 40,284 of NZ_JAWZSR010000007.1, read as the reverse complement.
AAACAAATAAAATTCTTTAAAAACTATTTTAAATGTAGGAGATTCAGTTCTGAAAACATATTTTTTATTTGTAAAAAAGGCAAATAGGATAGCAACAATAATTGAAATAGCATTTGCTATAAGATAGGGTATGTTAAATACTGTATCGAATAGAATGAAGACAGTTATATTAACAACTGTAGTCAACACACCAAATAGGATGTATCTAAATATCTCTTGATATTTGATATAAATTTTTTTTAGCCGCCCCATAAAAATTAATCCTTTAATTTTATTTTTTCGCTAGACTTTTCTCTAACAAAATAAGGAGGCCTTCCTTTTGTTTCGACAAAAACTCTCCCTAGATATTCACCAATAAATCCTAAAGAAATCAATTGAATTCCTCCTAGAAATAAAATGGCTGCAATCATTGTTGGGTAGCCACTCACATCTGTTCCATACAGAATCGTCTTGCCCATTTCATATGCTAAAGAAAAAAATGCTAAAATTGATATGATAAATCCAACATAAGACCATACTTTCAGAGGAACGGTACTATAGGATGTAATCCCATTGATCGCAAGCTTGAATAGTTGTGTCCAACTCCATTTAGTAACGCCCGCTGCACGACCATTCGCATAGTAGGTCAATTCTTTTTTCTTAAAACCAATCCATCCATACATACCTTTTGTATAGCGTTCCGCTTCTCTTAATCCTTGTAATGCTTCAATACATTTTTTATCGAGCAATCGAAAATCTCCCGCAAGAGGATACACATTTTCACTAGACATTTTTTGCAACAATTTATAATATAATTTTGAAGTCCATTCTTTCAGACGACTTTCTTCTTCACGCTTTTCTCGAACTGCATAAACATCTTCGTATCCTTTTTCCCACCACTCTATCATTTCACTAATGAGTTCTGGCGGTTGTTGTAAATCGGCGTCAAGAATGACAACTGCATCTCCTTTTGTATAATCAAAACCTGCAAGCATTGCAATTTCTTTACCAAAGTTTCTAGATAAATCTACATAACGTATATAGTGCGTATTTGCATTATATTTTTTCAATATTTGAAGTGTATGATCTTCACTTCCATCGTTTACAAACAAAAACTCAAAATTATAGTGTGAATTTGAGCCTTTAACAATTTCTAAACGATTGATTAATTGTTCTAAGACTTCTTCTTCATTATAGGCAGGAATTAAAATGGTAATTAATTTTTTATCTTGCTCATGATTAGCTACAGCCATTTCAATCCTCCTTTCATCCTTTTTCCATGTTTCATTAAAATGCAGGTATTATCTTTAAGTCCATGATTCTAAATCAATCCAATAAATCTTTATCTTGCTGACGAATACAAAAAATGATCGGTAAACTGATACTGATAACCAACAGAAGAATTCCCGCATATAATTCAATCATTGGAATTTTTGTCCATTGATACAATGCATTATTTAGGTAAAACGCATTGATAAGCAATCGACCAGCAATGAACATAAAAACAAAGCCAACTGGAATCACCTTCATGAGTAAGGACAAATAATGTTTACTTGTTTGAGAGAGAAAAAAGAGAATGCCGCTATAGGCCATACCAATCAAAGATGTCAGTAATCCCACCCTCACTATCCACTGACCAAATGTCCATTGATAAAAAGATACCTGTAAAGGTTCCTCTATAAAAAATGAATTTAAACCATTTGAAAAATATTGTTTGAAATCAGTGAAATACAAAAAACCTCCAAAGAAAACCACAACACAAGTAATCACTAGAAAACTGGCAATCATACCACTAGCAAATTGTGTCCAAAGAATATTCCGTCCACGCCGACTGCTCCATTGAATATTTTGTAATCCTACCAAGCGATCTCTAACAAAAACAGAAGGAATTAATAAAGACAACAGAATGATAAGGAGCCTATGAATCTTTTCAAAATGATCAGTAAATATCGTAGATAATTCGGTGGGCAAAATGTTTCGCCAGCCTTCACTATCTTTTAAAAATAGGGTTTCTGAAAGTCTTACTCTTTCCTTTTCCGTAAAGCCTTCATTATTAAAAAAAGTGTCTGGTGATTCAAATTGTTTGATCGAATGATATAAGTTTTGTAAGACATAGATTTGATCCACTATTGAATCACCTGAATCATCTATTAGGTCTTGTTCAATAGCATCCCCTTGTTCAATAATCTCTTCCTCTTCATCACTCATCTCATTGATTCTCCCACCGGAGACGTTTTCTTCATGCCACGATTCAAACTCCTCATAATTGGCAATTTGAAGTTGTTTTGCGATAGCGTTTTCTGAGATCATCTTGTCTGCTTGATCAAGAAGGTTAAAATACTCCGCTTCAATTTCTGCTATTTCTTCTTCTTCAAGCGTTTGTCCAAAGCGATTTTGCCAATCAGAAGCATAATCATAAATAGGAACCATCCGACCATTTGGCCAATGTTTATCGATAAAACTCAAATCTTGAATAGAGAACACAATCGTTATCAAGAGTGCGACAAGAAGTAAAATCGGTTGAATTAATTTTTTAAACTCCACAGGAAACACGTTATTTTACCTCCTTGGTTGCATAAAATTTACTTGTTAGAATACCACCAACACCTAACAAAAATAGGTTAATGACCATTGCAATGGATTCTTGCCATGGAATAACGGCATAAGGTCCCATTTCTGTAAACCAATAGCTTTGTTTGTTCCATAGTGAAATAGGGTGCCACATCAATAAAGCATGTATATTCCACCAACTGAATTGATTAATGATGTGTACCAGTCCTAAAAAGCCAACATACAGCACAACAAATATAATAAATCCTCGAAAGAAATGCTCTGTCCATAGACCAACAAGAAAATTAAATCCATGACAAAAGCTGATTAATAACCCACCTAATCCAATCGACAGAACCATATAGTTTAACAATGTCATTGGCTGCCAAGTGATAAAGGGAATTTCCAATGAGTAAGTTTCCAGGAAATGAGGGAAATAAAAATTTGTGTGAAATTGTGTTGACATACTCGTTTGCCACAAAGTCCCAATAGGGTGCACATAATTAAAAATGCCAAACGTCAACATAATCATCATTCCATAAAATAGAAGTGTGAGAATGAAACTCGCTATATATTTACTCCCTTGTGTATTACGTCCTGTTTTTGAAGTCACCATTAGAACCTCTGTTTTGGTTAATCTCTCAAAAGTACTTCCATACAAGCCCAGCAATAAAGCAAAAATTAAACTTTCTCCTAAAACCACATGAAATAATCGATCTTTTATAAAGGTGAAAATATTCATTGTTTCTTCTGCTCTACCTATTTCCAACGCTGCTTGTTCTTCCGCTAATTCATGGACAACAGGAGTTAATTTTTCATACTTTTTTTTCATTTTTTCAGTAACTGAACCATCTATTTGAAAAAAATCAATCATCTCTTGACCCAATGCTTCTGTAGAATAATCTTGAAAAATATTCTCCTGGTCAGCAGTTTCAGTTAATAAACGTTGTTGTTTCTTACTAGCAGGTTGATTAGAAAGAGTTTCTTGAAATTCAGAGCTAATCAAAGTTCCTGTTTTTGCTTCTGTTTGCTGAATATAATTTACATAAGATTGATCCACCCCTGCTGTAGCAATAAAGATGGTGTTTAACAATAAACTGGCAATAAAAAACAAGAGAATTACGGGTTGTTCCAATAGCTTACGAATTTCAAATGGAATGATTCGCAGCAACTGCACCCACCTCATCTCGATAAATATACAAAAAAGCGTCTTCTAAATTCGGGCGTACTTCCACACCTTCCTTTGGGGCTACTGGGCTAGCAATTCTTAACAAATGTCCTTCATGGCTTTCTCTCTCACTTAATAGCAATTGCTCGGGAGTTAATGCATAGCCAGCAGGGACTTCAAAAATTTTCCCTTGTACGGACTGCGTAATTTGAGAAGGGGTTTCGCAACAGTAAAGGTGTCGATTTTTAATCATAATGATTTGTTTAGCAATGGTCTCCACATCTGAAACAATATGAGTGGATAATATAACAATCCTGTCTTGAGCAAGACGGTGAATCAAATTTCGAAAACGGACGCGTTCTTTCGGATCTAGGCCTGTTGTTGGTTCATCCAAAATCAGTAACTTCGGATTATTTAACATCGCTTGAGCAATTCCTACTCGTTGAATCATCCCTCCTGAAAAACGTTTCATTTTCTTGTTTTTCACCTCAGAAAGTGCAACAAGTTCTAAAAGTTCATCAATCTTTTTTTCCGCTTCTCTCTTATTCATTTTTTGTAATGCTGCTATATATTTTAAAAACCTTGTAGGCGAATAATTGCCATAATAACCAAAACTTTGAGGTAAGTAACCCAATATACCACGATAATCTGCTCCCAACTCTTTGATTGCTTGTCCATTCCACAATATTTCACCAGAAGTAGGGAATAAAAGAGTGGTAATCAATTTTAATAATGTCGTTTTACCAGCACCATTTGGAGACAATAATCCGTAAACTCCATTTTCAAAGGTTAAAGAAATGTCTTCCAAAACGGGGCTGGATTGAAATTTCTTACTAACATTGTTAAGCATTAGCATAAGTAATCGTTCCTTCCTTTTGCATAAAGTAGTTATGACGCAATAAATACATAAATAAAAAGAGTAAACCAAGAACTATCCCTGAGACAACCGAAAGTGGCAGATAGAACAGAAGCTGAGCAATCTTTTCTTGTTGCCAAATTAAAAGAACTCCAACAACACCCCATATCATTGGCGTGACCCAATAGCTGTAATGAATTGGTATTTTATATTCTAAAAGTAGTTGAATATTCGCAAATAAAAACAAGGAAGTAAACGATAGACTGAACAATCTCATCAACGAAAGTTCCTGACCAAGTAATTGCCAAATAAAGATATTAGTCCCTACAGAAACAAGCAAAGAAATCCCGCTAAACGCCAACATGCGTAAAATGAGCAGTTCCTTTAAAGAAACGCGTAGAGTCATTTTTAGTTCGAAGGTTCCTAACAACTTTTCTTTCCAAATACCAATAAAATACAAGAGTGCATAGCAAAGAGGTGAGGCCATAAAAACAGTAAAATAAACTTTGTTGCTATAATCATTCTCAAGTGAATAATGAAAATCAGAAAAATACATTATCCCTGTTCCTATCAATAAAAGACCAATTATAAATAAAATATCGCCCATTCCCCAAAAAAGATAACGGAAGCCAACCTCTTGAAAATAAGAACGAAGAAACGATCTAAACGTTGCTGGTTGAAGATCAACTTCTTTTAAAATGAAAGTAATACTATTTTCTTTTTCATTCTGTGTCAAAGGGCTATTCTTTCTGACTCTATTCATGGTCACGAAACTCCTCTCTAATTTTTTTAATCAACCGATAGTATTGAGCTTTGATTCGCTCTTCTTTTTGCTCAAGCAATGAAGCAATCTCTGGAAATGATAACTCTCCATAGACTCGCAACCGAAAAATTTCCTGAATTTCTGGACGAAAACTTGCAACATATTGATTAATCGCCTCTAATAGTTCTTTCTGATATAAGCTTTCATCAAAATCCTTTTCTTCTATCGATTCTACCTCCTTCAACTCTGACCAAGTCATCTTCGCCTTACGTCGAGCATCAATGACTTTATAGGTTCCAATACGAAAGAGCCACGTTCGAAACGAAGATTTGCGTTTATCATAAGAACTTAGTCCCTTTAGAGCAGCGATAAATACTTCCTGAGTTAAATCAAGAGCGTCATTTCCATTACCCACTTGGCGATAAAGATAAAAATACAGGTCATCGTAATAACGTCGAATCAATTCATCCGCGGCTTGATTCGATCCTTTTTTTAATATGTAATGGATTAAACGCTTGTCAGTTAACACTTTTCTACTCCCTTCGATTTCGCTACCTTTATATTCGAAATCTAACATGAAATCGTTGCACTTTTAACTTTTTATTTTCTAAAAAAGCGAATGATAATGATATTATGTTAAGAAAATAGACCAAATGAATAGGCAGAATATTTCTTGTTCCTACCACGATTCTCTTCTTGCCATCCTCCATCATCATGCGGACTGCTTGTAATTTAAATTCTTTGTTGTATATTTTTTTCGTGCTTTGAACACTGCTGTAAAAAATTTACCGCTATATTTGAATTTCTTCCATTTTACCTTGTTTAACTTTTAGACGAACACCAACATTCTACATTTTATGCGTCCAATAATTTACATAGCTCCATTATGATTTTATTAACCATTTCAGGATAATGGAAATGTTGTATTCTTGATACTATAACGGAAGAAGATTATCGGTTTTTTCCTTATAAAAATTGAAGGGGGATAAAAATGTGGAAACAAGGTCCTTTAAGTAATACTTCATCATTATGTCATTAGTGATATAATTTTAATAAGTTTCCCAATGTTTGGTCACCACACTGCCTGCCAAAGTCATTAACTTATCAGATTAATCTTGGCAGCATAACTCTATTCTTAAATAAATACAGTAGAACAAAGGAGATATATGAATGATTATTTGGCTAAACGGAGCATTTGGTTCAGGTAAAACGACTAGCGCATTTGAATTGAAACGAAGATTACCCAATTCTTTTGTTTATGACCCGGAGAATATAGGTTATTTCATCCGCGAAAACATACCAAAAGAATTACATGAAGCAAATTTTCAAGATCATGAACAATGGAGAATCTTTAATTATGAAATGTTAAAGTACATTTCAAACACATATGACCATACCATTATTGTACCAATGACCATATTTAATCCCCAATACTATGAAGAAATCATTCAAAGACTTATAGATGAAGGTATTTCTTTAAAGCACTATATCTTATACGCCGATAAAAGCACCTTATTAAAACGTTTGAATAAACGGCTTGAACGAGGGGAAACTTGGGCAAAATCTCAAATTGACCCCTGTATTGAAATCTTCAATACAGAAATTACAGAAGAAAAAATAATAACAGATAATAAAAGTATTGACTCCGTTGTGGAAGAAATCGCGAAAAGGAGTGGAGTGAACCTTCTACCAGATAATAGAACTTACGCCAAAAAAATGATTGATAGAATGATAGTATTAATTAAACATATAAGGTAAGGGCTATTTGAGCTATTCACTACTTAACACCCTTATAAATAATTTGAAGCGGAAGATTCTTGAATCTATATCAGTTTAAAGTACATCAAGTTTGACATATCGTAAATTCTCGATATAATAAGACCCATGGAACCGATTAATGTATTTAAGGCTTTATCAAACGAAACTCGACTTAACATTTTGAAATGGTTAAAGGAACCAGAGAAGCATTTCCCTAAACAAGGTGCTCATCTACCAAAGGGAGTAAGTGTTAAAGGAGGGGTATGTGTAGGAGATATTCAGGAAAAAGCACAAGCTTCTCAATCTACGGTTTCCCAATACCTAAATATGATGCAAAATGCTGGTCTCTTAGAATCTGTTCGTTATGGTCAATGGACTTATTATCGGCGAAACGAAGAAACTTTTTCTTGGTTAGCTGAATATTTTAAAACGGAAATCTAAGTTAATTGTAGGTTTCCCTTTTTTTGTTCTATTATATCGGTAATTCTAGATATTCTAATATATTAATTTAGGAGGTTATTATATAATGCGTTACTTAGCATATATTTTAGCAGTGTTAGCAGGGGCGGCACTCAGCTTTGAAAGTGCAATATACGGTCAACTCGGAGAATCAATCGGAGAATTGGAGACTAGTTTTTATAATTTCTTTATGGGTACCCTCATATTGGGTATATTAATGTTGTTTTTCGGGAAAGGAAAACTCTCCTATACGTTTGAAGCACCTAAATGGTCACTTCTTGGTGGAGCATTAGGAGTTGTGTATTTAACAGCTATCGTTATCAGTGTTCCTTTTGTTGGTGTTGGTATAACCATGGTCTCAGTAATTATTGGTCAATTAATTATGAGTATGGTTATTGAACATTTTGGTTGGCTTGGTATGAAGCAAACTAAAATTAATAAAGAAAAAGTATTTGCGGTTATTTCCATGATAATTGCACTTATATTTATGTACTAGGAGGTCTAATAATGAGTATATTAATGATTCTATTTACCTTATTAGCTGGTGTTACATTAAGCGCACAATCATCCGTCAATGGAACGTTTAGTCGAAAAGCTGGAACAATTGAAACGACTTTTTTAACCATGTTAACTGGTTTTATATTCCTTACAATTATTATTATATTTTTCGGTCAAGGTAACATACTTGGGGTACTATCGGCACCAAAATGGCAGTTAAGCGCAGCATTTTTAGGCACGATGTACTTACTTCTCACAGTTATAGCTGTCCCAAGAATAGGGGTAGTAGCAACGAATATTGCCGCTATCAGTGGACAACTTGCAATCAGTATGGTTATTGATCACTTTGGTTGGTTCAATAGTTTAGTAGTAGATCTAGATTGGAAGCGTCTTGTTGCATTAATATTTATGATTATTGCTCTTTATTTCATTTATCAGGGAAATAAACGTTCTAACGCGGAAATCAATTCTTAGATATTTATTATAGTATAACTAAGTTCTCCATAGAAAAGGTTCCCTACCAAAATGTTTATTGGTAGGGAACCTTTTAAATCATTTTACTTTATAAACCGTATTCTATCAGTAGCAGAGGGAATTTGATTGTATACTGTTTTCCAATCTCCGTTTTGATATATTTCGTATTCTTCAAATAAACAAGGAATACCTTGAGCGTTTGCAATATCACTACTATCCATAAGTTGAAAATGTAAATGAGGAAAAGTCGAATTTCCAGAATGTCCAACATTTCCTATATGCGTTCCTTTTTTTAATTTATCATGTAAACAAACGTTGACAGAGTTTGTCTGCAAATGTACAAATGCCATGTATACATCATTTGAACATTTAAGAATCACATAGTTACCTGCAATCTTTTTAAAATCGTGCTTCTTTTCGTTAAAGAAAAGCGCATTTTTTATGCCAATTAATGAATCGACAAGCCAGTGAGCAATTTTTCTTTCCCGATTTCCATCTTCCACGAATACAACTTCCCCATCACATGGAGCATAGATACCCTCTCCCCAGCAATAGCATTTCTTCAAAGGAACACCTAAAAATAAATAGTGCAAGAAACTCACATTATACGACGGCTTTTGAGGATTGCCCCAATTCAGTTGTAAAAAATCAAAGGCATATCGCAACCCCATTCTATTTGTTCCATGACTAGGAACTCGCTTTGCAGGAGTAGTCGGAGCATTCCATTCGCCTCTTAACGGAAATTCAATAACTATTGGTTTCTGGTTATTGTTCATTAGTTTCCTCCTTTATTTAAATGATAAATGGTATGTCATATAATGGACACAGGTAGCTTGTCAGTATTTAATTTGTATCACTACTTATCATTATACATAATTCAGAGAGGCGCTCCATTTTTATACCTTAAAATCTTTGAACTGTATAGAATCAGAATTATGAGCATTTTTACCCCATATAAATAGATAACCCTTTTTGATAAGGTTTCAAAAATGAAATATTGTTGTCTAACAGCATATTGCATGACGACTACCTCCTAGAAGCCGCCATTTCCTTAAAAATTAAGCTTAATATCTTATCCGTAAATTCCTGTATAAAAAAGAAATTATATTTTTAAAGCACGACAACCGAACTGCCCAGACAACGTTTTTTTTATTACCGCCCGGCAGTCATTTTGTTGTATAAAGCATATAGCAGGAATTGTATAACAACATAGCACATTTTTTTATACCTATTTCTGTTCTAATAGGAACAATACATTATATAGAGGTTGTTTATTAAAAGGAATATAAAAGGACAAAGATTTTGCACGGTATCATTAGTTATTATTCATTGATAGGTATGCCAACATCCAACTAAATATAAGCACATTACGATAAAGTCTCGTATGGTTATTAACTAGTTTGTGCGGATTAATTACAGTCATTTTAACTTTATTTAATACCTTGTTGACTTTCTTTATAATTGTATATCTAAAAAATTAATATTTTTTTAATAATCGTGTATTAAAGTGTATACAACAATATAAATCAAGGGGGAAAAAGCATGGATAAAGTGTTTATAATGCTGGCAATTGTATCATTTCTGCTATCCGTTTCATTATTCATAGTAGAAATTGTTAAGAACGGTTTTAAGGGAAGTAATTTTAAACCATCCATTGTGTTATTTGTTGTTTATATCTTTAGTGTGATTTCATTTTTAATTATCTACAACGTTTAGGGGGGAAAATAATGATTACTTTAAAAAATGTTAGTTTTGAAGTAGAAGGACATAACATTCTAAATGATATAAATATGGAATTAAAAGGAGGTAAAGTTTATGGTCTTTTAGGCCCGAATGGAGCAGGGAAAACCACGTTATTTAAAGCTTTATTAGATATAATAGAATACAAGGGAGAGGTCTTCAAAGGTGATGCTAATGTAATAATTGGCAAGTTAATTGAGTATCCTTCCTTTTATCCTAACTTAACATGTGTAGAAAATCTAAAATTACATGCTTCATATGCTGATATGGAGTGCAATGATTCAATCGTAAATCATTTATTAGAAGTAGTCGGCTTACCTGACGCTAAACATAAAAAGTTTAAAGAATTATCTATGGGAATGAAACAGCGATTAGGTGTAGCAAAAGCGTTAATGGGAAATCCAAATCTATTACTGTTAGATGAGCCTACCAATGGGTTAGACCCTATGGGCATGAAAGATATGCGAAATCTCATCGAACAAGACCTAAAAGACAACCAAAGAACCATAGTCATCTCTAGTCATAATTTAAATGAAGTTTCTTTAGTTACGGACACTTTCCTATTTATGAGAAACGGGAAAAAAATCTTAGAAATTGATAACAAGGAAGACATCTATATGTTGGGTAGTGTACAACAAATACCTGAAAACACCATAATAAAACAAGATATTACCTTATTGAAAGATAGTAAAGATAATTTATACTTCATCCTGAGCGAAATCAATTTCAACAAGTTAAAAACTACGAATGATTTTGTATATAGTGATGTAGAAAAACTAACTTTGGAAAACTTATATATTAGATTAATGTCTACAGATTTGATTGAGGTGAAAAGCTATGTTTAAGTTGATAAAAAATGAGTGGATTAAAATGAAGAGTGAAAAGGTAATCCTGGTCATTGTCATACTTAGCTTGATTCCCTTATTAATGAATTTCGCCAATTTTGTTGTGAATAATAGAGACATGAGTTTGGATAGTGGTTTTTACTTTACTTATTACAATCAGTATTTTATGATGTTACCGATTATTTCTAGCGTCTTAATCTCCTTTACTTTTTATATGGAATTTAAGAACAAAATGTATTTAGATTGGATAACATATAATATTCCGCGTTCTAAATTACTTTTTTCAAAATTATTAATATCTACCATCATTATGTTAGCTATCTGTATAATGCAATTAGTAATTTTGTCTGTTTTCTATTTTGTAGTAGACGGGAATATCGAGTATATTCTTCGCTTAATTTCCTCTTATATTATCCTAAATGTAATAGTGATTACGACCATAACTTTAGTGTTTGCTGTCATTATCCAGTTAACCAAGAATATAGTAGCAAGTATATCCATTGGGATAGGCGTTTCTTTATTGTCCATGATTCTAATGGCAGCACCTTTTTCTTATTTCATTCCTACAGCATATGGATATAGACTCGGATTATTAATCATTGATAATGGATATTATTATGAAGGAGATATGTCTCCAACTATTATTGGCATAGGTCTGTTTGTACTAATAAATGCTATTATGTTAATAATAAATTTGAGATTGATTAATAAAAAGAGATTGTAAAGGAGAGATTAAGTTTGGCTATAGAAGATATACTTAAACGGTTAAACATCTTTGTACTCGAAGATGACCCAGATATATCGAAGTTTTTAAACCTATTTTTAAGTGATTATTTTAATAAGGTAACTGTTAAAACAGATAATCGATTTAATTATTCGGATTTTGAAAACATAGATATTTTTTTGTTAGATATTGAAATACCGTTTGATAGTGGTTATGAGGTCTGTAAACGAATAAAAACGGTTTATCCTAATAAACCTGTCGTCTTTCTCACAGCACATAGCCAACTTGATGATAAAATTAAAGGATTAGAATTGGGTGATGATTTTATACCTAAACCTTTTGAACCTTTGGAGCTTATTGCAAGACTTAAAAACCTGTTGAAAGACAGGTATGGGGAACTTGTCTATTTAGATGATATAATAATTGATAAACGAGCACACTTAATTTCAGATAGTGTAACAGGAACGAGAATACCTTTAAGTGAAACCGAAAATAAGATATTCTTTTACTTGTACGATAACATAAATGTTAGTTTATCAAGGGAACAAATCATAAATCATGTATGGGGAATAGAACGTCGTAGTAGTCAAGCAAATTCCTTAAATGTGTATATAAATAGTTTGAGGAATAAAGTAGATATGGAAGGCAAGTTAATTCAAACTATTTATGGTTATGGATACAAATTATCCAACGTAAAGGAATGATGGTATTGAAAAAAAAGATATACTTTTTCACGCTAATCACTGTCTTGTTCTTTCCAGTTGCTTTTATCGTTTCGAATTATATCGTATTGGGAGTCCATTTAATACACAATTATATCAATGGAACGAATACTCCCTTTGTAGCATACGAAAATTATATATATATTTTTTCTCTTTTCTTTATTATGATTTTATTGTACGTTTTCTTCCTATCAAAAGCTATTGTAAATATTTCATCTGAAATAAGGCTTCTTTCTCACCTTATAAGGGATATTGCAAAAGACCAAAAATATCCAGAACCAGTGGATCCTAAGATGTTAAAAAATAGCGAACTAAAGCATTTGGGTGAATCAGTAAATATATTAATTGATAGATTAAAATACAATCAAGATAAGTACAGCGAATCAGAAGAAATGATAAAAAGATACCTAGACCAACTTTCACATGATATAAAAACACCATTGTCTATCATAAAAATTAATTTATTCTACCTAAAAACGCAACAAAATGTAGATGAGGCAATAGAAGAAATTAATAAAAATACGGATATAATATCGACGCTAAGTGAACGAATATATCATAAGAATTATCTAAATTCTGACTCTATCATTACTCATATGTCACCGATTAATTTAAATGACTGTATACATTCCATTACTAGAAAATGGAAAAACGCTTTAAGTCACAAGAAAATAAATTGCTCAAGCAACATAGAACCTAATATTATTTGGGAGTTAGATAGAGTATGGTTTGAAAGACTATTTGATAATATTTTGCAAAATGTTTTATATCACTCTAAGGCTAGTCATCTAACGATAGAAAGTGTTAAAAATGATGAACAAGATCAGTTGATTATAACCGATGATGGTGTAGGTTTCAATCTAAAAAAACAACTTCTGCAATCCAATCAAAAAGGATTAAATATTATTAATGAAGTCCCAAAGCTGTTAAATCTCCACATTGTAATAGAGAGCAATGATTCTGGTACAAGAATTGTGCTAACTAAAATATAGGGATGTGCAATTGTAATTTCGCTCGATAATATATCACTCTTTTCCAGTTAATCGTAATTGAAAAAACAACTACATTTTCTTTGAAAATTAATTCACTAAATGCACGAAGAACCACCACTTGCTTATTTGATTTACTTAACTTAGTTGTTGCTCCATACAAGTTTTTTTCATCTTCTTTTTTAGGGTAAAAAATCATTCTCTACCAAAATCCGATAAAATAAAAAAATTCCCTGCCAATTTTTTGGCAGGGAATTTTTTTATTTTTAACAGCATTCCCACTGCAAATTAAGTTGTCGCTTTATTCCCACTCAATCGTAGCAGGTGGCTTACTCGTCACATCATACAGCACGCGGTTAATATGATCTACTTCATTAACCAAGCGTACAGATATTTTCTCTAATACATCCCATGGGATTCTTGCCCAGTCTGATGTCATTCCATCGATAGACGTTACTGCACGAATACCAATTGCGTAATCATACGTACGTGCATCCCCCATAACACCTACACTACGGATGTCAGGTAAGACAGTGAAATATTGCCAGATGTCGCGATCTAATCCAGCTTTTTTAATTTCTTCGCGTAAGATCGCGTCTGATTCACGAACAATTTCTACCTTTTCTGGTGTGATTTCACCAAGCACGCGAATACCAAGGCCAGGTCCTGGGAATGGTTGACGCCATACAATTTCATCTGGTACTCCAAGTTCTGTACCTAACGCTCGTACTTCATCTTTGAATAATGTGTTTAACGGTTCAATCAATTCAAATTCCATATCTTCTGGTAATCCACCAACATTATGGTGTGATTTGATTGTTTGAGCTGTTTCGGTACCACTTTCTACAATATCTGTATAAAGTGTTCCTTGAGCTAAGAAGTCCATGTTTTCTAACTTAGCTGCTTCATCATCAAATACATAGATAAATTCATTACCGATGATTTTACGTTTTTGTTCTGGATCAGCTACACCTTCTAGTTTAGATAGGAAGCGGTCTGCTGCGTCTACCTTAATAATATTCATGTGGAACTGGTCACGGAATGTACGCATGACGGTTTCACCTTCATCTTTACGTAATAAACCATGATCAACGAAAATACATGTTAACTGTTCGCCAATAGCTTTATGAATCAATGCCGCTACAACAGAAGAGTCTACTCCCCCACTTAATGCACATAGTACATTACGATCGCCAACTTGTTCTCTAATTTTTTCTACTTCCATATCGATAAAGTTAGCCATTGTCCAATCGCCTGTACAATTACATGCCTGGAATACAAATGATTTTAATAGATCATTACCATACTCTGTATTACGTACTTCTGGGTGGAATTGTACACCATATAAATCTTTTTCTTTATTACTCATTGCTGCTACTGGTGTAGAAGAACTTGTCGCATCGATATTAAAGCCTTGTGGTGCTTCAATGATCTTGTCACTATGACTCATCCAAACAACTTGATCCTGTGGAGTTCCTTCAAATAAAAGTGCTCCATCCTTCACATTAATTTCCGCTTTACCATATTCACGTTCATTCGCACGTTCTACTTTTCCATCAAAATGGTGTGTCATTAATTGCATACCATAGCAAATACCTAGAACTGGAATATCTAAATCGAAAATACGCTCATCACAACGGAAGCTATTTTCATCATATACACTATGCGGACCACCAGAAAGAATAATCCCCTTCGGATTCATCTCTTTAATGTCCTCAATTGTTAGACGGTGAGAGTGTAACTCACTATAGACACCAAATTCACGAATACGACGTGTAATCAATTGATTATATTGACTACCAAAATCTAATACTAAAATCATTTCATTGTTTACTTCCAAGTTGTCCACTCCTTCTATTTCCTTCCCTATCATCAAGGAAAACCAAGTCCCTGCTTTCCTTTACTATAACCTATTTTCCGCATTAGAAAAACCCAGCATTCGTCCTTTTTCGAGCAGATGCCTAAGTTTTACCTAAATGATTGATCATAAAGTGAGACTTCAATCAGTGGGAGTTTTTGACTCCTACTGATTGTTAGCGAAACTTATCAGGGCGTTAGCGGCCGTTTATCCTCACTTAGCTTCTTTGTTTTCACTCGAACATTGAAGTGGGGATTTTACGGACGTTTACACCGTGATAAAGAAAAATCTGCCTTTCTTCATATGATAAGAAAGGCAGAAATCACGACATGACCTCCGCCTTCATAGTCCGAACATTTACGGTGTTCTGGTAGAAACGTTTGAGCCCTATTCTCAAACATATATGAAGGTATTGTGATGTACAAAATGTATTTATATCATCACTTATGAGTATAACAAATATTTTCATCTATTCTATCAATCGTTAGGTAACTGGTCAAGCAAATATTCGCTCGGTTAATTGCTCAAATTGGCTTTGTAATCGCTTGTCATCCTTTAATAATGAAGCTTGATTACGATACAAATATTCTTCATATGCATGGGTAATTTCAGACATTTCCGTTGTACCCAAGTGTTGATCAACCTCTAGCGCGTATTGGCGTAATGTTTGACCTTTCACACGATGTATTCCTTGTTTTTCTAATATTACAAGTAAATACATATAAGAAGATTCAAATTCTAACTTCGCAAAGATCCGCTGCCATTTCTTCTGAATATACCAGTCTCGCCAATCATCACGTTTCAAATAAACAACGATAGCTATAATAGCAACTAATAAAATCACTATTATCGTCCAGAAGTATTTCCATCCTGTACTCATGCGTTCATTGTCCACACTAGCTGACTCGTTGTCGTCTTCCTCCAGGTTAGTGTCATCTTCTCGTTCTTCCTCTGTTACATCATCTTCTACTTCCTCTGGTTGTTCTTCCTCAACCTCTGGAGGTTCGGTTCGGTCTATTTCACCACTAACATCTAAATACATATCAGTCGGGTTGGAGAAACCTTTTGTCGGCTCAAATGGTACCCAACCAGTCTCAGGGAAATATACTTCTACCCATGAGTGGGCGTTGTTATTCGTTACTTCATATAAATTATAATTATCTGGAAGTGGATAATCCGCATCTGTTACAGTACCACCAGTAAATCCTTTCACCCACCGAGCTGGAATATCCAATGTACGGAGCATCACAACCATTGAAGTAGAAAAGTTATCACAATATCCTACTTGTGTTTCAAACAGAAACTGATCGACATAGTCATCTCCACCAACTGGAACTGCGACATCTTGTGTTTGATAGCTAAATCCATTTGTCGAAAAATAGCTTTCGATTGCTTGTGCTTTATCAAAACGATTATCAAGATCTTGTACGATATCTGCGGCAAGCTCTCCTACTCGATCCGGTAAACTATTTGGCAATTGCAAATATTGTTCTTTAATAGGCTCAGGATCATTTTCTGAGTTAACTCTTAACTCACTAATCTCAAACGAAGGTGCAGCATATTCAATCGAATAAGATAATTGACTGCTTTGCTCTGATAATTCAGGTTCTATTTGACCAGATGCACTGTCCGTATAAAAAACTTCATCACCTAATGCTTCAATCGTCGTTGTACCATATGGGTAAACGGCTTTTGGTAATGGAATAGTCGATACGGTTCGCACAGAGGCAGCATATCTCTCACTCTCGACTTGTTCATGGTCAAACGTCTGCCAAGCTAATCGTCCGTTTTCTATTTCGGTAAAGTTTATATCTGCCGAACGCTCCCAGCCCTTACCGGTATAAAAATCCTTCGATTCGATGCGCCAATAAACATTGTCATGAGCCATTGCTTCAAATACTGGTGAATCATCTTGTACAAAGGAGCCACCTAGTTGCGTGTCATCTTCACCGTAACCAACCTTTTGCACGCCACCATTTTGAAAACTAGGATGGTTTGCAGTACTTTGAATAAATGGCACTGGATCTGGCCATTTCGGTTCTGATTTTGGTGAAATAATACCGAGCACTACTGCAAATCCGACAATCCCAACTACTATCGCCATCCAGCCGGCTACATGTTTTTTTCGAGGTTCTGTCTCGACAGTTTTCATAACTTTTACATAGCGGTTCATACCAAGCAAAATAAACGACACAACAAAAGTCCTGATCATTGCAATTTGAGCATCATAGCTTGTAAACGTATCAAGAACTGCTAAATAAACAAACGTTAATACGATAAACGCAAAGAATTTTTGCGCTACCGTAAACCAATAATGTAATAAGTAACTCATCAGCCATAGCAATAATAAAAACAGAAAACTACGGAAAAAGGCTGTCATCAAACTAAAATGATTATCCCAAATCATCATGATATTATATTTCATCTCCACCCATAACATTTGTATCCAACTAGGTGAAAATAAAGGGACATCAAAAAATAGATAATCGATAATAAATAACATCGCGATAAATTTAACCGCAAACTTTGCCCACTTATTTTTCACAAAGAATGAAGTGGCAAAACAGATTGCTGTATAGATAACGAACAAATAATTGTTACCTGTATCAGTAATCTGCTCTAACGGGCGTAACCATTCCCAAAACAACATAAATCCTGCTATTAAGAGAATAAAAGAAAACATCCTATCTAACTTTTTCATGGAGATACGCGCACCTCCCACTGCTCCTCTAGTAACACTTGTTCAGTAATTACTTGCACCTGAACATGTTGCAGGCGAAGCGTTTGAATATATTTCTGTTGCACACTATCTAACTGTTTTTCCGGAATAATATAACAAACAGTCAGTGTATACTCTCGTTTCTGCCAATCTACTAATCGATCTACTAATTCTTTATCCAAGTCATAGATAACGAACAAAAGCATACTACCTCTTGATAATTCATTTATCGGCTTAGCCATTCGCTCTTTCAAGGATGCCCCTTGTTCTTGTTCAATCGTCGCTAAATAGTTTCTTACTGCGGGAAATTGGAATTGTAGCTGTTGATGGGAGAAAATTACTTCTGTTCCTCCCAGCGTATAGAAAGATATAGACTGGTCTTTTTTTCGAAGGGAATGGATAAGGGAAGCTGTCCATTCAATCGCTGCTTCAAATATTAGCTGCTTCTGCTCTACTTGCTCCTCCATTTGTAAAATGACTACTATGTTGGCATATTTTTCTTGTTCAAATTCCTTCGTCATCATCGTATTTTTGCGTGCTGATGTCTTCCAGTCAATCCACGAGAAACGGTCTCCTGGTACATATTCACGAACACTAGATACCACATTCGTCACTCTTTCATCATGGATAACGGAAGCGTTCGTACCATCTTCCAAACTGATGGTCTGTTGTTTCCATTTCAACTCCTGCATCACC
Organism: Gracilibacillus pellucidus; assembly: GCF_033949965.1. Lineage (NCBI taxonomy): Bacteria > Bacillati > Bacillota > Bacilli > Caryophanales > Bacillaceae > Gracilibacillus > Gracilibacillus pellucidus. Next base: position 21,486 of record NZ_JAWZSR010000007.1, on the reverse strand, counting down.
GGGAAAACATAAAACTCTTGTGCACAACGAACATGATGCTCTCCTGCCACAAAGCCGAACGGATCCTCTAATCGTAACTTCAAATCAGATAGTTGGTGCTTTCCACGTGGCAAATGATCTAACTGATATGTGAGAGTAAATTCTTTACGAAAGCCTGGGTATAATACTTTTTTGACGGTGCGATTTTTCGCATAAGATAATCCTTTCGCTAGATATTGAAATTTTTTCTTTCCCATATCTTGATAGCGCAACACATCTGGAAATTCTTCCTCAATCACTAAACAAAATATCGGAAAACGAAATGTCCTTTTGATCGTAATTCGTACTTCTACACTGCTACCTGCTTGTAAATAACGAGCAGATAGATCACGCTCTATTTGCCAATTACGGAGCGGGTAAACGGGAATAATCATCATATAAATGACAATCGGCAGCATACTGTAAAATAAAAACCAGCTAACAAATCCACCTTGAAACATCGCAAATACAAACAAAATAGCTTGTAAAAGAAGTATTTTTAACTCTTTTACTACAATTCGTGTGGCATTCCTCATCTATGTAATTCCTTTCGAACAGGAACATCGATTTCTTCTAATAGTTGACGGGTCAAGCTAGCTTGTGTAACACCTTCATACCTTGCTTCTGGTCGTAAAATAATTCGGTGTGCTAACACATAGGGCGCTAAATACGCAACATCATCAGGAATGACATAATCACGATTTTCCATATAAGCATAGGCTTTGGCCGCTTTCAGCAGCGCAATTGAACCACGAGGACTTACACCAAGCTGTACATAGGTATTTTCACGCGTTTCTGCTACTAATTGCACAATATAACGTTTCACCATGGCATCCACATAAACCTTTTCTACTTCCTTTTGCATAGTAAGTAAATCTTGTTTATTCATAACAGCTTTTATTTCATCTATCGGATGGTCACGATCTGTTCGATTCAACATTTCCACTTCATCTTCTTCATTTGGATAACCCATGTTCAACTTCATCAAAAATCGATCAAGCTGTGCTTCTGGTAATGGATACGTTCCTTCATAATCAACAGGGTTTTGTGTTGCCATAACGAAAAATGGTTTATTTAATGATTTCGTTTCCCCATCTACTGTAACGCTAACCTCTTCCATTGCTTCTAATAAAGCAGACTGTGTTTTCGGTGATGTTCTATTAATCTCATCAGCTAGTACGATATCACCAAAAATCGGACCACTACGGAATTCAAATACCATGTCTTTTGGATTATATATCGACACACCTGTTACGTCTGATGGTAATAGATCAGGTGTAAACTGAATTCTTTTGAAATCACAATCTAATGATTTAGCAAGCGTACGTACTAACATTGTTTTACCTACACCTGGTACATCCTCCAATAATACGTGCCCGTCTGCTAACAACGCTACTAAACTAAGTGTTACTTCTCGTTCTTTTCCTATGATCACTTTTTCTATATTTGCTAGAATTTGTGCTATTTCTTTACGATACTCCATCACTTTAACCTCCGTTCCACTCACTACTTTTCCGCGAGAACTCATTCTATCTATAACTATACTATATATTATCGCCATACGCACACTGATTCATTTACACAATAGATGAAAAAGTTGTCTTTTTTCTGGCAATATAGAGAGACTATAGACATTGCGATGGTGAGCGTAGATATGTGGTGGTGAATTTTTTGTTCATTGGGCTCTTTAAGTGACCGCGTTGTGTCTATGAGACTGCTTCTCATAGACATAACTTCCACTTTTTTCCGTGTTATGTCCACGAGACTGCTTCTCATGGACATAACTTTCACTTTTTTCCGTGTTATGTCCACGAGACTGCTTCTCATGGACATAACTTTCACTTTTTTCTGTGTTGTGTCCATGAGGCTGCTTCTCATGGACATAACTTTCACTTTTTTCTGTGTTGTGTCCATGAGGCTGCTTCTCATGGACATAACTTTTGCCTTTCTACCTGTTATGTCCATGAGCCCGTAATTTTGCTAATCAACAATTATGAGCGTTCATAAAGAAAAACCTCAGGCACATAGCCTTGAGGTTATCCGATAATAACTCGTTCTGTTGGATAGTGGAAACGATCTTTTGTATCGTCACCACGAACAATGAATAGGAATGTAAACAAACCAATTCGACCAATAAACATGAGACACATAATTAAACATTTACCAAAAACCGATAAATCAGGAGTGATTCCCATTGATAGTCCCGTTGTTCCGAAGGCCGATGATACTTCAAAAATAATTTCCATTAAGCTAAACGACTCTGTTTTGTTTAACACGATAATCGATCCGACACAAAGCATTAATGCTGTTGTGATGACAATAAAGGATCTCAACATATCTTCTTGGTGAATTTCTCGTCCAAATACTTTCACACTTGAGTTCCCTTTTGCATAATTCCAAATCGTCAGTAGCATGATAGCAAAAGTTGTCGTTCGAATCCCGCCTCCCACACTACTTGGTGACGCCCCGATAAACATGAGCGCACTAATTAAAAATAGTGTACCTGCTGAAAACTCAGACACTTCCATCGTAGACAAACCACCACTCCGACTTGTCACAGACTGGAATAAGCTATAGAAAAATGTTTCATGCCATGATTTATCCGCAAAAAAAGCATCTCTTTCTAATAGGAAAATGAATATTGCACCGAGTATAACAAGCCAAAAGAACGTAACAGATGTAATTTTCGTAAACAACGAAAATTTATGACGATCATTTAATGCTTGATGTCTTCCTCTTAGCACTTCTTTTACTTCCACTAAAACTGGAAAACCAATTGCTCCTAATACGATTAAAATCATATTGATAAATTGGACAAAATAGTCTTCAGCAAAAGGAATTAATGATGCACCAGTAATATCAAGCCCACCATTTGTCGTGGCGCTGACAGATGCAAAAACCCCATGAAGCACTGCCTCCCAAAAAGAATCGTAATAATTGAGAAAATGGATCGATAAAATAGCTGCTCCAATCAATTCAATTAGTAAGATTAATTTAAAAATCTCTAACATTAATTTAACAAGACCAGAAAAAGTTTTACTGTTTTGTTCTACCATGATCATCTTTCGGTTACGAATACCGATTTTCTTACCGAGTATAACCCAAATGAACGTACCCATCGCCATGATCCCGATACCACCTAGGTGTAAAATGACAGCGATAGCTAACTGACCAGCTGGATTAAACACATCTGGAATAGAAACAACAGTCAAACCTGTTACACTTATCGAAGTAACTGCTGTAAACATCGCATCAATAAACGATAATTCCACACCCGGTCGATGGAGAAAAGGTAAACTAACAATAATCGTCGCAATTACTACCGCTATTAAATAATAAATAACTATATGATGGATCGCTGTCCATTGCTTAGACAGCTCCTTTATTTTTTGTATACCAACCATTTTATAGACCCCTTAGTATAAGTACAAACTAGAGGATAGTTTACCATATATTTAACCAATTATCATCTTTTCTTTTGGATAATGATAGCTGACTTTTTGATCTCTTCCTCTTATCAAGAATAGGAAAGAAAAGCTGCCAACCCCATCAATAAATGGTTTATTCTGTAATTCACAGCTTCTGCCCCCTTCCTTTTTCATTCAATATTATACTAAAATCAAAAAAAGGGAGTATACAGTTTGTATTTCTGTACTATTCATCTTAAAATGATTTTAATAGAGAAGATTTATATAAAAGGAGAAATCGAATGAATTTCATAAAGTCTTTGGTTACAGATAAACGCTTTAATCGTTTTATCACGGCATTAATTCTATTCAACGCTGTCTTAATTGGACTTGAGACATACCCACCTATTTACGAAAACTATCATACATACTTTGTTGTAATTGATATTATTATTCTAATTATTTTTGCATTAGAAGTTATTTTGAAGATACTCGTTTGGAAAAAGGACTTCTTCTCGAACCCTTGGAACATCTTTGACTTTGTCATCGTACTCGGAAGTCTTATTCTATATAGCACTCCATTTGTTAGTGTCTTACGTATTTTCCGTGTCTTGCGAGTATTCCGTACGATTACAGCAATTCCTACATTAAGAAGAGTTGTCACTGCTTTATTTATGGCTATCCCAACTATTAGTAGTGTACTTTTAGTGATGTCACTTATTTTTTATGTGTATGCTGTTTTAGGAACATCTTTCTATCACGAAATTGCTCCAGAATATTTCGGAAATATCTTTTTAACATTCATCACCTTGTTCCAAATTTTCACCTTAGAATCTTGGGCAAGTGGTATCTTCCGACCAATCTTTGAACAAGAACCATGGGCATGGCTTTACTTCCTTACTTTCATTGTTATATCAGCTTTCATTATGATTAACTTAATTGTCGGGGAAATCGTTAATAACGCACAAAAAATTACGGACGATATTGAAGAAGATACAGACGAAATTAAAGAGGATACCAGTGAAATAAAAGAATTAAGAAAAGAAATTCAAGAACTGAAAGAATTAATTCAGAATAAATCTGAGTAATCATATAAAGCGAGACTTCAATCAGTGGGAGTTTTACGAAAAGAGAGTTAGTGTGCTTACCACTAACTCTCTTTTTATTACACCTATCTAGCGCGATTTGATGACACTTTGTGCTAGATTCCCGCTCATTTTTGTCAGCAAATTAATCCGCCTCATACGCTTATTTCATGATACTTTTTCTATTCAATCTGCCAATCGATCGGCTGTTGCCCATTTTGTTCGAGCAGTTGGTTTGTTTGTGAAAATGGTTTACTGCCGAAAAAGCCACGATGTGCGGATAAAGGGCTTGGGTGTGGTGATTTAATCACATAATGTTTGGATAAATCGATTAGTGCTTGTTTTTTCTGTGCTGCTGCTCCCCATAGAATATAAACAACAGGTGTTTCTTTTTGATTCAATGTCGTAATGACTTGGTCTGTGAACTGCTCCCAGCCTTGGCCTCGGTGGGAATGTGCCTGTCCATTTCTGACCGTTAATACATTGTTTAGTAACAAGACACCTTGCTCTGCCCATCTCACCAAGTAGCCGTGATTCGGGATTGCACAACCTAAATCTGCTTGCAACTCTTTATAAATATTCCGTAATGACGGTGGAATCGTAACCTCTGGTTTAACAGAAAAACTCAAACCATGCGCTTGCCCCGGACCATGATATGGATCTTGGCCGAGAATGACTACCTTTACTTGATGAAAAGGTGTGTAATGTAACGCATTGTAAATATCGTACATATCAGGATAAATCGTATGTTGCTGATATTCCCTTTTTAGAAATTCACGCAAGTGCCAATAATAATCCTTTTGAAATTCTTCTTCTAATCGTTCTGCCCAATCATTTTTTATGATACTTGTTGCCATCATCATCAACCTTTTCGTAAAAATTGTAGAACTTGTTCTCTTGTAGGCATTCCGCCCTGTGCCCCCATTTTACCAACAGATAGTGCTGCAGCTGCATTAGCAAAAGTCACTGCTTCTGTTAAAGACTTTCCTTCTGCAAGTGCTACTGCAAGTGCCCCGTTGAACGTATCACCAGCTCCAGTAGTATCTACTACTTCGACTGCATGTGATGGTACACTTTTTTCTGCCCTATCCTCAACAAACGTCACACCGTCTTTTCCTTTTGTCGTAATTAAATGCTCACTTAATGTATCACCAAATAATTGTTCTTTTTCTGTTTCATTCGGTGTAATATACGTAGCCTTCTCCCATGAAGCATTATCTAATTCCATTGCAGGTGCTGGATTAATGATAACGGGAATATTATGCTCCTGACAAAAATCGATACAAAAAGTAATCGTCTCTTTCGGAATTTCAAACTGTAATAAAACATAATCGCTATCAAGGATGGATTGTTTTACTTGTTCGATATATTCGGTTGTTACTTCGCCATTTGCACCCGCAACGATAATAATTCGGTTATCTTGGTCTGACAAAATAATATTCGCAAGTCCTGTCGGTGTTTGATTTAGACGCTCAACATGGTCTACATGAATATGTTCATTGCGTAAATTATTGAGCAACTCTTCTCCAAATGCATCGTCCCCAACACGACCAATCATTGTTACATCTGCGCCAAGCCGGGCTGCTGCCACTGCTTGGTTAGCACCTTTCCCACCAGGAATGGTATGAAAGTTTTCACCTCTTACCGTTTCACCTTGCACAGGTACAACATTTGTCTCTGTCACTAAATCCATATTAATACTACCGATTACCGTAATTTTCGGTTTTGTCATATGTATGCCTCCGATATTCATTATTATTTTATATTTTAGTACAAAAAAGAAAAACTGCGAAGTATTTACTTCACAGTTTTAACTACCACTATACCGGGTAATCTTTATACAAGTGATTGATTATCTGCTTCTTGCCAGTTATCTGCCCATCGTTGAATACTTTCTAATACCGGTTTTAACGCCAGCCCTTTTTCCGTTAGATCATACTCGATTCTAACTGGGGTTTCATTATATACATGGCGCTTAACAATACCTTGCTTCTCTAAGTCCTTTAAACGCTCAGATAAAACACGACCGCTAATACCGATTGATGATTCAATCGTTGAAAAACGTTGTGCACCTTCAAGTAATTGAAAAATGATCAATCCAGTCCAACGCTTATTTAATATATTTAATGCCGATTCAAACTTCGGACAAATGGTTGTATCTGCCATAGTTTTCACCTCTTTAATTGTAGTATAGCAAATTTTTTTACATAAATAAAATAATTAAATTACTTGACGTAACTGATTATTGTTTGTATACTTAGTTACATAAAGTAAGTAATTAATTTTTTGGGAGGAATTTTAAAATGGCAAACGTAACATTAGATAAAGTACACAGTGGTCTTAATTTTGAAGTAAAACATATGATGGTATCTAAAGCGAAAGGTGAATTCCAAAGCTTTGATGTTGATTTCAACGGTGACTTCGATAAATTAGAAGACGCTAGCGTTAAAGTAACAATCGATGTAGCATCTGTTGAAACAAATAATGAAGATCGTAACGGACACTTAAAGTCTGCTGACTTCTTCAACGTAGAAGAATTCCCAACTATTACATTCGAAAGTAAAAACATTACAAAAGTAAGTGACGATGAATTCAAAGTAACTGGTGATTTAACAATCGTAGACGTTACAAAAGAAGAAACGTTCACTGTAGAATATAACGGAAAAGCAAAAGATCCAATGCAAGGTAACACAATCGCAGGTGCTGATGTATCTGGTAAAATCAACCGCGAAGATTATGGTTTAACTTGGAACGCAGCACTTGAAACTGGTGGAGTATTAATTGGTAAAGAGATCAAATTCTCTGGCGGATTCGAATTTGTTGTAGAAGACTAATAGCCATTAAAAAATCCAACGTGTGACAACACGTTGGATTTTTGCTTTTCAGAAGTAATGTAACTTACACAGTTTTTCTTTCTATTAATGTAACAGCTAGCTTTTCATGTGACGTTTCCGCTTCACCTAATGCATGTATAAATAACCTCTCCCCCATTGTCACAATTGGGACTTCAAATGTAGTTATTCCCATCATTTTTGACATCGGTTGATTATCAAAACCTATTAGTGCTAGATCATTCGGTATCTCTATTCCTATATTCTGGACAGCTGTAAAAATACCTGCAGCCACTATATCACAACTCACTAACAATGCATCTGGTTTAACACGCAACTGCATGATCTCATCAACGATTTTTTGCCCATCCTCAAAATAATAATTATCAGTAAAAATAAATTCCTGCTGTGGATAACGTTTAAGGAAATCTTGATATGCTTGATGACGGAAATAACTATTAGATCCAGATTGGCGACCAATACAATATCCTATTTGCTGATATCCATGTTGATGTAAATATGTCAACGCATCTGTAAAGCTTTGATAATGATCTATATATACAGAATCGACATACTGATTACCTGTCGCATTTTCACAAACAACAATGGCTCCATATTGCTGATATCGTTCTATTTCATCCAGTGCCAACGTACGTGAACAAATAATTAGAGCATCTATTTGTTTATGCTTTAGCATATTTAATGCTTCCCACTCACGTGACCCTTCATAATTAGTTTGAATAAGAACAAAATGGTAGTGTCTTTCCATTGCTTGTTTAGCTACTCCCTCGATCAACAAACCAAAATAAGGATGCCTAGCAAATGGTACAACCACACCAATCAAATGTGTTTTCCCTTGGCTTAGATTGACTGCTGTACGATTAACTTGATAATTAACTTTTTCCATCGCTTGTATGACAGCTTCTCTTTTCTCTTCACTTACATATGGATGATTATTGATTACTCTTGACACCGTTGTAACAGACACACCTGCCATTTGAGCAATATCACGAATATTAGCCATGTCCTCTCACCTTTTTCAAAAAAGTTCTTGCTCTGAAACGCGTTCCATCCTCTAACATACAAATAAAGGAGGTTAAAAGATGAATATATTATTTGGTATCTTTGCCTGGGTGATGATGTGTAGCACCATCCTTATTTTAACATTTTTTGCAAGTTGGTTAGAAGAAAAATATAATAATTCAGATGTAAAAAAATGAGCGCTTCATTAAGAGCGCTCACTGAACATTTTTGATTATATCTCTACTACATAACTAATAATTTCTTTAATCTTTCCATCTTTATGTTTATTTAATTTGTAGATATCGCAAAAACTATAGTGACGTTGTACACCACTTCTATCGGTTGAATGGATAATCCCATTTACGACACCTTCTTTACCATGAGTAATTAAATGTTCGATATCTAGCTCAAATTGGTTCCCCTTATCCATTCCTTCTAATGATTCTTCTAGTACATCTATCCCTTTCAATGTATCATTTCCTACCATGCGCCAAACGATATCCTCTGTCACACTTTGCAAGATTTTTTCACTATTTGCTTTAACAAAAGCTTCATTAAATTCACGGAAAAACTGTTGATTTTTTGTTTCCATTTTATACACGCTCCTTCGATTACTTACACCTAGACTAGCACAAAGCCTGGTTCGTTAATAGTAGATTGGTTTAGAGATGTAAATTGTTGTATAATATAATGGTGGAGGTGTTTTAAATGGCAATACTTAAGCAATTGCCCTTCTTTAATCGTTCCCATGCAAAGCCTAACAAATAAGGCGATACTTTGTATGGGTGATGAGAAAATCGCCTTATTTGCGCAGGCTCCTACTTATCGAACGAAAAATAAGGAGTGAGCACATTGAAAACGACAAAAGCGCAAGAAATCCTTCCCGAAGAACTACTGCTTGCCTTACAGGAATATGTACAAGGAAAAAGCATCTATATTCCAAAGCGAGAAACAAAAAATCGCTGGGGAATATGTTCTGGAAGTAGAAGTTATTATGACAAGCGAAATCAACAAATACGAAATTTATTTCATACAGGTACAACCATCGAAGTGTTAGCGACAACCTTTTCTTTATCAGTTGAAACGATTAAAAAAATTGTCTATAAAAAGATATAAGGTACGAATATGGTAAGAATGGTTTCCAATCGTTCTTGCCATATCTTTTTATCTAAAAACTGCTAAACTAAAAGCAAGGAGGATGAACAATGGACGCGTTTATACAACCCCATCAATATCATTATATAAAACAACAAGTGAAAAAGATCGTCAGTGCTCAAGCGAATTCTAACGATAGCCAAGTCATTCAAGCAGTCAAAGAAATCGCTATGGAAGAATTAGAAAAGCAATTAGATCACCTTTCTGAAGAACAAAAGGAGATACTATCTGCTATACAAACAATGAAAGATAGAGAAGATATCGATCCCTTTCTTCAACAACTTAAACAATATGTTATATCTTTTCCACTAATTAGTGAAAAGCAATTACAAAAAGCATTTCCCAAAGTAAAGAAATTGAAAATGCCTGACTTAGAACCATTTGATAGAAAAGAAACGGTCTATCTAAGATGGGATGATGTCAGTTTAAACAAAACATTTATGCTCATTCCTAAGGATGAAAAGCTAATCGGAGTCCAAGGACAACTTGATACGACACAACAAAAAGGAATCTGTTCCCTTTGTAACGGATTAGAAAATGTTTCACTATTTACATCCGCGAAAAAAGGGCAGATGCGTGGTACCTATTCGAAGCGAGGAAACTATATTTGCAAAGATCCAATAAGCTGTAATCAAAATATTGCAACATTGCAGTTGCTTCATAATTTTATCGATCGTTTACAGGCATGAATCTAATAGCAGATTCATGCCTGTTTAATAGTTGATAAAGATTAATCCCCTAGAAAGGCTGCCATAATAACAGCGATCACAAACACAAGAACAAAAACAATCATAAGCCCATAGAAGCCTTTCTTCGTCAGTTGCTGACTATTATTTCGAGCTTTTTTCGAAATTACATATGTCACGATCACACCAAATAGAATAACGATAAGTAAATACCAACCATACATATTTCTTCCCCTCCTTACTAATACCGTTTTGACAGTACAACCATCGTCAGAAAAGATGTCACAATTATTAATGCACCTAAGATTGCTACTGCTTGATATGCCGTTACATCTAGTATGTCAAAGTATAATACGGTAAGCATGACGATGATAAATCCGATATTCATAATATAACTATAAAACATGCTACGCTCTCTAATCTTTTTTGTCCGTTCATCATTTTGAACAAATTGCGGTGCTAAATAGGCATTACAAAAACACATCACCGTCATAGCAAGTAACATCAGATCATGACCAGCTGGAAAAGTCCTGGTACTGATCGTCGCTACATTAAATAAAATAGCCAATAACAAAAAGAACACACCTAAAATCACAAATAATTTTCGGTCATATTGCTTTGTCACATTTATCTTCCTTTCTATTTTATATCATCATCTTCCAATATAAATACTTCCTCTACCGTTCGATTAAATAGTCGTGCGATTTGAATAGCTAACGGTAAAGAAGGATTATATTTACCTTTTTCAATAGAGATAATGGTTTGACGAGACACATTTAATTTGCTTGCGATGCTTTCTTGAGAAATCCGCTGCTCATTCCGAAATTCCTTCATTCGATTTTTCACACACAACTCATCCTTTCTATTTTGAGTTTAATGTAAAGCAACCTTTACCGTCAAGTAAACTTTACGCTTTATTCAAAAAAAAATAAAACACTAGATAACTCCAGTGTTTTACCTACTATTTAGTTACGACTTTTTCATATAAAGTGAGACTGTATTCTCCATCAATCCTCTTCCAGTTCATCTTTAGAAATGGAGATAATCGAACCAGTATATGCATCAATCTCTAAGTCAATTTCTTCTTTGTCTGTTCTCAATTCTATTTCATAGAGGTATCTTCCATCCTCTTCATCTTGTTCAAATTCCATAATATCTCCATTCGGATATTGTTCTGATACAATCGCTCTTGCCTCTTCTGCGGAAATCAGTGTATTTGTTGCAGAATCAGATTGTTGCTCGATTTCATCCGATCTACTGTCATCATCTTCTTCCTTGTTATTTTCCTGACTTACCGTATTTTCATCCACATCCTCTTCATTCGAACTAATTGGAGGTGTGGATTTTTCATCTAGCTGTAACACTTCTCCTGTTTCTGCATTTACTTCCAATGCATAATCCCGATCCGTTCCTTTTATACTCACTTCATACACTTTTGGATTGCTTTCCTCTACTAATTTTATTTCCTCTATTTGACCGGCATATTGCTTCGCGATTTTTTCTTTCGCCTCATCCTCTGATAAATAGGCTTCGGCTGGAGAAGCGGTGAAGATGTTAATGACAAATATTCCACCACAAATAATAAGAATCGTGGATACCAACATCAATAGCTTCTTTTTCATCCTTAATCACTCCTCTTTTTTGTTACTTATAGTATAGTCAAAAGTACTAAGCAGACTATGAGAGAAAAATGAGAATTTGATGAGAAAATAGTTATTTGGGCAATGTTATAGTAAAGGTTGAACCTTGGTTCATTTGACTCTCAATATGAACCTTTCCTCCGTGTAACTGAACAATCCCATGACAAATCGCCAACCCAAGACCTGTTCCACCTGCTTTTCGACTTCGTGCCTTGTCAACACGGTAAAAACGGTCAAAAATATGTTGTTGCTCTGCTTCAGATAACCCTTCGCCTTTATCTATCACATCAATTGCTAACTGGTCTTGTATATCTTGCATCCTTACAATGACGGTATCTTCGCTATATTTACATGCATTATCAACTAAAATGTAAAGCGCCTGATGCATTTTACTTCTGTCTGCGCTAATTGTAATATCTTGCTCTGTTTCATGATAAAATTTAATTTCTCGCTGATAGGCAGTAGATAATGACCGAATGACATCACGTACAATTTGACTAATATTAACTTGTTCAAATAGAACATTTTCTTGATCCTCATTTTTAGCTAAAATAAGCATTTGTTCCGTTAAATGCTGCATACGGTCAGATTCCGATAGAATGGCATCTGTTGCTTCATCAAATATTTCAGGTTTGTCCTTCCCACGCCGTTGTAATAGTTCCGCATAGCTTCTAATAACAGATATAGGAGTTCTGAGTTCATGCGAAGCATCAGAAACAAACCGTTCTTGTTTCTGTCTATTTTCTTCTATTCGATCAATCATAGCATTATAAGCTTGCTGCATCTCACTAATCTCATCTTTGTTGTTTCGTTTAAGTTCAAGCTTCTCCCATCTTCCATTCTTCGGGTTTTCTTTCATTTCAGCTGTCAATGCCTGAATCTTGTTGGTGATATATTGGGATAAAAGATAACCAGCTAATAATGTCGGGAATATCATCATCCCAGCAGTAAGTAATAACACGAGTCGCAAAGTACTTAATGAATCATCCATTGCATATAAAGCTTCACTAACTTGTAAAGTAACGACGGAACCATCTTTCCAAATAATTGGTATCGAGACTTGGACATATCGTGTTTGATTATCTCTCGCTATCTGACTGTGTTCCGTTTGTGAATAAGCAAAAGGCCATTCGTCAAAACGTTCATCTGTGCTAACATGTTCTATCGTATCCCCGTTGCTATCAATAACTCTAATGATCCCATTAGCAGGAAGATAAGCCGTCAGCAAATTCTCCTGTTCGATCTCAAGCGTTGAGCTATTAACAATTGCCTCCATAATACTTTCTACATCTGCTTTCACTCGATTTATTTCGTTTTCACTAGCGCGATTTTCATATAATACATAAACAGCGCTATTAATAAGCAAAATAACAAGAATCATAAATCCACTTAGGAAAAGTTGTACTTTTGTTCGTAATTTCACTTTTTAACATCCTTTATCGTATAACCAACACCACGAACTGTTTGAATCGTTACTTTTTGAAATGGTTTATCGATTTTATTGCGAATATAGCGAATATAGACATCAACAATATTGGTATCCCCGATATAATCGAATCCCCAAACTTTATCTAATAATTGCTCGCGATTAAATACTTGGTTTTTGTTTTTTAATAAAAAGGTAAGCAAGTCATATTCACGAGGGGTAAGTTCAATTGATTGACCATCTCTTATCACATCTCTTGACGGGAGATCAATCGTTAAATCTTGATAATTTAGTTGGTTTTGATCACTATTAGCTGGTTTCACAAGTCTTAATTGTGCTCGAACTCTTGCTAATAATTCTTCCATCTGAAATGGTTTGGTTATATAATCGTTTGCCCCTAAATCTAGTCCAGATACTTTATCATGTACTTCATCACGAGCAGTTAACAAAAGAATCGGAGTGGCCGTGTTTGTTTTTCGATAACGTCTCAGTATTTCCAGACCACTCATTCCAGGTAGCATAATATCTAATAAAACAAGATCATAATCATTTTCTTGTAAAAGTTGAAAAGCTGTTTGTCCATCAATAGCAATAGTTGTTTGGTAGTCTTCGTAATTCAATTCCAGTTCTAAAACACGAGCTAGCTTTTCTTCGTCTTCTACAATTAGAATCTTTGTCATGTAATCCTCTCCTCAGCAATAAATATAGCACAAACTAAGAAAGGAGGCATTACAAAAGGATGATTGCTGCACTATGGCTTCACAGCAAAACCTAAAACTTTTTACAGCTGTCTATTTCGACATTTTCCATAGCCTTTGTCGCTAACTGATGTGCTTCTCGATTATCTTTTCTGGCGATGTCCTGATATTGGGCATCAACCCCCATCATCTCCAGCTTTCGCTCAATTCTGTCAGCCCAATTATTTAACGTTTCCTCCATGCACGGCCATTCTCCCAATAATTGATTGATCACTACTTTAGAGTCTCCTTTAAATGTAACCTGCTGATGATGAACATGCAGTTCTTCTAATTGTTTAATCGCTTCAAATAATGCGACATACTCCGCTTCATTGTTGGAGGTCAATTCAGGGACTGTACTATTTTTTCGTATGCGGTATGATTGATGATTTTGTGTGTAGTAGATCGCAAAACCTAATCCCGCTTTATTCGTTTTCAAATCAAAACCAGCATCAAAATACACCGTGACATGACTTGGCTCTGATACCATTTCTTCTGTGTAGGTCTTTAGCTCTTTTTTATTCCAGTGGTTGCCTTTGTAATCAATAAATTCAATCGATTTCGTTCGATTCCACTGTTCAAAATCATTAGCAATTGCTAACGCCACTTCCACTTCAAGTTCTTCTGAATGAAATGTTGTCTGCATACCTTTAGGTGATACATAAGCTATCTTTAATGTGACATACATATATTATATCTCCTTTGGCTCATATCTTCTCATTCTGTAAATAGAATAGTAATAGTACAAGCATATATTAGCTGGGGGGAGCGAAAGTAATTGACTATTTTTCTTAGTTACATGTTTCTTGGGATATCTTTAGCCGCACCAATCGGGCCAATCAATGCCGCACAAATTAACCAAGGCATTAAAAATGGCTTCTTGCATTCATGGATGATTGGATTAGGTTCTATTATAGCAGAGTTATTTTTTATCCTTGCGGTCTACTTTGGCGTTGTCCATTTTTTAGATACTCCTTTGGTGAAGACATTTTTATGGTCATTTGGCGCATTTGTTCTTATGTATACAGGGATTGAAAGTATTGTTTCCAATCAATCCTTACAAGTGCGAGGGGAACGTGATTCATTATTCAAAACCTTTACCTCTGGATTTCTGCTTTCTATTAGTAATCCACTCTCGATTTTGTTTTGGTTAGGTATTTATGGTTCTGTATTGGCAAACACGATGCACAAATATGATACACTTCATTTATTTTGGTACAGCTCTGCGATTATACTCGGTGTCATGGTATGGGATCTCTCCATGGCTTTCATCTCTAGTAGCTCTCGGCGCCTACTCTCAGACAAAATAGTAAAAGCCATTTCTGTTATCACAGGCATTTCCTTAATTGGCTTTGCTATTTATTTTGGCTATCAGGCCATTACACTCATATTTTAGCTCACTTTATCCAATACTAAACACGCTTTAGTTCAACAGGATAAGGAGAATGTAATGTGAGTGAATCGGCTTCTACTTCGGAAAAAAAACTTACTTGGTGGCAATTAGCGTTAACAGGTGTCGGCTGCACGATTGGGACAGGCTATTTTCTCGGTTCAAGTATTGGTATCAAACTTACTGGACCTTCCATTGTCTTTTCTTTTTTGATTGCAGCCATTGGTACGTATATTGTGTTTAATTTATTAGCAAAGATGTCTGCTGCTGATCCCCAGGAAGGTTCTTTCTGCTATTATGCGGAAAAAGCCTTTGGTAAATGGGCTGGCTTTAGCTGTGGATGGAACTATTGGTGTTCAAGCATTTTAATTATGGGTAGTCAATTAATCGCCTTGGCTATTCTAACAAAGAAGTGGTTTCCGGACATTCCACTTTGGGTGCTTGCGGCGATTTATGCGATACTGTCTATTTTAGTTATTTTGCTTGGAACAAGAGGATTTGACCGTATTGAGGATTTTTTAGCAGTTATCAAAACTGCTGCCATTTTTATGTTTATTATCATTGCGATTGTTGCACTATCTGGTGGAATCTCTGGTGATTCAGTCTCTCAGCCAGGCTTTCCAACTAATTTAGCTGATACGTTTACTGGTGGATATAAAGGCTTTTGGGCATCACTTATCTATGCTTTTTATGCTTTTGGTGGCATTGAAGTAATTGGATTGATGGCAATCAGATTGAAGAAAAAAGAAGATGCACCAAAAACAGGGAAAGTGATGCTAGGATTACTCACTCTTATCTATATTGTCTCTCTTTGTCTAGCTGTGATTATGGCATCGGTTGATAAATTCGATCCAAAAGAAAGCCCATTTGTGACAGCTTTAGCTGAGTATTCACTACCTTTTTTTCCACACCTATTTAACGCAGCAATCATTGTTGCTGGCTTCTCGACGATGACTGCTGCGTTGTTTGGCGTTGTTACTTTACTCGTCACTTTAGCAAAAGACGGAGATGCACCGAAGTTGTTCTCGAAAAAAATCAACAGGTTTAAAGAACTACCTCTTCCTTCTTTATTACTTGCGACCATCGGAATGGTTGCCTCCGTCATTACTGCTTTACTCTTGCCAGAAAAAATTTATGAATATATTACAACAGCTGCCGGAATCTTATTGCTGTTCAACTGGGCTTTTATTATCATTTCCTCATGGCGTGTCTTAGAGGGAATAAAGTTGGTTAACAAGGTGATTGCATGTGTTGGGTTATTGTTTCTAACAGCAGCCGTTTCTGGAACTTTAATGGATGAAACCATTCGACCTGGATTTTGGATTAGCTTGTTGCTAGTATTCATCATTGGTGTTATTACACTGCTGATGCAAAGGCATTGGAACAAGCAGTAGCTGTTCCAATGTTTCCTAAAACAAACCAATTTTTATTCTTGATTATTTTCTTCCTCAACTTTTTTAAATTTGTTGACCTGTTCATTTAAACTATTTACAATTTCTTTATTATGGTTAGCTTCCTGAGTAATCGTCGTAACCGAATTTAGTAAACTAGTTGTATTCTCGCTAGATTCAATCACTGTATTAACATTTTCCTCCACAGCAACTGTAATTTCCTGAATACCGGTTGCCATTGTATCTGAAATCCCTCGAAGTTCTGTCGATTTCGTGCTGAACCGTGAAAGCATATCATTAACCCAGTCCATATTTTTCTTATAATTATTGGCTATCT
This sequence comes from Gracilibacillus pellucidus, assembly GCF_033949965.1. Taxonomy (NCBI): domain Bacteria; kingdom Bacillati; phylum Bacillota; class Bacilli; order Caryophanales; family Bacillaceae; genus Gracilibacillus; species Gracilibacillus pellucidus. The sequence continues at coordinate 4,360 of NZ_JAWZSR010000007.1, read as the reverse complement.
CCACAAATTCCTGATAATCAGTTAATACCTTTTCAGTTATATAAGCATTAATTTTATTCGCATTCTCAACCAATTCGTCTACCGATTTTGTTACTAACGTATTAATATGTTGGATATCACTCGCTGTCTCTTGTGTGCTTTCTGCTAATTTCCTTACCTCATCTGCCACAACAGCGAAGCCTTTCCCTGCTTCTCCCGCCCTTGCTGCCTCAATGGATGCATTAAGAGACAGAAGATCTGTCTGAGCAGAAATATCTAAAATATTTGTTGTAAGACCATTTATTTGTTCTACAGATCGACTGTTTTCAATCGATATATCCATTGCTTTCTTGATTTCCTTCAAAATATGCTCTGTTTGCTCTTTACTCTGATTAGATTTCGTTCTAACCTCCTCTGCTTGTTTTGCAATATTTTCAACATAATCTGATTTTTCATTTACCTCATTTGTCATACTATCAGCGGCAAATAGAACATGTTGTGCACCATCCTCCATATTTTGAATCGTTGCACTTATTTCTTCCATACTTGCAGATAATTCATTTAAGGCACCAGAAATATTAGCTGTTGCATCTTTGGAATGTGAAATATTATTACTAATATTTTCTGTAGAAGCATACACCTTGCGCGAGCCAGATTTGATAGAAATCATCGCTTGTTGTAACGTCTCTAAGAAACGATTAATACCTTTTGTAATTTGCCCTACTTCATCCACTGAGTTATTTTTTATCCGTACTGTTAAATCACCTTCGTTATTTTCTAACTTTTCAATAATAGATTGAAGGCTGTTGTTCGCGGTTTTAAGTGGATTAATGATCGTCCTTTTCGAAATCCAAAAAGCTACAGCTGCGGAAATGATAAAAATAATAGCCATTCCCCAAATAATAATAGTAGATCTATTTATTCTAGAATTAATTAGATTTTTCTCGTGGCTTATACTGTTATCTAATATAGTTAAAAATTCACTCTTCGTATCCGCCATATCCTCCGCTATTGAAATAAGATTTTGATAACTATTTGCAGCAGATGATAAATCATTATTTGCCATATAATCCGCTATAGAAGATACTTGCTCCAAATATGTAGCTAAATCTTCCTCATATCGAACGTACCCATCTCTTAACGTATTATCCATTGCATTTTCAGAAAAAGTTTTTGTGATAGAAGCGATTTCATTTTTGTTACTATTTGCTTTCTCTAAGCTAGTCAATAATGTATCGGTCATCGCTTCCTCATCTTTACTACTATTCATAAGAAAAGCTTGAATAGTTTTATCAATTTGCCCCATTTCCTCAGCTAAACTAACACGTTCCCTTTCTAAATTGACAAAAGAATTAGACATTAAGTCAGCAGATAGTTTTACCTGAGAATTGGTAATCGCACTAAGTGCTGTGTTTAAAGTAAATAAAAACGCTAACAAAATAAGAATTAACAATATTCGATTAGCTATTGATTTGCGCATAAGTTTGTCCTCCTTTTCCGATATAGGAAAAGGATAATACTCCTAAAGACCTATGTCCATCAACAAAAAGTTGATACATAGTTACTTTTAGTTGATCATAAAAAAACAGCATAACCAGAATACTCTGCTTATACTGTTTCTTAACCTATTGAATTATGCAAAAACTTGCCCACCATTCACATGCATCGTTTCACCTGTAACAAAACGTGAATCATCTGAAGCAAGATAAACAAACGCTGGCGCAATCTCAAATGGTTGTGCTTGGCGATCCATTGGGTTACCAGCAAGCGTCACTTCGTCAGCTGAGAAACTAGATGGGATTAAGGGCGTCCAAAACCTTCCTGGTGCAATGGCATTAACACGAATACCTTTTTCCACTAGATTTCTAGCAAGCGCACGAGTGAAACCAATGTTTGCACCTTTTGTTGCTGTGTAATCGATTAATTGCTCAAACCCATAAAAGGTAACGACAGAAGAAGTATTGATGATGGAGCTTCCTGCTTTTAAGTATTGTAATGCCGCTCTAGTAGTATAAAAATGCGAATAGATATTTACTTTAAATGTATCATCAAATTGTTCATCCGTAATATCTTCTAAACTTAATTGTTGGAACTGAATCCCCACGTGATTGCATAACACATCAAGCTGCCCAAATGCTTCCACTGTTTTTTCTACGATATCCACACATTGTTGTTTCTCACGCAAATCACCAGGAAGCAATAAACATTTTTGCCCTAACTCTTCGATTCTCGCTTTCGTTCGATTGGCATCATCATGTTCATCTAAATAAGCAATCGCCACATTTGCTCCTTCTTTCGCAAAGGCAATCGCAGCGGCTGCCCCCATCCCACTATCACCACCTGTGATAAGAGCTACTTTATCTTTTAACTTCCCGCTTCCTTTGTAGTTAGGGTTTTCGATAATTGGATGAGGTACCATTAATCCTTCCACACCTGGTTGACGATATTGTCGTTGTTCAGGCACTGTCATTCCTACTTCTTCATACTTCGTAATCTTCCCATAATTAGGGTACATCGGATATTCATTCGACATTCGTATGCCTCCTTTAATACTCGCTACACATACTTTATGCTTAATGGGCACATACCGTGTTTGTCTAATTTTCCATTAAACTAGCTCATTTCACAAAGAGTATGCATAGCCTACTATCACGGAGGTGAAACGATGCATTATTATTACAATCCAGAAGCAAAGTACTTATTAATAAGAGAATCCGAGAAAACAGAAAATGTGTTATATGATGACAATTCAGCCGCTTGGCCACTACCCGCAATTGGACCTAGACCACCATATTATACAAATCCCGTTTATCAAGCTTATTATCCTGTTATCTAAACTAGCCATGGAGCCATTCATCTTAATGGATGGCTTTTTACTTGTTAAAATTGTGCTATAATATAGGAAAACTTATCAATAAAGGAGATGATTCATTGATTGTAAAACCTCCTGAAAAAACAGAACAACTTCGCCAATTAGAAATAATCATGAAGCGCCGTTCAAGCATTCCATCTGATCTCAGCGAACTCTACGGGCGTGAACTGGCTGGGTACCTCGGAGAACAGAGCTTACCTTATTACCTCCATCTCGCTTCTTTTACTTCCCATTATGACTTATACAACTTGAGACTCGAATTTAATAATTATCATTTTCAAATGGATGGATTATTTCTGTTTCCTACTTTTTTCTTGTTGATAGAGGTTAAACATTTAAAAGGAACTATATCTATTAATCAAGCTGGACAGTTAATCCAAACGAAAGAATCCGAGGAAAAAATCTATCAACACCCTTTGCATCAGGCCAATTTACAAAAAGAACAGCTACAACACCTTCTTTATTCCCTTGGGCATGATACGATACCCATCCACACCTTAACAACATTAACTCACAGGGAAGCTAATTTGACTTTTCATGATCCTGATGTTATCCCTATTCAACAACTTCCTTTTCGCATTAAAGAATTATCAAAAACTTACGCAGAAGCTCAACTAATAGCGGACAAGCGCTTACAACTAAGTAAGCAACTCATCTCTTTACACCGTAATAGACCACTTTCTTTTTCTAAACTAACAAAAGATAATGTGAAAAATATCAAAAGGGGCGTATATTGTCCGAGATGTGAAGCTATCATGAAAAGGATATACGGAACATGGAAGTGTTACAGCTGTGGCTGTCAAGATAAGCAAGCACACCTATCTGCACTAATCGACTACAGCTATTTATTCGGCTATTCTATTACTAATAAACAGGCAAGGTGGTTTCTATTATTAGATTCAATCTATACTACATCCCGCCTATTAAAACAGCTAGATATAGAATCAAAAGGAAGAACGAAATTCAGAATATATAACTTGAAGAATTTACTGCTGAGAAAATAAATCATTTTAGGCACTTCCGATAAGCCCGAGGAGGTGCCTTTTTTGTTATGTTCTGCCTTCCTTCTTGCAACTTCCGCTCTTCTTCTTGCAACTTCCGCTCCTCTTCTTGCAACTTCCGCTCCTCTTCTTGCAACTTCCGCTCCTCTTCTTGCAACTTCCGCTCCTCTTCTTGCAACTTCCGCTCCTCTTCTTGCAACTTCCGCTCCTCTTCTTGCAACTTCCGCTCTTCTTCTTGCAACTTCCGCTCTTCTTCTTGCAACTTCTGCTCCTCTTCTTGCAACTTCCGCTCTTCTTCTTGCAACTTCCGCTCTTCTTCTTGCAACTTCCGCTCCTCTTTCTTGCAACTTCCGCTCCTCTTCTCGCAACTTCCTCTCTTCTTCTTGCAACTTCCGCTCTTCTTCTTGCAACTTCCGCTCTTCTTCTTGCAACTTCCGCTCTTCTTCTTGCAACTTCCGCTCTTCTTCTTGCAACTTCCGCTCTTCTTCTTGCAACTTCCGCTCTTCTT